>NZ_CP187561.1:5242500-5542500 GCF_049860745.1 Hydrophilobacter chitinilyticus | reverse complement strand
CGGCGGCTCATACGCTGAATAGACATAACCGGTGTAGGTTTGGCCCGGGCTCACATCAATACTCTTGTCCAGGCACCATGCATCCAATACCGTTCCAGCCGGAAAAATGCTGCTGTTGGTCACAGTGAGGTCCAGAAAACTCTGCTCCAACAGATTGCCTGGATATGAGATTGTGAAATTAAAAGAGGGTGTGCTCATATATTGAATGTTTTGAATGAAGACGTTTTAATGAATGCACTCACTTCGAAATACCAATAGGCTCATTCGACCGTGATGCTCCTTCTGGCAGTCAACGTTGCAACTCAAATCAATAGCGGAAGATGCCTCTTGGTAAGAGGTTGGGTGCAGGCTTTGCACGAAAAATCATGCAAAGCTTCTGCTGTTGAAATTGATTTCTGAATTGCGATTTCAATCTAGCATTTGATGCAAAAAAACGATGCATCCTGATATGTCGACTGATTGATAGATGTTGTGTTTTGCCGTGAATTGGTTACGTCAAGGTCGCCGCCTTTTTTGAAACGCTTTTATTGGTTTTTTCAAATTTCCGAGAATCAATCTAATCGAGCGAAATGTGAGCTGATATTCGCGAGAAACTACCAGCCAATAGGCCACGCGGGAAAAGTTTTGTGCAAAGAAAGAGAGCGTTGTGCTGCGCGTGGGCTGCGTGAGCCACCCGCTAACGTTGACAGGTCGGCTTAACAAATTGGCCCGAGCCGCGGCTGGGCAAACACACACTGCAGCGGCTCCATGTCGATTCACGGTCGTCAAAATGCAGGTCGTCGCAAAGCGCTCGATCGTGGCGGCTGGGCCCTGCAAAGTGCGGTTCATCCTGTCGCACTTTTGGGGTTCACTGTGGTTCTTTCTCCGCTTATCGCCGTTCACATGACGGCAGCGTTGCTGGCGCTGGCGACCGGCCCATTCGCCATATGGGCACGCAGAGGGCGCATGCAGCGTCCGCAGCTACACCGTGCGTTGGGTTATGCCTGGGTGGCGTTCATGGGGCTTGCAGCGGCCTCGGCTTTTTTTATCCGCAGCCACGACTTACCCAACTGGGCGGGCATCACGCCGCTGCATCTGTTCATTCCGTTGACGACGCGGCTGCTGTACGTGGCGCTGCGATCGGTGGCGCGTGGCGACATTGCGGCCCATCGGCGCGCCATGCAGCGGCTCTACGTGGCCGGTTGTGTGGTGGCAGGGGCGTTTGCGCTGATGCCCAGCCGATATCTGGGCCACCTGGTGTTCAGCCAATGGCTGGGCTGGGTTTGAGAAAAAGGATCTGCAATGCACAACACACCTTCACGCCACAATCACAACCCCATGCTGAGCCTTGACACCCCCAAACCCGACCGTGCCTTTTTGCCCAGGCTTGCGGTGATGCTGGTCTTCAACACCCTGGTGGCCCTGGGGGTGACGACGGCGGGTGCCAACAGCTTCGGCACGAACTGGGTGTTCACGCAGTGCATTGGCCTGAGCATCTGGAGCTTCTTGTCGCCGATGATCCGCGCCTGGGGCATCACCTCTGGCAACGCGTGGGCACGCATGGTGCTGATCGTCCCGTTGGGCACGTTGTGGGGCTATGTGTTGGGCAGCATCTTGGCCAGTCTGCTGCTGCAACTGCCGCTCGACACGGGCTGGAGCAATCTCACAGACGGTCTGCGTTATCTGTTGCTCAGCCTGTTGATCGGCACCGGCGCAACCTACGTTTTTGTGAGCCGTGCCGAGCTACGCAAGGCCAAGGAGCGCGACGCCGCTGCGCAGTTGAGTCTGGCCCAGGCGCAATTGCAGTTGCTGCAAGCGCAACTGGAGCCGCACATGTTGTTCAACACCTTGGCCAACCTGCGCGTGTTGATTACGGTGGACCCGGCACGCGCCACCGCCATGCTCGACCGCCTGGTGGACTTCTTGCGCGCCACGCTCAGCGCATCGCGCCAAACCTTGCATCCCTTGAGCGCCGAGTTCGCACGGCTGCAAGACTACCTGGCACTGATGGCCGTGCGCATGGGGCCGCGCCTCAAGGCAACCTTCGACCTGCCTGCGGATGTGGCTGCGCAGCCCGTGCCCAGCTTGCTGTTGCAGCCGCTGGTGGAGAACAGCATTCGCCACGGGTTGGAGCCGAACGTGGCTGGCGGCAGCATCTACGTCAGCGCGCGGCGCGAGGGCAACATGCTGGTGCTGGAGGTGACCGACAGCGGCGTGGGCCTTCCCACGCCAACACCGCCCGCAGGCTTTGGTTTGACGCAAGTGCGCGAACAGTTGGCCGCTGCCTATGGTGCGCAGGCCACTATGGAATGCATAGCTGTTTCTGCAGGTGGTACCAGCGTAAAAGTGCAATTTCCTTTGAAGGTTTAGATGATGCTGCCAACTGCTTTGATCGCCGAAGATGAACCCCTGCTGGCCCAGGCATTGCAAGCCGCGCTAGCGCAGGCATGGCCTGCCTTGCAGGTGGTCGCGAGTGTGGGCGATGGCCACTCGGCCGTGGCCCAGGCGCTGCAGTTGCGCCCCGATGTGTTGTTCTTCGACATCCGCATGCCGGGCCTGGATGGACTGGAGGCTGCGGCGGCGTTGGCCGAGCAATGGCCCGATAGTCAGCCGTTTCCGGCGCTGGTGTTTGTGACGGCCTACGACCAATACGCCGTGCAGGCCTTTGAGGCCGAAGCGGTGGACTACTTGCTCAAACCGGTGTTGCCCGAGCGCTTGCAGAAAACCGTGGCCAAGCTGCAAGCCGCACTGGGCTTGCGTACCCAACAGGCCGCCCCGCATTTCGATGCCACGCTGGCGCAATTGCGCAACCTGCTCGGAGTTCAAGCGCCCACTGCACCAACGGCATCAACGCCGCTGCAGTTCATTCAAGCCAGCCTGGGCTGCCAAATCCATATGGTGCCGCTGGCCGAGGTGGTGTACTTTGAAGCGGCCGACAAATACGTGCGCGTGCTCACCGCGCACAACGAATACACCGTGCGCACGCCGCTGAAAGAGCTGCTGCCCCGCTTGCCTGCCGATACCTTCTGGCAAATCCACCGGGGCACTTTGGTGCGTGCCTCGTCCATTGCGCGTGTGTGGCGCGACGAGGCCGGCAAGCAGTTTGTGGCGCTACGCGAGCGCCCCGAAAAGCTCACCGTGAGCCGCCTCTACGCGCATCTGTTCAAGGCGATGTAGCGGCGGCTTGGTTCAGGGCTTTATTTGCGGCCCGCCATCGCTGGCGACAGTGCCACCAGGCACAGAATTTCAAACAGCATTTGTGCGCCCACCTGCGCGGTGTTGGTGGTGGGGTCGTGCGAGGGGGCCACTTCCATCACGTCGCCACCCACAATGTTGATGCCCGCCAAGCCGCGCAGCAGCGTCAGCACTTCGCGTGGCGTGAGGCCACCCACTTCAGGTGTGCCGGTGCCGGGCGCGTAGGCCGGGTCCAGGCTGTCCACGTCGAAGGTCACGTAGGTGGGGCCATCGCCCACCACTTCACGCGCGCGTTGGATCACGGCTTCCACGCCCATGCTGGAAAACTCTTCGGCGTGGATCACCGTCATGCCCGAGTCGTACGAAAACTCCCACAGGTACTCGGCGCCACCGCGAATGCCGATCTGGATGCAGCGGCGGGGGTCCAGCACACCCGCCAACACGGCTTCGCGGAATGGGCCTCCGTGGTGGAACTTGGCGCCTTCGTACGAGCCAGCCGTGTCGCAATGTGCATCGATGTGCACCATGCCCACGGGGCGGTCGCGGCCCACGGCTTTGAGGATGGAGCCGGTGATGGAGTGGTCGCCACCCACGGCCAGCGGAATCACACCGGCCTGCACCACGTTGTTGAAGCAGGCTTCAATGTCGGCGTGGCATTCGTCCAGGTTGAAGCGGCTCTTCATGGGCACATCGCCCACGTCGGCCATCTTCAGCCGTGTGACCGGGGCCAGGCCGAGTGCGTGTTCGTACGGGCCCACACGTTCCACCGCACGCACGGCGCGCGGGCCGAGGCGGGCGCCGGCGCGGTTGGTCACGCCCAGGTCCATGGGCACACCGATCAACGCCACGTCCAGGCCCTTGAGGTTCAGGTCGGTCAGGCCATCGGCGCGGTAGGGCGCGTCCAGAAAGGTGGCCACGTCGGCGAAAGGCCACTTGCGGCGGTCCGAGCTGCTGAAAATCTGCTCGGCCACTTTCTTGAAAGCGGGGTCGAACATGTCGGCCCCCGAAGCGTTGGCGTAGCGGTCGCGCAAACGGGCCAGGTGTTGTTCGTTGCTGATCATGGATGTCTCTTTCTAGGGGTGATTTTTTTGCAAGCTGTCGACACACAAACGTGCGGCAGCCAAGTCTTCGAGCGCTGCGCCCACCGACTTGAAAACGGTGATGGCGGCGGCATCGCGTGCGGGAGGGGTGGCGGAGCGGCACAGGTCGGCCAACTCACCGACGATGCGCTTGCGGCTGAGCGCGCCGGACTCCAGCGCCTGCAAGATGTCGCCGGCCTCGGCCAAGCCACCAGCCAGGGTGTCGCACCACACGGCGGCGGCGCGTTCAAATACTGCGTCGTCGGCTTCGCGCATCTTGGGGGTGAAGGCGCCCACCAGGTCGACGTGGGTGCCGGGTCGCAGCCATGCGCCTTGCAGCAAAGCGGTGGACGTCAAGGTGGCGCAACTGATGATGTCGGCCTCGGCGCAGGCGTCTTGTAGCGAGGTGACCGCTTCGGCGCGCAGGCCCTGGGCACACAACGCTGCGGCGCTTTCTTCTGCCTTAGCCAAGGTGCGGCCCCACACCAGCACCCGCTCGATGGGGCGCACCTGCGCATGGGCCAGCGGCAGGTAGTGCGACAGGCGGCCAGTGCCCACCATCAGCAGCGTGCGGCTGTCGGCGCGCGACAAATAACTGCTGGCCAATGCCGACGCTGCCGCCGTGCGGCGTGCCGTGAGTTCACCGGCTTCGATCACCGCCTGTGGGCGGCCGGTGATGGCTTCATGCAGCACATACAGGCCGTGGATGGATGGCAGGTTACGCGTGTGGTTGTCGGGGTAGACGCTGACCAGTTTGACGCCCACCCCCAGCGCCGCGCTCCAGGCGGGCATGGACAGCAGCACTGGCGTTTTCTCTTGCGCCAAGCCCTCCATGTGGTAGTGGCCGCGTGTGGGCGTGTGCAGGTCGGTGGCGGCAAAGGCTTCGCGCAGGGCTTGCAGCAGCGCGGGCCAGGGCAGGTGGCGCGCCACGGTGTCGGCGTCGATGAATTGCAATGTGGAGGAGGTCATTGTTCGTTAGGGCCTGTTAACACTATGGATGGGAGACGCGTTGCGAGTCCAAAAGGCCAGAGGCGAGGCGCAAAACGCAGCCGGGGTGAACCCCGGCAAGGCTTTGCAACGACGCGGCTGGTCTTTTGGGCCGCAACCCGAAGGGAACGTGCTTAAAAAGCCGCCACTCCGCGTTGCACTCCTAGGCCAGGCGGATGCCTGGCCGTCGTCCCGCGCCTTGATTGGCGACTTTTTAATCACGTTCGCGCTCCCATCCATAGTGTTAACAGGCCCTAATCCGCAAAGACCGAGCAGCGTTCGGCATCAAAAAGCACTTCGACTTTTTGGCCGCACTGCGCTTGTTGGAACAGCGCATCGCTGCCGTGGCAACGCAGGCGGGCTTCACCGCATTTGAGGATGAGTTCGGACTTGGCGCCGAGGTCGCGCATGAAGTCGATCTCGCCGGTCATGCCGTTGGGCCGTGTGGGTGTGCCGCTGGGGTTCAGCTCAAACCGAATGTCTTCCGAGCGCACGGCCAGTGTCACGGCGGTGCCGTTGGCGAGTTGCGTGGGCATGGCGACGGGGCGCCCCAAGATGTCGATCTGGTTTGGGCCGCGCACCACGCCGGGCAGCAGGTTGGCCGCGCCCAAAAACTCGGCCACAAATGCGTTGGCCGGTTTGCGGTACACGGCGGTAGGCGTGTCGCACTGTTGGATGCGGCCACCTTTGAGCACCACCAGCCGGTCGGCCAGCATCATGGCTTCGTGCTGGTCGTGGGTGACCACGATGGTGGTCACGCCAAACTGCTGCTGCAACTGGCGCAGCTCCACCTGCATGCTGTCGCGCAGTTGCGCGTCGAGTGCCGACAACGGCTCGTCGAGCAAGAAGAGTTTCGGTGGCACCGCCAGCGCGCGTGCAATCGCCACGCGTTGGCGTTGGCCGCCCGACAGGGCCGACACCGGCCGGTCGGCAATGGCCGGCAGTTGCACCATGTGCAGCAGCTCGTCCACGCGCCGCTTGCGCTGGGTCGGGGCCACACCCTTGAGCTTCATGCCGTAGGCAATGTTCTCGGCCACCGTCATGTGGGGAAATAAGGCCAGCGACTGAAACACCATGCCGAAGCCGCGCAAGTGTGGCGCCACGTGGTTGATGTCTTGACCGTCGAGCAGTAGTTGCCCGGCGGTGGCTTGTTCAAAGCCGGCAATGATGCGCAGCAGCGTGGTCTTGCCGCAGCCGGAGGGGCCGAGCAGGCAAACAAATTCGCCACGGCCCACGGCCAGGTTCACATCGGCCAGGGCATCTACCGCACCAAAGCGTTTGCCGATGCCGCGCATTTCAAGATGGGTGTCCATGAGGGATGTCCTTGTATTTATTTCTGACGCGTTCAAAACAAACTACCTTTGCCGGCCACCAGTTTGTCGACCCAGGCGATCAGCGCCACGTCGAGCGCGATGATCAGGGTGGAGATGGCCAGGGTGGTGGGGTCGAGCGACGAGACGGTGCGGCTGTACATCCAGATGGGCAGCGTGCGCACGTCGATGGTGTACATGAAGAAGGTCACCGTGAACTCGTTGAACGAAATGATGAACGCGAAGATCATCCCGGCCATGATGCCGGGCTTCATCAGCGGCACCACCACATGCAGAATGGCCCGCAGGGGTGATGCGCCGAGCGACTGCGCGGCTTCTTCCAGGTCGATGCCCACGCCGCTCATGGCGCTCAAGCAGTTGCGCAGCACAAACGGCAAGGCTAGCGTGATGTGCGGAATGGCCAGGCGCATCAGGCCGGGCTCCACGCCGGTTTCTCTGCTGAAGGCTTCGGTCATCAACAAATAGGCCACGCCCAACACCACCAGCGGAAACACGATGGGCAGGGTGAACAGCAGCTCGGTGGCCTGGCGCCAGGGGCCACGGCTGCGCACCAGCGCATAAGACAGCGGCACACACACCAGCACCGTGGCCAGCATGGTGAAGACCCCCACCGCCAGGCTGCTGCCCAAGGCGCTGAAGGCCGACATGCTGCCTTCGCTCTTCTCGCCAAACAACACGTCGATGGCCGATGCGTACCAGCGCAACGACAGGCTGGTGGGGGGAAAGTCGAGCGTGGTGCCACCCGAGAACGACATGATCAAAATCACCACCACCGGCAGCGCCGCCACGGCCAGGCCCAGCACCGCGAGGGTGTTCATGACGATGCCGAACGAGCCCCGGCTGGTGCTGGAGCGAGAGAACAGAGTCAACATCAGTGCGCTCCTTTGGTGACGGACGGGCTGGCCGATGTGACGCTCATACGAGACGATAGCCACGTGGCCAACAACATGCTGACCACGGTGATGCCGATCAACGCCACGCCCGCTGCCGCCGCACCGGCCCAGTCGAACATGGGCGAGATCATGTCGCGGATGGCGACCCCCATGGTTTGCACGCGGCGCCCGCCCAGCAACAGCGGCACGGCGAAAGCGCTGGCGTTGAACGCGAAGACGATGGAGGCCGCACCAATCAGCCCCGGCTTGAGCAGCGGCAGGGTGATGTCACGAAAGCTGCGCCAGGGCGTGGCGCCCAGGCTGGCGCCGGCCTCCAGATACTCGGCCGAGATGGCGCGCATGGCGCCCAGGATGGGAAACACCGCCAGCGGCAGCGCGGTTTGCACCAAGCCGGCCAGCACGCCGATTTCGTTGAACAGCAATTGCACCGGCTGCTCCACCAGCCCGAGCTTGAACAGCAGGCTGTTGACGATGCCGCGTGGCCCCAGCACCATGATCCAGCCGTACGACTGGATCAACAGATTCAAGATCATCGGCAGCAGAATCAACGAGGTGACCACGCGCCGCCAGATGGGCTGGCGGATAGACGCCATCAACATCGCCGCCGGCACGGCCAGCACCAGGCAGATCACCGTGCTGAGCGCGGCCAGCTTGAGCGTGAGCACCACCGAGCGCAGAAAGAACGGCTCGAGCAGGCCCGCATAACGCTCCAGGCTGAAGCCCTGGATGGTTTGCGCATCGGCCGAAAATGAGAAGCGCAGCACACACAGCACCGCCAACACAAACGGCGTGAGCAGCAGCAGGCCGGGCAAGGCCAGTAGAAACAGCCTGAGCCGGCCAGATGAGGGTGCAGGCATTTTGATGCTCTCCTGGCTTAGCACTTTAGTCGCGGGCAGTGCGGCAGCGGTCATAAGAAATCCTCTACAACAATCGATGAAGCCACCCGTGTGGGGCGGGTGGCTTGGTGACTTACGAGAAGGTCTGCGTGTAACGCTTGATCCAGCTGTCGCGCACCGAGGCGATGACGGCCTTGTCGTGGATCACGGCGGTGGCGCCCAACTGCTCGGGCTTGATGATGTAGGGGCTCTTCTTGGCATCGGCCGACAACACGGCCTTCAAGTTGACCGGGCCGTTCAGCACGTCTTCGGCCATCTTGCCTTGCACCACGGGGTCGAGGGTGTGGTTCAAGAAAGCATGGATCACCGAGCTTTCGCCGGGGTGCGCCTTGGGCATGATGGTGTACATCAGGTCGGCGAAGAAGCCTTCTTTCAGGTTGTAGGTGGCGCCCAGGCCGGAGTTCGGGTCTTTCAGTTCCTTGGCGAAGAAGGCCGGGGCATACACCGCGCCGATGTCGAGCGAGTTGGAGCGGAACAGCTCGGCGATCTGCGTTGGGTTTTCGCCGAAGGTCAGCACGCGGTCTTTCAGCTCGGCGAGCTTCTTGAAGCCGCTTTCCGCATTCGTGGCGCTGCCGCCGGTGAGCTTGGCAGCGGCGACGATGGTGTCGAGCGAATCGGTCCACGTCGCAGGCGGCAGGAACACGCGTTTGGCGTATTTCGGGTTCCACATTTCTTCGTAGCTGGTGGGCGCGGCCTTGAATGTTTTGGTGTTGTAGAGCAGGCCGCCGGTCCACAGCAGGTAGCCAATGCCAAAGCCATCGGCGCCGGTGCGAAAACGAGGGTCCACGTCTTGCAAATTGGGCAGTTGGTTGAGGTCGGGCTTTTCCAACAGACCGGCGTTTGCCAGGGTAACCGCGCCTACCCCTGCGAGGGTGATCACGTCATACTGCGGCCGGTTGCCGCCGGCCTTGAGCTTGGCCACCATCTCCGAGGTGCTGCCGGTGCGGTCGGCGATCACTTTGGCGCCGGTTTGGGCTTCGAAGCTTTCGGCAATGTTGCGCAAGACGGCTAGACCAGTGTCGTCCGACCAGGTCAATAGCCGGATGGTTTTGCCCGAGAACTTATGGGTTTGCGCCAGCGCATTGAGGGCGGGAAAACCCATGGTGGCCGAGGCCAAACCCATGGCGGCAGTGGCTTTGATCAGGGAGCGTCGGCGGTGATCGGGGGGTACAGCGTGGGTCATGAAGTGCGTCCTCGTGAGGGGATGATGGTGTGGAAATTGCATGTGTGCGATGAACGGATCCTGGGAAGTCGGGCGCATCGCAAACCGGGCAAATGAATATTAGTTGGCCGCCATGGTGGGCGGTAGTCACAAAATTGTCGTGACGGTATAAGGAAAATTGAATGCAAGACTTAGACCCGCATTTGTTGCGCGCGTTTATTTCGGTGGCCGATGTGGGCTCGGTGAACCGGGCCGCTGCGTCGCTGCACCGCACGCAGGCGGCGGTGAGCATGCAGATCCGCCGATTGGAAGAAATGGTGGGCGCCTCGCTGTTCGCCCGTTCACCCAAGGGCTTGGCGGTGACCGCAGAAGGCCAGGCCTTGATGCCATACGCACGCGAAATCTTGACGCTGGGTGAAGAGGCTTGCCGCCGTGTGAGCGGCCAAACCATGCAAGGCCGTGTGAAGCTGGGCGTAATCGAAGACTTTGCCGCTACACGCCTGACCGACATCTTGAAGAGCTTTCGCGACCAGAACCCGAAAGTGCACCTGGACTTGATCATGGCGGGCAACCGCCACTTGGCCGAGCTGTTTGCGCAAGACAAACTCGACCTGCTGATTTGCGACACCACACAGGTGCCGCGTCAGCCGCTGATGGTCTGGCCCGAGCAACTGCTGTGGGTGGGCCGCTCCGACCTGGCCATCGACTTCAACGAGGCCTTGCCGATTGTGATGTTCACCGACGTGTGCCCCTGGCGCGCCCAGGTGGTGGCGGCGCTGAGTACCGTGGGGCGCAAGGGGCAGATTTCGTGGCGCACGGTGTGCGAAGCCTCTACCTTGGTGGCCATGGCGACTGCCGTGCAGGTGGGCATTGGCATTGGCCCCATGCTATCGGCCACGGTGCCGCCCGGTTGCCGTGTGCTGGATCGGCGCGATGAAATGCCCGAGCCCATCCAGATTGGCATTGGCCTGTTCACGCGCAATGGCGCATCAGACGAGGCGCGTTATCTGGCGGACTTTGTGATGCGCTCACCTTCTAACGCCAGCCCGCACCCCAGTGCCAACGCGAGCCCTGTGCCTACGCCGGCACCTGAAGTGGTCTAGACGAGTTTCAGCGTTTGCGTTCGCTGCGCAGCATGGCCAGGCCCGAGCCCACCAGCAAGGCAATGCCCAACCAGGCCAGCGCATTCGGCACGTCGCCCCACACGCCAAAACCCAACAACACGGCAAACAGCAGCGAGCTGTAGCGAAACGGCGCCACCAGCGACACCTCGCCGTGGCGCATGCCGTAGATGATCAAGAAGTTGCCAATCACCAGGAACAGCGAGGCTAGGCCCAGCGTGCCAAGCTGCAGCCAGGTGAAGGGCGCCCAGCCTTGCAGCAGCGACAGCACGCCCGACACCAACGTCACCCCCAAGGCGCTGGCCAGCGTGATCAGGATGCCTGGCACGGTGGACGGAATGCGCCGCGTGAGCAAGTCACGCGCGGCATGGAACACGGTGGCCACCAGGCACAGAAGGGCAAAACTGTTGAAGCCGTTGGCGCGCGGCTGAATCACCAGCAGCACGCCGGTGAAACCGATACCAATGGCCAGCCAGCGCAGCCCGTTCACTTTTTCGCGCATGAACCACGCCGCAAAAATGGTGATGAACAAAGGCGCGGCCATGTTGATGGCGGTGGCGTTGCCTATCGGCAGGTGGAACAGCGAGGTCAGGTACATCAGGGTGCCTGTGGTCTCGGAGGCTGTGCGAATGACCACCCAGCGGTGTGCGATCTCGCGGATGCGGCCCAACTCGCCCATGGCGTAGGCGGCGCACAGCACGATCAAACACGCCGTGGTGCCGCGCATGAAGATTAACTGCGCCGAGGGCAGCGACTGGCTGGTGTACTTCACCATGGCGTCGTTGGTCACAAACGCGGCCATGGCCGCCAGGATGGCCAGGATGCTGCGCCGGTTGGCTTGGCGCCGCTGCTGGTCGGCACTGATCTGCGGGGAAGGGGCTGCGGGCAACGAGGCTGAATCGGACATGGCGTGGCCGACAAGTCCAACTGCAGAGCGGCGCTGGGTGGCCGGGCGGAGGGAGGGATTGCGGCAAATATGGGCGAACCGTTATTGTGCACTTTTGGTGCATGCTGCCGTCTGCGTATAAACCGCAGTTTCTGATGTGAAAACTGCGGTTTATGCTTATCCTTAGTGCGCAGAGAGCTATCGAAAAAAGAGCAAATCATTCTGCTTTTGTGTTGCCGATGGCTTTCGATGTCTACGTTTTAGAAGTCGAAGCTGGCAGAGACCTGCCAGGTCCGCGGCGGCGCCACGGCGATGAAGTTGCGCCCGCCAATCGTCCAGTAGCGGTCGTCCAGCAGGTTGTTCACGCCCAGGCGGTAAGTGGTGGCGGTGCTGCCGAGCCTGGTGGCGTAGCGCACGCCGGCGTCGAAGCGGCGCCAGGTGGGAATCTTCTGCGTGTTGGCCAGGTCGGCATAGGCGCTACCGGTGTGGATGAAGCGGCCGCTGAAGGTCAGGCCGGGCACGCTGTCCACGTCAACTTCGGCGCCCAGGTTGGCGGTGAAGTCGGGCACACCAATGGCGGTTTTGCCGTTGTAGGTGCCGCCGGCGGTGGCGGTCATCTTGGCGTCGATCCAGGCCACGCCACCGAGCAGGCGCACGCCCCGGCTCACCTCGCCAAAGGTCTCCAGCTCCACGCCCTTGTGCTGCTGCTGGCCGGCGGGGGCGAAGACGTTGTTCTGGTCGGTGTAAGCGGTGGTTTTGCGGATGTCGAAATAGGCGGCGGTGAGGCCGTAGCTGCCACGGTCCCACTTGACGCCGAACTCGTGCGCTCGGGACACATAGGGCGCCAACTGCTCGCTGGCGTTGGCCGTGCCCGCAGGGGCCACGGCACCTTGCGACAAGGCTTCGGCGTAGTTGGCGTAGACCGACACCCCATGGCCCAGCTTGTACAACGCGGCGGCCGTGGGCGTGGGCTTGGATTGGTCGTAGGCGCCTTGGGTGATGGTTTGCTGGCGCAGCGCCAGGGTGAGGAGCAGGCGGTCGTCGAGCAGGCCCACGGTGTCGGCCACGGCCACGCTGTTGAGGTGCAGCGCGGGCGAGTCCACGCCCACCACGTTGGGTACGCCGTTGGCAAACGGATTGGGTACCGGCGTATAGCTGTAAATGTTGGCCAATACCGGCGTGGCCAGCGGCACCGAGCGGCTGCGCAGGTCTTGCAACTGCTGGCGCTGGCGCACCATGGCCAACGACAGTTTGTGCCGCGTGCTGCCCCATTGCAGCGTGCCGCGCAGGCCTACGTCGGTCACTTCGTTGACCTGCTTCCACAGCAGGGTGGAGGCGCTGCTGTAGGTCACCTGGCCGGCGCTGTTGATGGTGGTCTGGTCGATGTAGATGCGCTCTGGCGGGTCTTCCACAAACTGGCCGTGGCGTGCGTACGCCGTCCAGTTGGGCGCGAAGTCCCACTCGCCGCTGAGCAGACCGTAAGTCTGGCGCATGTCCAGGTACTCCCAGTCGGGCTTGGGGTTGACGCGTGGGTTGGGGGCGGCAGGGACTTTGGCGTTGGCGGCCAGAATCCAGTGGTCGAAGATGGGCGACGATTCGCGGCGCACGGTGCCTGCGTCCAGCACCACGCGCACCTTGTCGCCTCGGTAGTCCAGCGCAATCTGCGGTGTGATGAGGCGGCGGTCGGCATTGTCGTAAGCCTTGCCGTCTTCAACCGTGAGGTTGAGCCGCGCGCCCAATTGGTGGTCTACGCCAAAGCGCTGGCCCAAGTCCACGTGGGTGCCAAACAAGGCCTTGTCGGCGGCGTAGAAAGTGACCGAGCGCACCGGCGCATCGGTGGCGCGTTTGGGCACCAGGTTGTAGCCGCCGCCCACGGTGCTGCCGTAGCCCGAGGCGCCCACCAGGCCAGCGGCCGGGCCCTTCAAGATTTCCAGCCGCTCGTAGTGTTGCAGTGGCACGCTGCTGTAGGCGATGAAGCCTTCCAGGCCGTCGAACAGATACGCGTCGCTGTTGGTGATGAACCCACGGATGGAGCTTTGGTCGATGGGCGAGGTGGCCGATAAGCTGGTGCGGATCGACGGGTCGTTGGCCACGATGTCGAACACGCTGCGCGCGCCCTGGTTGCGGATCAGCTCTGCGGTGTAAGCCTTGGTGCTGAAGGGGGTGTCGAAGATATCGGTGTTGCCCAGCAGGCCGGTGCGCGTGCCGCGCGCCACCTGGCCGCCGGCGAACACCGGCGGTGGATCGCCGGGCAGCACCACGGCGCTGGCCGTGACCTGCACTTCCGACAAGGTGGCGCCCGCGCCAGCGCCTGTGGCGGCGGCGCGGATCACCACCGTGCGGCCCTCGGGCACCGCCACCAGCCCACTACCGGCGAGCAGGCGGTTCAGGCCTTGTGCGGCGGTCATCTGGCCGGTGACTTCGGGTGCTGTTTTACCGGCCACCAGCGCGGGCGGGAACATCAGTTGCAGGCCGGCTTGGCGGGCCAGTTCGTTCAGCGCCGCGCCCAAGGGTTGGGCGCTGATCGAGAGGCTGTAGACCGTGCTGTCGTTCACGCTGGCGGTTTGGGCGAGGGCGGGGCTTGCGTGGCTTAGGGCCAGGAAAGAGGCGAGTAGCGATGCCTGCGCAACGTGACTCAAGCGCGCGTGGAAATGCGGATGCCGCATGGATGCAAATCTCCAGGAACAGTCATAAAAGAATGGACACCGTTTCTGTAGACGCACGAGGGGCGGCCATCCTCATGCTGCAGATGAGAATTCTTCAAATATTTTGACAATGTGGATGCAAAGGGGCGTTCGATGCAGGCTAGCGGCGGCGAGTGTCTAGGGACCCGCACACTTCACGCAGCGCTTGCGCAAACAAGGCATCGGCCTCGCGTAGCGACTCCTCCGCACGCCGGAACAGCGTGACGGGAGGTAGCGTCCAGCCAAACCGATGCGCCACTACGCCCACCCCGGCCAAGTGGGCCAGTTCTTCGGCAATGTCGGCAGGCACGATGGAGACGGCCTGTTCGTTGGCCGAAATCAATTCGCCCAAAACTTTGGCGGAGAGGCTTTCCACCATGGGCGCGGGCGGTGCCACACCGGCACGCAAGAAGAAGTCGCTGATCTGCTCACGCATGGGCGTGCCGCGTTGGCCCAGAACCCAGTCGAGCTGCGCAAGCTCGGGCCAAGACAGCGGTTTGCGCCCGAGGCGCGTGGCCAGGCGCCGGTGGGCAATCAGCCGCGGCTGCTGCTCGTACAGCACCTCGTGCACCAAGCCCTGCATCGACAGTACAGCCGAAGTACGGCCAATCACGCAGTCCAGTTCATGCGCGCGCAGCCGTTGCAACAGGTGGTCGCTGGTGCTTTCGTGGATGGTGACCGTGATGCCACGGTCTTGCGGGCGTACACGGCCAATGGCCGCCGCCAGCAAGCGGCCCGGAATGAACGGGATCACCCCCACTTGCAGGTGCGCGGCACGGCCCAGGCTGGCCGCTTCCATGTCGCGCACCCAATGCCCCAGGTCCTGCAACATGGCCTGTGCGCGGCCAAGGGCCACGTGCCCCAGGGCCGTGGGGCGCATGCCGCGCGCCGATCGCGTGAACAAGGGCGCGCCGAACATGGCCTCCAACTCGGCCAGCGCGTGCGTCACGGCCGGCTGGCTGGTGGCCATTTCCTCGGCTACGCGGGTGAGAGAGCCGTGTTGCTGAATCAGCCGCAGCAGCGTCAGATGGCGCATCTTCAAGCGCGAAGCTAGGCGGGCGTGGAGGCCTTCTGCGGCGTTCATCACAGGCATGAGTAAATGGTCATACCCCAATACTAAGTTCGAATGATTCGCTTATGTCTTATGGCCAGAATGGCTGCAGAGAAAAGGGCATGGAAGGGGAAAACATGGATGGCATTTACGTGGTGGTGGCATTGGGCGCCATGGTGGCGGGCTTTGTGCAGGGCTTGTCGGGCTTTGCCTTCGGGCTGGTGGCGATGTCGTTTTGGGCATGGGCGTTGGAGCCACGGCTGGCGGCCACCTTGGCGGTGTTTGGTGCGCTCACGGGGCAGATCATGGCGGCCGTGTCGGTGCGGCGCGGGTTCGACCTCAGGCAACTGCTGCCGTTTGTGTTGGGCGGGCTGGCGGGCGTGCCGTTGGGCGTGATGTTGTTGCCCCGGTTGGACATGGATGCTTTCAAGGCGCTGCTAGGCACACTGCTGGTGCTGTGGTGCCCGGTGATGCTGCTGTCCAAAAGCCTGCCGCGCATCCGCCGAGGAGGCCGGTTGGCCGACGGTGCCGTGGGCGTGGCCGGCGGCGTGATGGCTGGCATTGGCGGCTTCAGCGGCACCTTGCCGACGTTGTGGTGCACGCTGCGTGGTTTTGAAAAAGATGCACAGCGTGCGGTGATCCAGAACTTCAACCTGGCGATGTTGTCGGTGACGATGGGCAGCTACATCGGCACCGGCGTCGTTACACGGGAGATGCTGCCATTTTTTGCCATCGTGGCGCCCGCCCTGCTGCTGCCCGCATGGCTAGGCACCAGGCTCTACATCGGCATCAGCGAAGCGCGGTTTCGGCAAGTGGTCTTGGGGTTGCTTACGCTCTCTGGCGTTGCGCTGCTGGCCGCAGGTCTGCCGCGTTGGCTGGTGCGGTGGGCCTGACCAGGGGTGTGTGCCAGCGGCTTCAACGCGCCACGATTTCGGTGCTGACGCCCACAGGGGCCAGTCGCACCGGCAGCAACTGCGGCAGGGCCTGGGTGAAACTGCGCACCTGTTGCACATCAAAGCTGCCACCAAAACGCAGCGCCGCCACGGCGGGGTCGCGCAGCACCAGTCCAGTGTCGCCATAACGTTCAAACTCGGCCAGGGCCTGGGCCAGCGTGGCGTCGGTGAAGCTGATGCGCCCGCTGCGCCAAGGTGCCACGGCGGCGGGCGACACTTGGCTGATGGCTTCTAGGTGCCCCAGGTCATCGCCGCGCACACTCTGGCCTGCGGTGAGCAACACGCCAGGTGCTACGCCCGCATCCGCCGCATGTTGCGCTTGCACACGTACGCGGCCTTCTTCCACGGCGACCACGGTTTGGCCGGCGTCCAGCCCGGCGCGCACGTGCCGTACCGAGAAGCGTGTGCCCACCACGGTGATGCGCAGCGCACCCGCGAGCACGTCGAACGGTTGGTCGGCATGGGCTTGCACGCTGAACATGGCTTGGCCGTCGGCCAGTTGCACCTCGCGGCGCTGGCGCGTGAAGCGCACCGCCACCTGGGTGGCCGCGTCCAACTCCAGCGTGCTGCCATCGGGCAGGCGCACGCTACGGCGCTGGCCACGTGCGGCGGCAAAGCTCTGCGCAAACTGCACCTGCTGCGCCCACTGTTGCCAGCCCAGCCAGGCGCCGCCCACCACCGCGCAGGCACTGCCCGCCAAGGCCGCGCCGTGCAGCCAAGAGCGGCGCGTGGGAGAAAACGCGGCGCTGCTGGGGGCTGGTGCTGGCCGGCCCAACAGGTGCGCGCGGACTTCGGGCGGCAGCGCACGCACACGGGCGTAGCTGGCCTGCGTGGCATCAAAAGCCTCGGCGTGGGTGGGGGCTGCGGCGAGCCAGCGCTGGAACTCGGCCTCGCCCACAGCGTCCAGCCCGTTTTGCCGGCGTGTGGCCCAAGTGGCGGCCTGCAGCGCCAAGGGGTCTTGGGTGCGTGCAAAGGCTTCGAAGGCGCGCGCGTCGGCTTCGTCTGCGGCAGACGCGAGCGATGCGAGCGTGGAAGGTGCAGCCATAGTGAGGTTCTTAGAGTTGTAGACGCACGGGCGGTTGAAATCCACACCCCCGGCGCAGCATAAATGGGCGCATTTACATTTTCGCTTTGACGGGGGGCGCCGCCACGCCGTTGAGTTGCGCTTCACACTGCCGGCACGCCAGGCGCCCGCGCACGATGTGTTTCTCGACCATGCTGTACGAGATGCCCATGCGCTCGGCAATCTGCGTGTGGCTCAAGCCATCAAACACGTGCAGCACAAAGGCGTCGCGGCTGCGCGGGGGCAGATTTTCAATCGCCGCGATGTAGGCCTGGATGGCTTGGCTGGAGGCCAGGGCTTCGTCGGGCTGCTGGTGGGCAGGAGCGGCGGGGTGGTCGGCCTCGGCCAAGGCATCGAGTTCGGCATGGTCGCGCAAGCTGGCGCGGCGGTGGCGGTCGACGATGAGGTTGCGCGCACTCTGGTGCAGCAAGGCGCGCGGCTCGGTGATGGGCTGGCCGTTTTTTTGCGCCGCCAGCACGCGCGCATAGGTTTCTTGCACGACGTCGGCCGCCGCGTCGCGGTCTTGCAACGCGCGGGCGCAGAAGTTCAGCAGCTCTCGGTAATAACGCGCGAACACAGGTGGTCAGTCGGCTCAAAGCAGAAAGACTGCGCTGGGATGTGGCGGCGGCTGATCCTATGAATGCACAGCAGATGGGAATTATTCGCATTATGGCGGATGCGCTGATCTTTGCGGGTTTTGCGGGTGGCCTTCAGGCCGTCGCATTTGGCGCGCGGGGCCGGGCAATGGCCCACAGCGCGGCGGCCATCAGCAACACGCCCGCGATTTGCAGGGCCGAGAGTGTGCGGCCGTACACCAAGCGATCCACCACCACAGCCGTGAGCGGGTAGACGAACTGCAGCACTGCGATTTTGCCGATGGCCAGCCGTGCCATGCCCGCAAACAAAATGGCATAGGCCAGGCCGGTGTGGATCACGCCCAAGCCTGCGAGCCAGGCCCAGGCTTGCGGCTGCTGCGGCCAACCGTAAACAAATGGCACCCACGCCAGCACCACCACGCCCACCAGGCACTGCCACCAAGCTAGGGCGAAGGAACTGGTGCCGGTTGAGGATTTCGCTGACTTGGCGATCAACGTCACGGCCGCGTAGCTGAGCGAGCCGCCCAGGCACATCACCAGGCCGATGAGGTAGCCGTTGCCAGCGCTGTGCAGCCAGGCGGTGTCGCTCAGCAAACCGGTGGTCAGCGTCAGCCCGCACAGCGCCACCAGCGTGGCCGCCCATTGGCGGGGTGCCACCTTTTCACGCAGCAGCCAGGCGCCCAACAGCATCACCCAAATGGGCTGGATGTGGAACACCACGGTGGCCACGCCGATGGACGTGCGTGTGATGGCGGCGAAGAACAGCGCCCAGTTGAAAATCATCAACGCGCCGCTGGTGATGGCGATCCAGAACACGCGGCCTTGCAGGCGCAGCTCTTTCAAGCGCCCAGTGGCGGCGCCCCAAGCCAGCAGCGCCAAGCCGCCGAACAAGCAGCGGAACCACACCGTGACCAGCGGGTGTTGCCCGGCTTCTTCGACAAACACGCCCAGCGTGCCGAGCAAGATACCGCCCGCGATCAGCAGCCATTGGCCTTGGCGTTCACGGGTGTTGAGTGCAGCGGTGTGCGGCAGCAGCGGGAGCTTGGTTTCGATGTGCATGCCGCAATGCTCCACGCTGCGCCGGTTTGTGTAAAACGGATAATTCAAAGCACAATTATTCGATTAACGAATTCAAAGAAGCGACCACCTGTGAACTATCCCGACTTTCAAATCGACTGGCTGCGCGCGTTTGTCGCCACGGTGGACGCGGGCTCGCTGTCGGGCGCCGCGCCGCTGGTACACCGCTCGCAGTCAGCGGTCAGCATGCAGATTAAAAAGCTTGAAGCGGCGCTGGGCCGCACCGTGCTGCTGCGCGGCCCCCGGCAGATGGAGGTGACACCGGCTGGCGCCGAGTTGCTGGTCTATGCGCGCCGCATGCTGGCGCTGCAGGCCGAAACCCAGACCGCGCTGTTCGGCCCGCGCCTGGAAGGGCGTGTGCGCCTGGGGGTGCCCGACGATTACGCCGCCACCTACCTCACGCCGGTGCTGCGCAGTTTTGCCAGCCGCCACATGGGGGTGGAGATTGACCTGACGTGTGAGCAGTCGACCGGGCTGATCCCGCGTGTGTTGAAGGGGGAGCTGGATGTGGCGTTGGTGTCGCGTGACAAGGCGCAGCGCGGGCGCTTGTTGTTTCAGGAGCCGCTGGTGTGGGTGGCCGCCGCGCAGTACGAAGTCTGGCGGCGCGACCCTTTGCCGATTGCCGTGTACGAGGCCGCCAGCATGGCGCGCATCGCCACGCTGTCGGCCCTGAACGCGCAGGGCCGGGCCTACCGCATCGTGTACCACAGCTCTAGTTTGGCGGGGCAGTTGGCGGCCGTAGAGAGTGGCTTGGCGGTGGCGGTGCTCACGCGCTGCAGCGTGCCGCCCGGGCTGCAGATTCTGCAGAACCTGCCTGATGAATACGAGCTGCCTACGCTGGCGGCCATGGACGTGACAGTGATGCGCAGTAAGGCTTCGTTGCGCTCACCAGCGGTGGACGCCATCTATGAGCAAATGGTGCAGACCTTGGCCAGAAACTAGCGCGTACTTAAGTCTCGGTTGCTGTCGCCATGCGGTGCGGCATCAAGTGTTCACGTGGCGGCTCGCCGCCCCAAAGGCTTTGCAGCAGATCGACAATTTGCGGCCCAAAGTCGCGGTGCGGAATTTGCACCGACGTGAGCCACGGCGCCAGCCAGGCGTTGATGGGGTTGCCGTCAATGCCCACCAGTTCGCAGTCTTGCGGCACGGCCACGCCGCACTCGCGTGCCAGCCGGTGCACGCCATAAGCCACTTGGTCGCTGATGCACATGGCGCCGCGTGGCCAGGTTTGGGTGCCCGCAAAGTGTGCGGCGGCCGCGTAGCCAATCTCCAGGTGCGAGATGCCCGGGCCTTCGGCCTTGATGATGCGCTCGGCTGGAATGCCGCGCGCCACCACGCGGTCGCAAAAGCCTTTGACCCGTTCACGCGTGGTAGACGATTCGCGGGAGGGGAACACCACCGCCGGTTGTTCAATGCCACGATCGAGCAGGTAGTCGGCCGCATCAGCTCCAGCGGCGATGTTGTTCGGGCCCACGAAGGCGCAGTCGCCAAACGGGCTGCGGCGGCTCACAAACACGATGGGTGCGCCGCGCGCCACAAAGTCGCGAAGGCCGGGGCTGGCTTGCCCGGCCACCACCACGTAGCCTTGCACCACTTGCGAACGCATGGCGTTGAGGTAGTCGTCTTGCAGGTCGGGGCGGTCGTGGGTGTCGCACAAGATCATCACGTAGCCGGCTTCGCGCAGCGCCGCTTCGGTGGACGCAGCGATGGTGGCCATCACCGGGTTGTCGAGGTTAGCGGCCAGCATGGCGACCAGGCGGCTCTCGCGGTTGCGCAGCGCGCGCCCGAGTTGGTTGGGGTGGTAGCCGACCTTGGTGATCGCGGCGCGCACACGCTCCAGCGTTTCGGGCGAGGCGCGTTTGGTTTCGCCGTTGACGATGCGTGAGACGGTGGCAATCGACACGCCCGCCTCCGCGGCCACCGTGGCCAGCGATACCGGGCCTATGCCTTTACCAGTGCCTTTGCGATCGGCGTCCGTCATGATTTTGTCGTCTCCCCAGGTCAACAATGAATGGCCCACGCGGCGCGGTGGCTGTTTGGCTGGATGGCTCTAGGGGCCATTGTTCAAAGCGCGCGCGTGGCCGATTGTGGCAGGGCATGTGCTTGCGCCATGCCCGTTGGGCCGCGAAGATTAGCCTTACAAAAGTACAGTTTAGAAAAACTTTGACAGTTTTGGCAAACGTTTGCCATAATATTTGCACGGTAACGATAACGCGGTGCAAACGCGCGTCGGTATCGAGTGGTGTGCGGCCTTGCCGCGCCCTGCGCAGGAGACACCGAGAGCGTCCACACGTTCTTCAACATCAAACCGGATTGGCTTCGAACCGTCTGCCTGGCATGACGATCCGCGAAGCTGGCAAACGGAGGAGCAGATGGTCAATAGACATCGAAGGCGCAACGCCTTCTCGGCATGGCACGCGCAGCTTTCCTGTTGCCGCGGCGATGCTTTGAGATCACACTAATTCCGCGCACGTCCTGGCTCATCCAGTGTTGGTAGGGGCCCGCTGGCTGTTTCTCCGTCCTGATCACCCGCCTGTTCGCATGGTCTGCCGACCACGCATCTCTAAGAAAGAAGGAAGACAAATGAAGATCCAATCCACCCTCGTGAACACCGCCGTTGGCGCCGGTTTGCTGTGCCTGGCCACTGCCGCCATGGCCGACATCCGCGTGATGTGTTACCAAGACGGCAACGAGTGCGACGTGACCGCCGACCTCATCAAGCGCTACGAGGCACAGAACCCCGGCAACAAGGTGATCCTCGACACCGTGCCCTACAAAACCGTGGTCGAGCAGTTGCCTATTCAACTGGCCGCAGGCCAGGGCCCAGACATTGCACGTGTGGCCGAAATCGGTGGTCTGTCGAAGAATTACATCGACATCAGCGCCTACGTCAAAGACAAAAAATACTGGGAAGACAACTTCGGCAGCACCCTGCCATGGATGCGCAACAAGGCCGGTGACAAAGGCATTTACGGCGTGATGTCGCAACTCACCATGACCGGCCCGTTCGTCAACAAGACGCTGTTTGAACAAGCCAAGATCCCACTGCCAGGCCCCAAGGCCACGTGGGACGAGTGGGCTGACGCCGCACGCAAAGTGGCCAAGGCCACGCAAACCCCATCGGCCATGGCCTGGGACCGTTCGGGCCACCGCTTTGGCGGCCCCGCCGTGAGTTACGGCGCGAAGATTTTTGACGCCAAGGGCAACCTGGTTGTGGACGATGGCTACAAGGCCGCCGTGAACAAGTTCGTCGGCTGGCACAAAGACGGCACCATGCTGAAAGACGTGTGGGGTGGCTCGGGCGGCTCCAGCTACGCCGACACCGTGGGCGAATTCAAGAACGGCCGTGTGGTGATGATTTTGTCGGGCTCGTGGCAAATCAACCGCATGCAAAAGGAAATTGGCAACGCGTTTGACTGGGTGGCCGTGCCT
Organism: Hydrophilobacter chitinilyticus; assembly: GCF_049860745.1. Lineage (GTDB taxonomy): Bacteria > Pseudomonadota > Gammaproteobacteria > Burkholderiales > Burkholderiaceae_C > Rhodoferax_B. Next base: position 5,520,115 of record NZ_CP187561.1, on the reverse strand, counting down.
AACCCTTGTGGCCCGGCCGCTTGCTCCGGCATGCCCGGTGGCGCCGCCTGGGTAGCTTTGAAGACCACCAAGTCGCCTAAGGAAGTGGGCCAGTTCCTCGACTTCATGGCGCAAGAAGCCAACGTGGCTGAATTTGCTTCGCGCACCAACAACATTCCTGCACACGCTGGTGTGGCCAAGAAGGGTGTGACCTATCCCACCGCCGGCCCTGCTGCACAAGCTGCGCTGGGTGTGTTCACCAGCGGCACTGCGACGCTGGCGCCTGCGGCCTACGCGCTGCAAGGCTACAAGTACAACCGCGCTTTGATGCTGCCAACGGTGACGCGTGTGACGCAAGCCATCGTGGGTGAGATCAGTGTGGACGAAGCCGTCAACAAGATTGGCACCGACATGGCTGAGGCCGTCAAGCAAGCTGAAAAGTAGGCACACCCCCAGTCTTCGCGCACTGCGTGTCGCTGCGCCAACCCCCTTGCAGGGGGCGATGCCTAAGGCCCGGCAAAGCCGGTTCCTTGGCATCCCACGGTAATGCGGGTACCAGTCCGTGGATGTCTGAGTTTTGATTTGGTTCGAAGAGGGTAGGAGTTTGTATGTCGGTGTTTGCTAGCCTTCTGGGCTTCTTGTTCAACCTCTTTGAGCCGGTGTTTCGGCTTGGGCAGAAGGTGCTGGGGTCCAAGCGGATTGGGTGGTTGTTTGTCGGGCCGAATTTGCTGATCATCAGCATCTTCACGTTCCTGCCCATCCTCATCAACCTGGTGTATGCGGTTACGGGCGGGGTGAACCTGCTGCCGACGCAGCGGCCGTTCACGGGACTGGAGAACTTCTCCATCCTGCTGGAATGCCGCGACTACACCGATCTGCAGTCGTGCCGCACCGACATCTTCTGGCGCTCGATCTTCAACACCGTCAAGTTCAGCCTGATCCAGGTGGCGCTGATGTTGTTGTTCTCGCTGATCACCGCCCTGGTGCTCAACCGCAAGATCATCGGCCGGGGCTTTTGGCGTGGCGTGTTTTTCTACCCGGTGCTGTTGTCGCCGGTGGTGGTGGCGCTGATCTGGAAGTGGCTGCTGCAAAGTCAGGGTGTGTTCAACGCCGGGCTGGTGGCCATGGGCAGCACGCCGATGGACTGGCTGCTGGACCGCCACTGGGCCTTCTTCTGGGTGGTGGTGGTGTCGATTTGGGCGCACATGGGTTTCTACACGCTCATTCTGTTGGCCGGCCTGCAAGCCATTCCGCGCGATGTGTACGAGGCCGCCGAGATGGATGCTGCACCGCCATGGCGTGTGCTCACGCGCATCACGCTGCCGTTGCTCATGCCCAACCTGATCGTGGTGCTGGTGCTGGTGATGATCCGCGCGGTGCAAAGCTTTGACGAGGTGTTTGTGCTCACCGGCGGCGGACCGGGCTCGGCCACCACCTTCATCGTGCAATACATCTACCAGACCGGCTTTGCCGAGCAGATCCACCTGTATGGCCTGGCCGCTGCGGCGTCGCTCATCCTGGCGGTGGGACTGATGGCGTTGACGCTGGCGCAGCTGCGGCTGTCCAAGGCCAGCGAAGCCGGCAAAGTGAAGAAGTAAGGACAGGATCCATGGCAAATTTTCTCACCCGTACCCGTGGCCGCCAGCATGGCAGCACACGCCTGCATTGGACCGACTGGCTGTCCTACGCCTACCTGCTGGCCGGCTTGATCGTCATGTTCGGCCCGGTGTTGTGGCTGGTGATGTCGTCCTTCAAGACCGAAAGCGCCTTGAGCCAGTTCCCGCCCACCTTCTTGCCCTACAGCCAGAAGGAAGTGGTGGTGGCCGGTTTTGACAAACCACTGCCGCTGTTCCTGGCCAAAGACGAACAAGGCCAGACGCGTGAGCTGGCCCAGGTGCGCCGCATCGGCCTGATGGCGACCATGGTCGACCCGGCCGCGCCGCAGACCGAGATCCGCGTCAACATCAACGACCGCCAACCGGTCAACGAGCTGAAGTTCGCCAGCGGCAACTACACCGAGATCTTTGGCAAGTTCGCCTTCGGCACCTACCTGTGGAACAGCGTGTTCATCACCGTGGTGGCCACCATCCTCACGTTGTTGTTCAACTCGATGGCGGCGTTTGCCTTGTCCAAGTACCAGTTCACCGGGCAGAAGACGGTGTTTGTGCTGATCATCGCCACGCTGATGATCCCGCCCACCATTATCTTGGTGCCGGCATTCCTGGTGATCTCCGAGCTGAACCTGCTGAACAACTTGTGGGGCGTGATCCTGCCAGCGGTGGCCACGCCCACCGGCGTGTTCCTGCTGCGCCAGTACATGCTGACCATTCCCGACGAGCTGCTGGAAGCTGCGCGCATGGACAACGCCAGCGAATGGCGCATCTACTGGAAGATCATCCTGCCGCTCGCCGCACCGGCGATGGCAGTGTTGGCCATCTTCTCGTTCATGTGGCGCTGGAACGACTTCCTGTGGCCGTTGATCGTGTTGTCCAAGTCGGAGCACTTCACGCTGCAGCTCGCGCTCAACGCCTTCCAGGGCGAACTCAACACGCAGTGGCACTACCTGCTGGCCATGACGGTGATCACGCTGATCCCGATTACCTTGGTCTTCGCCTTCTTGCAAAAGTACATCACCACTGGCATTGCCAGCGCCGGTGTCAAGTAAACGAATAGGACTCTCTCGTGGCTACTCTTGAACTCGCCAACGTCGTCAAAACCTTCGACAAAAGCACCATCATCCATGGCGTCGACCTGCAAGTGGCCGACGGTGAATTCGTCGTCTTTGTCGGCCCCTCGGGCTGCGGCAAATCCACACTGCTGCGCATCATCTCCGGCCTGGAGCCCGCCAGCAGCGGCGACATCCGCATCGACGGCCAACGCGTCAACGACGTCACAGCCGCACACCGTGGCTGCTCCATGGTGTTCCAATCGTATGCGCTGTACCCGCACATGAGCGTGTACGACAACATGGCTTTCGGCCTGGAAAACCTGGGCGTTGCCAAGTCGGTGATCGAGAGCAAGGTCAACGCCGCCGCCACTATGCTGCAACTGGCACCGCTGCTGCAACGCAAGCCGACGCAACTGTCGGGCGGACAGCGCCAGCGCGTGGCCATTGGCCGCTCCATCGTGCGTGAACCCAAGCTGTTCTTGTTCGACGAGCCACTGTCCAACCTGGACGCCGAGCTGCGCGTGTCGATGCGCGCCGAAATCCGTGACTTACACGCGCGCCTCGGCGCCACCATGATTTACGTGACGCACGACCAGGTGGAAGCCATGACCATGGCCGACAAGATCGTGGTGCTGCGCGCCGGCCGCATCGAGCAAGTGGGCTCACCGCTGGAACTGTACAACCGGCCGTGCAACCAGTTTGTCGCTGGTTTCATTGGTAGCCCGCGCATGAACTTTGTGCCCGTGGCGCAAATGCCCGGCGCCAAGGCTGGCACCGCCACCGTGGGCATTCGCCCCGAGCACGCGCAGTTGTCGGCCAGCGGCCCGCTGCAGATGAAGGTGTCGCAGGTCGAGCAACTCGGCAGCACCAGCATCTTGCACGGTAACGTGGTACCAGATGCGCCGTTTGAAGTCATCTTGCCGGGCCAGACCACCATCCAGCGTGGCGACACCGTGCAGGTCACCGCACCTGCCGAACACTTGCATTACTTCGACCAGAACGGCCTGCGCATCTAGGGCCTGTTGACACTATGAATGCAAGCGCGAACGCGATTAAAAAGCCGCCAATCAAGACGCGTGGCGACGGCCAGGCGTCCGCCTGGCCTAGACGCGCAACGCCGAGTGGCGGCTTTTTAATCGCGTTCCCTTCGGGTTGCGGCCCAAAAGACCAGCCGCATCGTTGCAAAGCCTGGCCGGGGTTTACCCCGGCTGCATTTTGCGCCTCGCCTCTGGCCCTTTGGACTCGCAACGCGTCTTGCATTCATAGTGTCAACAGGCCCTAACGCATCTTCAAAAACAACATCGACAAGTAGTAGCCCATGCGCCTCGACCAAGCCCCCACCTTTGCCCTGCAATCGCAGACCGGCAACCACGTCGTTTTGAGCAGCGCCGGCGGCGCCGTCGCCCACATCTGGGTGCTCGAAGAAGACATCGTTCGTGTGCTCGTTTTGCCCCAGGGCCAATTGCAAATGCCACGCAGCTGGACGGTGGCACCTGGGCTGGAAAACCTGCCCGTGGAAGGCCGCGACCGCTTTGACGTAAGCGGCTTTTCGCTGCCCGAATTTGAGCTGACGGTTGACGCAAAGCAACTGCAAATCACCACCAGCGCCGTGCGCCTGACCGTCGCGTTGGAAGGCTTCTTCTGCCGCTGGGAAAGCCAACACAACGGCCAATGGCAAGCCACGGCGGCCGACCGCTCGACGCAGAGCTACAACTTCGGCTGGTGGGACGAAAAGGTCTACCACTACCTGCAACGGGAACGCGGTGAGGCCTACTTCGGCCTGGGCGAACGCGCAGGCGACGCCAACCGCGCGGGCCAACGCTACCGCATGTGCAACCTCGACCCCATGGGTTACAGCGCGCGCAGCACCGACCCGCTGTACAAACACATTCCGTTCTACATCACACGCAAAGCTGGCGCGCAAGATGCCGGCCTGTGCTTCGGTTTGTTCTACGACACCTTGTCTGATTGCAGCTTCGACATGGGCCGCGAGATGGACAACTACCACGGCCACTACCGCTACTTTGTGGCCGACCATGGTGACCTTGACCTGTATTACATCGCCGGTGCCGACCCCGCCGCCATCACGCGCCGCTACACCTGGCTGACGGGCCGGCCGATCTTCCCGCCGCGTTACGCGCTGGGTTACTCGGGCTCGACCATGAGCTACACCGATGCGCCCGACGCGCAAGAGCGCATGGGCGAGTTTTTGGAACGCTGCGAAGAGCACGACATTCCGTGCGACTCGTTCCACTTGTCGTCCGGCTACACGTCCATCGGCCCGGGCCGCTACGTTTTCAACTGGAACCGCGAGAAGTTTCCCGACCCCGCCGCTTTTGTACAGAGCTATTTAGACCGTGGTGTGCGCCTGGTGCCCAACATCAAGCCAGCACTCTTACGCGACCATCCACGTTTTGAAGAAGCGCGCCAGGCCGGCCTGCTGGTGCAAGACCCCGACGGCCAGCCTACGGCCGTGCAGTTCTGGGACGGCACCGGCGGCTACCTCGACTTCACCAACCCCGCCACCATTGCGTGGTGGAAGAAGCAGGTGACCGAGCAGCTTCTGGCGTACGGCATTCCCTGCACCTGGAACGACAACAACGAGTTTGAGGTGTGGAGCGACAAGGCCTTGGCCCACGGCTTTGGCACACCGCGCGCGGCACGTGAAGCGCGCCCGCTGCAAACGCTGTTGATGATCCAGGCCTCGCACGCCGCACAGACCGAATTTGCCCCGGCAGAGCGCCCGTATCTCGTGTCGCGCTCCGGCGCGGCCGGCATGCAGCGTTATGTGCAGACCTGGTCGGGTGACAACTACACCGCGTGGGAAACGCTCAAGTACAACATCCGCATGGGCCTGGGCCTGGCGATGTCTGGTGTGTCGAACACCGGCCACGACATCGGTGGTTTCTCTGGCCCCGCGCCTGGCCCCGAGTTGCTGGTGCGCTGGGTACAGCATGGCATCTTCTTGCCGCGTTTCAGCATCCATTCGTGGAACGACGACCAGACGGTGAACGAACCGTGGATGTACCCCGAAGTCACGCCGCAGATCCGCGACCTGATCGTGCTGCGCTACCGCCTCATGCCGTACCTGTACGACCTGGTGTGGCGTTACCACAGCGCGCTGGAGCCCATCATCCGGCCAACGTACCACGACTACCCCGAAGACGTGCGCTGCCTGGAGGAGAACGACGACATGCTGCTGGGCGCCAACCTGTTGGTGGCTTCGGTGGTAGAGCCTGACCAGACCGAACGCCAGGTGTGGTTGCCCGGCACGGGCGGTTGGTATGAATGGACTTCAGCGCAGCACCACAAGGCCGGCCAACGCGTGACGCTGGCCGCCAAGCTGGACGGCCCGCCGCCGTTGCTGGCGCGCGAAGGCAGTGCCATTGCTATGAACTACGGCGACATCCACTTCGGCAAGGTGGAAGACCTGCGCGGCTTTCAGGTGTTTCCGTTCCTGGGCGAGGGCAAGTTCGAGGCCACCAGTTTTGAAGACGATGGCCACACGCAAGCTTGCCGCAACGGTGACCACGGCCAGTGGCGCCTGCAGGTGCAATCAACGCCGCAAAGTTTGCACATCAGCGTGTTCCGCGAAGGTGCACGGCCACCGGTGCAAGACAGCCTGGTGCTGCGTCTGCCGGCTGCCGATCAACGCACGTTGAGCTTTACCGGCGCAACGCTGGAGCACGATGCCGTGAACGGCGGCTGGCGCCAACTGCGCTTGAAGCTCTGAGCCGGGCCCGGCGCGACGCAGCCGGCCTCAGCGACTTAAGCCGCTTCAGGCCAGCGCGCCTGGGCGGGTGAAAGACTGAAGATCATCGAAGTTGGTGGACTTCACCAAGTCTTTGATCTCCAGCAGCGAGGCGCGGTGCCGCGACACAAACCGCGCAAACTCTTTGGCGGGCAGCGGCTTGCTGAAGTAGTAGCCCTGTAGCTCGTCGCAACCGCGCTTGCGCAAGAAGTCGGCTTGCGCGCGGGTTTCCACACCTTCTGCCACCAGGTGCAGCTTCAGCGTTTTGGCCAGCGTGATGATGGCCTCTGTGAGGCCGCGGTCATCGGCGTTGGTTTCCAGATCGCGCACAAACGAGCGGTCGATCTTGAGGGTGTCGATGGGCAGTTGCTTCAATGTGGAGAGCGACGAGTAGCCGGTACCGAAGTCGTCTATGGCGATGCGCACCCCCATGGACTTCAGCGTCATCAACAATTGGCGGCCCTTGGCCGGGTCGCGCATGATGGTGCTCTCGGTGATCTCCAGCTCCAGATGGCGCGCATCCATGCCGGTTTCTTCCAGAATCTCGATGATGTTGACCAACAGGTTTTCATCGGCAAACTGACGTGGTGACAGGTTCACCGCCACCACCAGGTTGGTCAGTCCGCGTGTATGCCAATCCATGGTTTGCAAACAAGCCGTACGCAGCACCCACAAACCAATCGGCACGATCAAGCCGGTTTCTTCGGCCACCGGAATGAACTGGGTCGGCGGCACGTTGCCCAGTTCTGGGTGGTTCCAGCGCAGCAGCGCTTCCATGCCCGAGGTGGCGCCGGTCCAGATGTCGCGCTTGGCCTGGTAGTGCAGTTCCAGTTCGTTGCGTTCCAGCGCGCGTCGTAAGCCGGCTTCCATGGACAAACGCTCGAACGAGTTCGCGTCGCGTTGGGAGTCGTAAAACTTGAAGGCATTGCGGCCATTCTCTTTGGCCTGGTACATCGCCACATCCGAGCGCTTCATCAGCGTGTGCTCGTCAATACCGTCTTGCGGAAACCGGCTGATGCCAATGCTGGCGGTGACGCGTAGTTCTTGGCCCGGCACCAGGAAGGGTTTGGAGACCGCCGCCAGAATTTTGCGGGCCACCGATTGGGCCTGGTGTTCGTCGGCCAGATCGGGCACCAGCACCACAAACTCATCACCACCGAGCCGCGCCACCGTGTCGCTGGCACGCAAGCCCTGTGTGAGGCGCTGCCCCACTTCCTGCAGCAGCAGGTCACCGGCTTCGTGTCCGAGCGTGTCGTTGATCTGTTTGAAGCGATCCAGGTCGATGAAAAACAAGCCGAATTGCCGATCGTGGCGTTGCGCCTGCTTGATGGCCTTGGGCAGCACGATATTGAACATGGCGCGGTTGGGTAGGCCGGTCAAACTGTCGTGATAAGCCAAATACTGGATGCGCTCGGCGGACTGCTTTTGTTGCGCAATGCCGTCTTGCAGCAGCGCATTCGACTTTGCCAGCTCCAACGCACGTTGCTTCAGCGCCTTGCGGCTGTGGCCCAGGTCTTCGGCCATCTTGTTGAAGGCCGCAGCCAAACGGCCAATTTCATCGCGGCTGGTGACCTCGACGCGGGTGTCGTAATGTTCGTTGGCAATGGCCGCCACACCACGCTGCAACTTGGCCAGCGGCCGGACGATGGAGCGTGTGACCCGTACCGCCACCAACCAGCCAATGGAAATCAGCACCAGCATGACCACGCCCGTCATATAGCCTGCGCGCCGCGCCTCTTGCATCAGCGTGTCGTAGAGCAGCGTGTATTCAAAAATGATCGCGCCCACGGCGGGGCTGCCGTTCTCGGCCGGGTTGGCGCGCAAGGGCACCACCACCTGCTTGGCCATGCCGGGCTGCGTGGCATCGGGGCCGACGAACGTGCGGGAGACACTGTCCAGCATCGTCATGGCAATCTCTGCGTTCATGTACGTTGAGCCAATCGCTGTAGCGTTGGTGTCGGCAATTACTTCGCCGTGGCGGTTCACGATGATGATGTCGCGGTCAAACATCGACCCCAGGCGGTCTACATACTTTTGCAGAACCCGCGGATTGTCGATCGGGTTTTCGGTACCGGTGTTGGCGATGGCCTTCGCCACATGCTCTGCTTCCAGCGCGGCGGCCCGTTCTGCCGCGTTGAGCTGCAACTGAATCGCCATCAACGCCGTGCCCAGCGCCGCCAAAACCACGACGACAAACGCGCCAAGCAGCTTCCAGCGGATGCTGGTCTGTTTGGGGTGCAAAAGACTGATGTTCATGGCGTCACTCGGCATAGCGGTTATGTGCATGGCCGGAGTATCCAAGTGAACACTGTTTGAATCGTGTCGTAACTGTTTCGTGTTGGCCGTAGAGGCAACACGGCAGCTCTAGCGCGAGGCGACCGCCGCTCCAAAACGAAAAAACCCGCTATCTTGCGGTAGCGGGTTTGACGGCGAATTTATCGATTTCTTGCTAAGCCAGCTTAGCGGCGTGGCACGCCCGGCAGTACGCAGAGCATTTCGTACAGCAAATTAGCCGCCAACAGCGAGGTGTTGCCCGACAGGTCGTAAGGCGGCGCCACTTCCACCAGATCGCCGCCAATGATGTTCAGGCCCCAGCAGCCGCGAATGATCTCCAGCGCCTGCGGCACGGTGAGCCCACCGATCTCGGGCGTGCCCGTGCCGCCAGCGTAGGCGGGGTCGATACCATCGATGTCGAAGCTGATGTAGACCGGCGTGTTCGGGCCGATCTTCTCGCGCACTTGGGCCATGGTGGCGGCCATGGATTGGTGCCAGACCTCGTGCGCCTGCACGATGGTGAAGCCTTGTTCGCGCGGCCAGTCGAAGTCGTCGCTGGCGTAGCCGGTGCCGCGCAGGCCGATCTGGAAGACCTTGTGGCAGTCCAGCAGGTCTTCTTCAACGGCACGGCGGAATGGCGTGCCGTGCGCAATGCGCTCGCCAAACATGTCTTCGTTGATGTCGGCATGCGCGTCCACATGCACCAGCGCCACGGGGCCGTGTTTGGCGGCCACGGCGCGCAGGATCGGCAGCGCGATGGTGTGGTCGCCACCCATGGTCAGCGGTTTGCACCCGGCTTCCAGCACTTGTTGGTAGAAGCCGGTGATGATGTCCATCGACTTCGGCAGCGAGTAGGTGTTGATGGGCACATCGCCGAGGTCAGCCACTTGCAGTGCATCAAACGGTGCGGCGCCAGTGGCCATGTTGTAGGGGCGGATCAGCGAGGACTCGGCGCGGATCTGGCGCGGGCCGAAGCGTGCGCCCGAGCGGTTGGAGGTGCCGATGTCGAAGGGCACACCGATGAAGCCGACGTCGAGACCGGCGGCCGTGGTCGCCACAGGCAGGCGCATCATCGAGGCGATGCCACCGAAGCGGGGCATGGCGTTGCCCGAGAGGGGTTGGTTTTTCATGAGAGTCAAAAAATAAGTTACATCGGGAAGCCGAGGGCCTTGACCGATTTGATCCAGGCACGCTTCCAGCCACCCTGGGTGTCTGCACCATCAAAGGCGATGAAGGTGATCTTGGCGCCGATCCAGCGCAGGATGCCGGGCGGAATCCAGGCCGTGCCCTTCTTGACGATGTCGAGCTTTTGCTCAGGTGTATCGCGACCGAAGAGGGTGTTGAGTCCCATGTTGGCACCGAAGCGGCTGGCCGCCACACCGAAGCCGGTGTAGCCGGCCACGAAGACGGCCTTGCCGTCGAAGTAGCGTTTGACGAAGACCGAGCCGCGCGAGCAGTAGTCGATGGGCCCGCCCCAGGCATGCGAAAACTTGACGTCGTGTAATTGCGGAAAGGTGGTGAAGAAGGCGGCAATGAGACCGGCATAGGTCGCGGGCATGCGGTTTTCTTCCGGATCCATGTGCTCGCCGTAGTGGTAGGTCACCGAGCCTCCAAAGATGATGCGGTTGTCCTTGGTCAAGCGGCCGTAGTTCAGTTGGGTGCGGGTGTCATAGAAGCCCTGGCGGTTCTTCCAGCCGATGCGCGCCATCTGTTCTGGCGTCAGCGGTTCGGTGGACATGATGTGGTCTTGCACATTCATCACGCGGCGATTGATGTCGCCGATGCCGACCTTGGAGATGCCGGTACCAAAGAACACGCGTTCTGCGCGCACCGCACCACGGGGGGTGTGCAGCACCAGGCCGTCGCGCACGTTCTCGATGCGTTCCAGGGGTGACATCTCAAACATCTTCACGCCCAGGCGCAACGCGGCCGCCTTCAGGCCCCAGGCCAACTTGGCTGGGTGCACGGTGCCCGCGCGGTGTTTGCCCCACAGCGCGCCTTCGAACAGCGGCGAGTTGATTTCGGCCTGCGCCTCAAGCTTGTTCAGCAGCGTGACGTCGTGGCCGTGCTCCTTGTGCAGCTCGTAGTCTTCGCGCAGCACGCCCACATGGTCGGCGTCAATGGCAGCGGTGATTTCGCCATTCCATTCAATGTCGCAATCGATGCCAAAGCGGTCGAGGTCGCGTTTGAAGCCGTCCAGGTTGATGCGGCCCAGTTCTTCGAGCTGGTCGATATCTTTGGGAAACACGCGCGCGGCGTTGGCCAGGCCGTGCATGATTGAGGTGGAGATGATGCCGCAGGGCCGGCCCGATGCGCCGTGCGCCACCTTGCCGGCCTCAATCAGCACCACCTCCAACGCGGGCTGCGCTTCCTTGGCCTGGACTGCCGCCCACAGGCCGGTAAAACCGCCGCCCACCACGGCCAGGCCGGCGCGTACCTCGCCCACCAACTCGGGCTGCGTGCCGGGGGCGGCTGCGTTGTCGAGCCAGTAGGGGAAGAACTTCGTGTCCTTGAAGGCGGGGTGCACGGTGGAATCAGTCATGGTGAGTCATGGCGTTGGATCAGTCTTCGAGGATGACAGCAATTTTCTTGGCGTCGACCAGTGTTTCCCAGCGGCCGGCAAAGCCCTTGGGCAGCAGGTAGCCTTCACCGGCAGAGAATTCGCGGCGGCCACCGGCTTCGTCGATCAGGGCGATCTTGCCTTCGGTCAGCCAGCAGACTTCGGTGGTCTCAGTCGCGGGGAAGTCCACTGCACCGACCTTGCCTTGCCACAGGGCAACGTTGAAGCGCTTGCTGGCGGCGCTGGTGACGCGTTGTTCGCTCTCGTCCATGCCGTAGTCCAGCGCGGTGAAGGCGCCTTGGGCGAAGGAGATGGCTTGGATGTCGTTGACGGTTTTCATGGCGTACTTTCTACTGAGTTGATGATGAATGAAATGCGCTGGTGAGCAAGAGGTCGTGAAAAGGTTCTTAGGCCGCGTTGCGCACCACATGTCGAATTTCCTGGAAGGCCTTTAGCCCCCATGGACCGAGTTCGCGGCCGATGCCGCTTTTCTTGAAGCCGCCCCAGCCGGTCTGCGGAAAAATGACTTGCGGGGTGTTGACCCATACGGTGCCAACCTGCAAGCGGGCCGCCAACGCGTCGGCGCGGGCCGTGTCTTGCGTGCACAGCGTGGCGACCAGGCCGTAATCGGAGTCGTTGGCGACGCGCAGCACTTCTTCATCGCTGTCGAAGCTTTGCAGGCAGGCGACCGGGCCGAAGATTTCCTCGCGCCAGATGGTGGCGCTGGCCGGTACATCGCCAAAGACCACGGGCGCCATGAAGAAGCCAACTGCGGATGCGGTTTCACCGCCCAGCAGCAGCTTGGCTTCGCGCTTGCCAATGTCCACATAGCGGACCACCCGCGAGCGATGCGCTTCGCTGATCAACGGTCCCAAGCTTGTGGCGGGGTCGCGTGGATCGCCGCTCTTGAGCTCGGCGGCGCGGGCCACAAAGCGTTCCGCAAATGCGGTGTACAGGCTTTTCTCGACCAGGATGCGTGAGGTGGCCGAGCACATTTGGCCGGCGTTGAAGAAGGCGCCGCCCAGGGCCAGGTCGACGGCTTGGTCCAGGTCCGCATCGGCCAGCACGATCAGCGCCGACTTGCCGCCCAGCTCCAGGCTGATGCGCTGCATGCGGTCGGCCGCCGAGCGCATGATGGCGGTGCCCGCGGCGGTGCTGCCGGTAAATGAAATCTTGCTCACGCCCGCGTGCTGCGTCAGTGCTGCGCCCACGTCGGCGCCACCGCAAACCATGTTGACCACGCCATCAGGCAGGCCGCATTGCGCGATCAGGCGCAGCAACGCGATTTCAGCCAGCGGCGTCACCTCCGAAGGCTTGAGCACCACGGTGCACCCTGCCGCCAAGGCGGGCGCGAGTTTCCAGGCGGTCGTGACCATGGGGAAGTTCCAGGGCACGATGAGGCCGACCACCCCACAGGGCGCAAAGTTGACGCTAGCTTCAAAGGCCGGGTCTGGCAACGCGACGGGCACGCTGGCCAGGCCTTCGCCGCTACGGCAAAGGGATGCGTAGTAGTCGAAGGTGGCGATCACATCGTTGATGTCCATCTGCGCCTCGAACATGGGCTTGCCATTGCAAAGCATCTGCAATTCGACCAGCGACTCGCGCTCGGCGTGCACGGCGCGTGCAATGGCTTCCAGATAGGCGGCACGAGTGGCGGGTGTGGTGTCGTGCCAAGCTTGCGCTGCAAGCGTGGCGGCGTTGACCGCCGCATCCACGTCGGCGCTGTTGCCGCCACTGACACTGGCGATGGGCGCGCCCGTCACCGGGTTGGTGACGGTGAGCACCGTGCCCGCGCCCTGCGTCCAAGTGCCCGCCACACAAACGCCGGGCAGGGCAGAGAGCAAGGCAGCGCGCAAGAAGGCGACCGGTGGTTCGAGTAGTTCGTTGATCACATCGTTTTTCATGCTGGCCTTAGAAGCTGACGACCATCGCGCCGCTCAGGAGCGAGTTGGACTTGCGGTAGCCGCCGCTGCGCGCGTCGAAGAAGACCGCTTCACTGGCCCGATCCAGGCGGTACTCCAGCTTGAACACGGTGTTGGCGTTGAAGTTGTAGTTGCCCCCGACCGTCAGCGCGAAGCGATTGGCGCCGCGCTCGGTATTGGTTTGTGCCCAGTTGCCAGCATCGCTGTCGTAGGACCAGCCTGGGCCAATGCCGTTGCGGCTGTCGCTGCTGGCATAACCTAGCAGGCCGCCACCGTTCTTGCGGTTGTTCAGATAGTCGGCGCGGACCAAGCCTTCCAGGGTGGGCGTGAACTTGTAGGCCGCCAAGCCGGACACGCCATACCACTGGGCCGTGCGGCGTTCGCCAGTGATGGGGTCCACGCTGATCGATGCGTCCTTTTGCTGGCCAGCGCTCATTTGGCCTTGCAGGGTCCAGTTGCCGCGGATGAAGTAGCCGTCGACCTCGAACGTATCGACACGCGAGTCTGGCAGGCCGGTATCGGCAAAGTTGGCGGCCTTGCCATGCACGCCGGCAAAGCCGAAGCCGCTGAATTCGCCCTTGGCGTAGTCGACGCGGTAGGCCAGCACGGGCGCCTTCTGTTGCGGCGAGCGAATGCTGGCGTTCATGTTGGCCAGCATCACCTTGGTGTCCCACTTGCCACGCACCACATCCAGGCCGATACCGGTGTAGGCCACAGGCAACGTGAAGTCGAACAGCAGGTTGTGGGTGATGGTCTTGTTCTGCGTGGAGGGCAGGAATTCGTAGCCGCTCCAGTCTGGAATCTGGCCAGCGATCAGGCGCGTTTGCAGATCGCTCAGCGGCATGGAAACGCTGGCCTCGTGGACGATGGAGGTGCCGTCGATCAGCGCGCCGGCGCTGCGGTTAGGGGCCAGTGTCAGGCGCCAACGGGTGCCGCTGTCGGTCTCCTTGGTGATGTCCAGCATGGCCATGCCGAAGTAGGAGTTGTCGTAAGCGTAGCCGCCGCTGCTCATCGGGTTGACGAACTGGAAGCCCGCACGATCCTGGTCGCGGTTGTAGACGTAGGAGACATCGAAGTAACCGCTGACCTTCAGGTTCTTCAGGCCCATGGCGTCACGGCCATCTTCCAGCGCCTCTGTCTTCACGGCAATGCGGTTGAATTCTTGTTGCTGCTCCGCCGTCATGCCTTTGTTGGTTTCGGCATCTTGGATGCGTTTTTCCAGCTCGGCCATGCGGGCCTTGAGGTCGCGTAATTCGTTCGCCAAATTGGCATCTTGGGCTTGCGCAAGGCACGGCAAAGCCAACGTGACGCTGAGGGCCAGCGCACTGAGTTTGAAGTTGTTCATGAGAGTCCAGCCGCGACTTGCGCGGAGAAGATGGAAGAAGGAGGAGGAAGAAAAACGAAAAGGTTTCGGGTTAAGTCTTCTGGCGATGCGTCACGTACGGTGATGCATCGTTAGGGCCGTTGTGCGGCAGAGGCTTCGCGCTGTCGTCGGCGTTCGTTGCGCACCGTCCAGATGCTGGCGCTGATCACCCCGATGCTGACCACGGTGATGATCACGGTGGCCATCGCGTTGACGCTGGGGTTCAGACCCAGGCGCGCCCGCGAGAAGATCACCAGTGGCATGGTGGTGGCGCCCGGCCCCGACAGAAAGGCCGAGATCACAACGTCGTCCAATGAGATGGTGAAGGTCAACAGCCAGGCGGAGAGCATGCTTTGCGCGATCATCGGCAAGGTCACCAGGCGGAACACTTGCGATGGCTTGGCGCCGAGGTCCATGGCCGCTTCTTCCAGCGAAGGCGGGAGTTCTTTCAGGCGGGCCTGCACCACCACGGTAGCGTAGGCCATGCCCAGCAGCATGTGGCCGAGCCAGATCGTTGTCAGGCCGCGCTCGGGGAAGCCGAGCAGGCGCTGCATCGACACCAGCATCAGCAGCAGCGAGAGACCCAGGATCACCTCGGGCATCACCAGTGGCGCGTTGACCATGCCGGCGAACAGCGTGCGGCCAGAGAACTGCTTGTACTTGACCAGCGCGAAGGCGGCAAAGGTGCCCAGCAGCACCGAGCCGAAGGCGGTGGCCAGCGCGATGCGCAGCGAGAGCCAGAAGCCGCTGAGCATTTCGTGATCGGACGCCAGGGCGGCATACCACTTGAACGTGATGCCGCGCCAGAGGCTCGGGATGGCCGAATCGTTGAACGAGAAGATGACCAGCGCCACGATGGGCAGATAGAGAAAGGCGTAGCTGCCGAACAGCCAGCCGCGGGCGAAAAGTTTGTGGGTTTTCATGCGCGCTTCTCCTGCGCTTGCGCCTGGTATTTGTGCGACAAGGCCAGCGGAATGATGATGAGCAAAATCAACGCGACAGCGACGGTCGAGGCCATGGGCCAGTCGTTGTTGCTGAAGAACTCGTCCCACAACACGCGGCCGATCATCAGCGTCTGCGGGCCGCCCAGCAGTTCGGGAATCACGAACTCGCCAATGCAGGGAATGAACACCAGCAGCGAGCCCGCGATGATGCCGGCGCGTGACAGGGGCACGGTCACCTTCCAGAAGGTCACGATGGGGCGCGCGCCCAGGTCGGCCGAAGCCTCCAGAAAGCGCACGTCCAGCTTGGCCAGGTTGCCATACAGCGGCAGCACCATGAAGGGCAGGTAGGTGTAGACCATGCCCAGCGTCAACGAGAAGGGCGTGTTCATCAGATTGCCGGGTGTGGAGATCAGACCGACTGAGGCCAGCAGCTCGTCGATGTGCAGGCCGATCAATGCATCGGCCACCCAGCCGTGTTCGCCCAGCAAGGCCTTCCAGGCGTAGACGCGCAGCAGGAACGAGGTCCAGAAGGGCAGCATCACCAGCATCAACAACATCGGCTGCACGCTGCGATCGGCGCGCGCCATAAAGTAGGCAAACGGGTAGCCGATGAGCAGGCACAGGACGGTGGTGATGGTCGCGTACTTCACGCTGGTGAAGTAGGCGGTGTAGTACAGCGGGTCTTGTGCGGCGACGAGGTAGTTGCCCAGGCGAATGCTCAGCTGCAGTGCGCCGTCGGTGAAGGTGAACAGGTCTTTGAAGACGACCGTGTCCATCTCCGACACGCTGATCTTCAGCACGATGAAGAAGGGCAACAGGAAGAACAGGCTCAGCCAGGCGTATGGAATGCCGATGACGGCCCGGCGGCCGTATTGGCCGTTGGAGGGGATAGGGGCAGTCATCATTGCGTCAACACCACTTGTGCGTTGTCGGCCCACGACGCCCAAGCCATGTCGCCGGTGCGCAGCTCATCTTCGCGGTGGCGCTCGATGTTGCTGAGGTTGACCTTCAGCGCCGCGCCGCTGGCCAGCTCCAGGTGATAGACCGTGTGCGCACCAAAGTACGAGCGGTCTTTGACCTTACCTTGAGCCATGTTGGCGTCGCCTTCCGGGCGCTGGCGCGACAAGCGCACCTTCTCGGGCCGCAGTGCCACGTTGATTTGCATGCCGGCGTCGCTGGAGATGCCATGGCCGACGTAGTGCCGGCAATCTGCGCACTCGATCACCGCGTGGTCGGCTTCGTCTCGTACCAGGGTTCCGGCCATCATGTTGACGTTGCCAATGAAGTCGGCCACAAACTTGGTGGCTGGGGTTTCATAGATGTCGGCCGGCGCGCCGACCTGCAGAATGCGGCCTTCGCTCATCACCGCGATGCGGTTGGCCATGGTCATGGCTTCTTCCTGGTCGTGCGTCACCATCACGCAGGTCACGCCCACGTCGTGGATGATGTTGACCAGCTCCAACTGCGTCTCTTCGCGCAGCTTCTTGTCGAGCGCACCCAGTGGCTCGTCGAGCAGCAGCAGCTTGGGCCGCTTGGCCAGGCTGCGCGCCAGCGCCACGCGCTGTTGCTGGCCGCCCGAGAGCTGGTGCGGTTTGCGCTTGGCGAACTTGGCCAGTTGCACCAGCTTGAGCATCGCGTCCACGCGCTCACTGATCTGCGCCTTGGGTAGGCCGTCGCGTTGCAGGCCGAAGGCGATGTTGTCCCACACCGAGAGGTGCGGGAACAGCGCATAGGACTGGAACATCATGTTGATCGGCCGCTCATAGGGCATCAGGCCGGACAAGTCCTGGCCGTTGAGCACGATGCGCCCGGAGGTTGGTGTCTCAAAACCACCGAGCATGCGCAGCAGCGTGGTCTTGCCGCAGCCGGACGAGCCGAGCAGCGCAAAGATTTCGCCCTGGGCGATGTCGATGGAGACGTGGTCCACGGCGATGGCGCCGCCGCCGAAGTCCTTGACGACGTTTTCGATTCGCAGATATTGGGAGTTGGCCTCGGCGGCCGGGTTCATCGTGCTCATACGCTTTGTCTCGTTTTGCTCTGCTTACAGACCAGTTTTGAAACTGGTGTAGATCCGCGTCATCTGGCGGCGGATGTCGTTGTTGATGGCTTCGGGCATGACCATCTTCTTCATGACCTCGTCGCTCAGGAACACGGTGGGGTTGTTGGCCACAGCCGGCTTGACGAGCTTCTTCGACTCGGCATTCGGATTGGCATAGAAGACCTTGTTGGTCAGCGCGGCCTGGTTCTCGGGGCGCATGATGAAGTTGATGAACTTCTCTGCATTGGCCGGGTGTGGCGCGTCGACAGGGCTGACCATCTGGTCGAAGAACAGAATGCCGCCGGTGCTGGGGATCAGCGCCTCGATGTTCTGGCCGGTTTTGCCGTCGATGGCGCGCTGGCGGGCGATGTTGATGTCACCGGACCAACCCAGGGCCAGACACACCGAGCCGTTGGCCATGTCGTTGATGTAGCCTGAAGAACTGAACAGGCTGACGTAAGGCCGAATCGCCTTGAGCAGCGGCGTCACGCCCTGGTAGTCGGCCATGTTGCGGCTATAGGCCGGTTTGCCCAGGTAGTGCAAGGCGGCCGGCACCAACTCAGTGGAAGAGTCCAGCACGCTGACACCGCAGCTCTTGAGTTTGGAGATGTACTCGGGCTTGAAGAACAGGTCCCAGGCGTTCTCGGGCATGGGCATGGGGCCCAGCGCCGCTTTGACCTTGTCCACGTTGATGCCGACGGTGGTGTAGCCCCACAGCCAATTAACGCCATACTGGTTGCCCGGATCGAGCTTGCCCAACTGGGCTTGGACGGCGGGGTCGAGGTTCTTCAGGTTGGGTAGTTGGCTTTTGTCCAGCTTGCGCAGCAGGCCGCCATCGGCTTGCAGCTTGGCCCAGAAGGCAGAGGACACCACCACGTCGTAGCCCGTCTTGCCGGCGACCAGTTTGGCGTGGACGATTTCCTGGTTGTCGAAGTTGTCGTAGCGGACCTTGATGCCGGTCTCTTTTTCGAAATTCTTCAACGTGTCTTCGGCGATGTAGTCGGACCAGTTGTAGACGTTCAACACGTTTTCTTCTTGGGCGTGGACAGGCGTCAACACGCTCCAGGCGAGCGCAAGCGCGCCCATGAGCTTCAGCTTCATGATCGGGTTTCCTAAAGTGGAAGGGGAACGGGGAGAGAGTGCGAGGGTTCTCGCGCTATCCAGAGGGGCGAACGACGTGGATCACAGCTTCACCATCACGTGTCGAGCAACGGTGTAATCCTCCAGCGAGAGCACGGACATGTCCTTGCCATAGCCGGAGAGCTTGGTGCCGCCATGCGGCATTTCATTGACAAACAGGCCGTGGGTGTTGACCCAGGTGCAGCCGTATTGCAGTTGTTTCGAGACGGCCAACGCGCGGCCGACGTCTTGCGTCCAAACGCTGGAGGCCAAACCGTAGTCCGAATCATTGGCCCAGCCAATGACCTGCTCGGTATCGGTGAAGCGGGTCACCGACACGGCCGGGCCGAAGACCTCGCGCTGCACGAATTCATCTTCCTGACGCGCACCGGCGATGACGGTGGGCTCATAAAAGTACCCTGGGCCTTGACGCAGCTTGCCGCCTGTCACCACTTCCATATGGCCCTGCATCTGCGCCCGCTCGATGAAGCTGGCCACGCGGTTGCGCTGGCGGTCGGAGATCAGCGGGCCGAGTTCGATGCCGGGTTCCTGCGGGCTGCCCATCTTCAGCGAAGCGACAGCGGAACTCAGGTCGGCCACCAACTTCTCGTAGATCTTGGCGCCGGCGTAGATGCGGCAGGCGGCCGTGCAGTCCTGGCCGGCGTTGTAGTAGCCCGCTACGCGGATGCCTTCGACCACGGCCTTGAGGTCCGCATCGTCGAACACCAGCACCGGGGCTTTGCCGCCCAGTTCCATATGCGTGCGCTTGAGCGACGCGGCGGCCGCCTGCATGGCTTTGCGGCCGGTGGACAGGTCACCCGTCAGGGCCACCATGCGCACCAGCGGGTGATCGAGCATCTGCTGGCCGACGCTGGCACCGCGCCCGCAAACAATGTTCAACACGCCCTTGGGCAAAATCTCGGCCGCCAATTTGCCAAACAGCAGGGCGCTGAGCGGCGTTTGCTCGCTGGGCTTGAGCACCACCGTGTTGCCGGCGGCCAGCGCGGGGGCCAGCTTCCAGACGGCCATCATCAGCGGGTAGTTCCAGGGCACGATGGCGCCGATGACACCAATGCTGTCGCGCCGGATCATGCTGGTGAAGCCTGCGGTGTATTCACCCGCCACCGGTGCGCTCAGGCAACGCGCGGCGCCGGCGAAGTAGCGCAGGCAGTCGACGATGGAAGGCAGCTCCTCCGTCTGCACCGGGGCCAGCGGCTTGCCGCAGTTCAGCGATTCCAGCATTGCGAAAGTGGCGGCATGGGCTTCGACCACGTCGGCCAACTTCAGCAGCAGCAGACCGCGCTGGGCAGGTGTGGTTTGCGACCAAGTCGGCCAGGCGCGGCTCGCGGCGGAAACGGCACGTTGGAGCTGCTCGGGCGAGGCTTCAGGCACTTCGCACAGCGTCTCGCCAGTGGCCGGATTGACGATGGCGTCGACCAATGGGCCCTCACCCGTGACCAGTTGCTGGTCGATCAGCATCTGGACGGAAAAGTGGGGGAGGCGATCGCTGGGCAGAGTCATTTTTGAAAATCCGGGGCTTGCGTGGGGCTTGAAAAGGGCTCTGTGTCAATTTGTTGACCGGATTCTAGGAGTGGGTTTTGGTACCGCATAATTCAATAATCGACGGACTCGGTATCGATTTAAGAGATATTAAGGCTAACCCTTAGAGCGTTTTCGGGGCTATTTACGCGATTTTTCGCACAATATTGGTGCTCTCTTGGCCCCTGCCAGGGGGGTATCCGTCTTTCTTCAATGAAGCTAGCTATGCACGAAATGAGTGCATATAGGGCCAAACTTGCCATGTTGAGACACGTCACCCTCAAGCAATTTCGTTATTTTTTGGCTGTGGCCGACACCGCTTCTGTGGCCGGCGCAGCACGTTTGCTGAACATTGCCCAGTCGGCGGTGACCAAAAGCATCCAGGAATTGGAAGAGGCCCTCGGCCGACGGCTGTTTGACCGCACGCCACGCGGCATGGCGTTGACACAGGACGGCTACCGCTTCAAGGCCAGCGCATTGAAGGTGGTGGATGCCGTGGCCGAGGCCGGTCAGATCGGTGCTGAGACCGACAACCAGCTCAAGGGCCATCTGACCATCGGCGTCACCAGCTTGGTTGCCGGGTATTACCTAGCCGACGTGTTGACCCGCTTTCAGCGTGCGCACCCGCAGGTGAAGTTGTCGGTGGTGGAAGACGCGCCGCAGTTTTTAGAGCACTTGCTGGTCAACGGCGAGGTGGATCTGGCGATCATGATCTCCAACGAGTTGGACAACCCCAAGGCCCTGGTGGTGGAGCCGTTGACGCACTCGACCAACCGGGTCTGGTTGACCTCGACGCACCCGCTGGCGTTGGAGTCTGAACTGTCGCTAGAGCAATGCGCGACGCAGCCACAGGTGGTGCTGGAAGTAGCGCGGGTCGATGCCGTGCTGAAGGGCGTGTGGGCGCGTCACGGCTTGCGGCCAGAAGTGCTGCTGCGGACCTCGTCGCTGGAGGCGGTGCGCTCGCTCGTGGGCCGTGGCGCGGGCATCGCCATCCTGCCGGACTTTCTCTACCGGCCCTGGACGCTGGACGCGGACCGTATCGAGGTGCGAACGTTGCGCGATGCCTTGCCCAGCATCGACGTCGGCCTGGTCTGGCGCCGAGGCTCGCACATCCGCGATGTGGTGGTGGAATTCATCGCGTTGGCGCGAGAGCAGCAGTCGCGGGTGCGAGGGCGCTGACTTTTAAGTGCGGCGTTCGTGCGTGTGCCAGTGTGGACTGGCCGCCAGTCTTGTATTCGTTGGGCAGGCCTACGGAGATGATGTTTCGCAAGGTCATCCGCTTTCTCAGATTGCGGCCAGCCAGTTCTAGCAAGTCCAAAGACGACTTCGGCCTGAAGCTGCCTCTTGCTTGCGTCAGGACGTGGACATAAATCCCACCTTCACCGGTAGTGAGTAAGGCAGGCCATCTTGAGGAAGACCTCGATTTGTTCGAGATATCACCCTCCTGCCTCGGCATAACCATCTCCGCCCGAGTTGGTGCCATTGCTGCTCACACGAAAGGCCCGGCATGAATTGCTTCTCTTCGCATTCATTCATGTCGGTAGGTTTGTGGCACGTCAGCCCCAAATACACAGCAACAGCAATCATTGCGCAGCCAACAAAAAATGCGATGGAAATATGCTTTATCGCTCAATCTAAATCATCCGGAAAAGCAGATTAAATCGGAGCGATTTAACTACCGTAACTCAACATTACGGCGCTAAGATGAATCGCTCCTTCGTGTGATTCACTTTTCAGGAACACCCTCAATGAGAAAATCTATATCCGCACTCTCGCTTTTTTTCTCGCTCTTTGTATGCGTGGCTTCGCCTTCAAGGGCAAGCGTCGTGACTGTTGGATCGTTCTCGAGAGATACAGCTGCAAGCGTGATTGTTGATAGTCTTAATCAGCGCGAATGGCTCGGCTGGGACATCACCAAGGGCTTTAATTTCGAAGCCACCCTTGCCGCCACCGCGGTGGGCGGTCTGTTCGAGGGCTTTACCATTGCAAGTAACGCAGACGCGCAGCTATTTGTCGATGCCATATTCGGCCCCTCCGGCACCAACAGCTGCACGCAGACAGGGGCTGCGGTTTGCGGTATTACGGGTAGCACGCTGGATGCCCTAGTGGGCGAAAACTACGCCAGTCCTGGAACTCTGTCGGATGCAGACCTGATTTTCTTCCTGAGCGATAACGGCGTGGGACAAGAGGTCGGCTTAATTTCGGTCAACACCTTCAACAACCAATCCTCGGTGTACAAGAGCAACGAAGCCATGGCCATCGCGCCCACCGGCGCCGCGTCTTATGCCACCGCAGGCTGGTTGTTGTATCGCGCTACCCCGACTAACACGATCCCTGAACCGGGCACGCTCGCGCTCATCGCCGTGGCGCTGGGTGGTTTGTTGCTCTTGCGTCGCCGAGGTCATTAAATTTGCGGCAAACGGGGATGGGGTCCGAGTAAGCCGTGCCGTAGCCGCCGACATAGAGGATGGGAGTTGCTAATGTCACGAAGGCTCGTAATGATTGCCATCTCCCATAGTCAGATCTATGTTTTAGTGGTCAACGCGTTCGGCGTTTCAACCTCAGCGATCCACGCCCCCCAGGCAAACGTACTTGATCTCCATGAAGTCATTCAGCCCGTACTTGGAGCCTTCGCGGCCCAGGCCGGATTGTTTGACTCCACCAAAGGGTGCTTCGGCTGTTGAGATCAGACCCGTGTTCACACCGACCATGCCAGACTCCAGTCGCTCGGACACACGCGTCACGCGGCCAATGTCGCGGCTGTAGAAGTAGGCGGCCAGGCCGAACTCAGTGTCGTTGGCCAGGGCCAGCACTTCGGCTTCGGTGTCGAAGGCGAAGATTGGCGCCAGCGGGCCAAAAGTCTCTTCTTTGGCGACCAGCATCTCGGCGTTGGCGCCGGTGATCACGGTCGGCTCGAAGAACTGGCCGCCCAGCGTATGACGCTTGCCACCGGTCAACACCTGGCCGCCCTTGGCGATGGCGTCTGCGATGTGTTCTTCGACCTTGGCAACCGCCTTGGCGTTGATGAGTGGGCCCTGTGTGGCGCCAGCTTCAGTACCTGCCGCCACCTTCAGCGCTTCCACCTTGGCCACCAGCTTTTGGCTGAAAGCTTCCAGCACGCCGCGTTGCACATAGATGCGGTTGGCGCAGACGCAGGTTTGGCCGGTGTTGCGGAATTTGGAGATCATCGCGCCGTCCACGGCTGCATCTAGGTCAGCATCGTCGAACACGATGAAGGGCGCGTTGCCGCCCAGTTCTAGCGACAGTTTCTTGATGGTGTCGGCCGACTGGCGCATGAGGGTGCGGCCCACTGCGGTCGAGCCGGTGAAGGACAGCTTGCGCACGATGGGGCTGCGTGTCATCTCGCCGCCGATCTCAGTGGCCGAACCGGTGATGACCGAGAACAAGCCTTTGGGCACGCCAGCACGCTCGGCCAGTTCGGCGAAGGCCAGCGCGGAGTAAGGTGTTTCCAAAGCGGGCTTGAGCACCATGGAGCAACCTGCGGCCAGGGCGGGGCCAACCTTGCGGGTGATCATGGCAATGGGGAAATTCCACGGCGTGATGGCGGCCGTGGTGCCGATGGGTTGGCGGATGGCTTGGATGCGGCGGTCGTTGCCAGGCGAGGGGATGGTGTCACCGTAGACGCGGCGGGCTTCTTCGGCAAACCATTCAATGAACGATGCCGCGTAGACCACCTCGCCCTTGGCCTCTGCCAATGGCTTGCCTTGCTCGGTCGTCAAGATGAGGGCGAGGTCGTCTTGGTGGGCGAGCATCAGGTCGCTCAAGCGGCGCAACACGGCCGCGCGGTCTTTGG
Organism: Hydrophilobacter chitinilyticus; assembly: GCF_049860745.1. Taxonomy (GTDB): domain Bacteria; phylum Pseudomonadota; class Gammaproteobacteria; order Burkholderiales; family Burkholderiaceae_C; genus Rhodoferax_B. The sequence goes on along the minus strand of NZ_CP187561.1, from coordinate 5,496,144 downwards.
CCGGCACTTCGCGCCACAGGCGCTGGGCGGCATCGGCGGCGGCAATGGCGCGCACGGTCTCCGCGGTGCCGCACATCGGCACGGTGCCGATGTGGTCGCCCGTGGCCGGGTTGTGCACCACGGCCACGGCCTTGCGGTCATCGGCATCGATCCATTCGCCCGCAATGTAGGCCTGCTGGCGCAGCAGGGTGGGATCCTTGAGGTTCAGTGTTGGCATGTCGATTACTCCTGCAGTGCCTTGGCGAGGATGGCCAGGCCTTCTTCAAAAACGGCGTCTTCGATCGTCAGCGGGAACAGGAAGCGCACCACATTGCCGTAGGTGCCGCAAGTCAGCAGCAGCAGGCCGGCTTCTTTGGCGCGCTGTTGCACGCGCATGGTTAAATCTGCGTCGGGCGTGCCGTCGGCCTTGGCGAACTCCATGGCCACCATGGCGCCGGGGCCGCGCACGTCGCTGATCTGCGGCGTGGTGGCGCGCAGCGCGTTCAGGCGGGTCTTGAGTTGCTGGCCGAGGCGCTCGGCGCGGGCGTTGAGCTCTTCGTCTTCGATCACGTCCAGCACGGCGTGTGCCGCCGCGATCGACAAGGCATTCGCCGCGTAAGTGCCACCCAGGCCGCCAGGGTTGGGCGCATCCATGATCTCGGCGCGACCACATACGGCCGACAGCGGCGTGCCACCGGCCAGGCTCTTGGCGAGCGTCATCAGGTCGGGCACCACGTCGTAGTGGTCCATGGCAAACCATTTGCCCGTGCGGCCAAAGCCGGTCTGGATTTCATCGGCGATCAGCACAATGCCATGCTGGTCGCAGATCTTGCGCAGCGCGCGCATGAACTCCAGCGGTGTCTGGTAGAAGCCACCTTCGCCCTGCACCGGCTCCAGGATGATGGCCGCGACCTGATCGGGCTCGATATCGCACTTGAACAGTTGCTCGATGGCGCGCAGCGAGTCGGCCACGCTCACACCATGCAATTCGATAGGCGCCGGTACATGGAAGACGCTGGCCGGGAACGGGCCGAAGCCCGCCTTGTAAGGCTGGACCTTGCCGGTCAGTGCCATGCCCATGTACGTGCGGCCGTGGAAGCCACCGCCCAGCGCGATGACGCCCGGGCGGCGCGTGTGGTGGCGCGCAATCTTGATGGCGTTCTCTACCGCTTCCGCGCCGGTGGTGAAGAAAGCCGTCTTCTTGGCGTGGGTGCCGGGCGTGAGCTGGTTGATGCGTTCGGCCAGGGTGACCACGCTTTCATAAGGCACGACCTGGTAGGCGGTGTGGGTGAAGCAATCTAGTTGCGCGCGAATCGCTTCGACGATGCGCGGATGGCGGTGGCCCGTGTTCAACACGGCGATGCCCGAGCCGAAGTCGATGTAGCGGCGGCCTTCCACATCCCAGAGTTCGGAATTCAATGCGCGCTCGGCGTAGATGGGGAAGCCGATGCCGACGCCGCGCGGCGTGGCGGCGATGCGGCGGGCGTCGATGGCGGCATTGCTGCGGGCGGCGACGGGGGCCGAGGTTTCGGCGTAGGGCTTGGCGATCAGATTGGCAGTGGTCATAGGAAAGGTCGTCAGGTGGTTTTCTGAATGTTCAGTCTATGGTTCAATTGGCTCCAATATAAGAACCAAGTTTTTTGAATTTATGGAACCAATTGGAAGGTCGGCCAAGGCGACAAATAGGAAGCCGAACATGGCCTTACCCGACTTCGTGCAAGCACATTTCGACCGGCAAAGCCCGCTGCCAAGTCACCGTCAGCTCTATGCCATCTTGCAGCGCGGCATCCGCGAAGGCGTGCTCGGCGCGGGCGGCAAGCTGCCCCCCACGCGTGTGCTAGCCCAGGCGCTGCGCATTGCTCGCAACACCGTTGTCCATGTCTACGAGCAGCTTGCGCTGGAAGGTTATGTGAGCGGCGGCGTTGGCCGTGGTACCTATGTGGCGCCGCTGGCGCCGCGCTTGTTAACCGGCGGCGCCAAGCTATCGGCTTCTCGCGTGGCCTCGCTGTCTCAACGCGGCACGCAATTGCTGGCGGGCGCGGGGGCGGCGACGCAGCAATGGGGTGCTTTTGTGCCGGGCGTGCCAGAGGTGCGGATGTTTCCCACGGTGGTGTGGAACCGCCTGAATGCACGGGTGCTGCGCCGGTCGACGCCTGAGCAGATGAGCTACGCCACCGGCGGCGGCGATGCCGGCCTGCGCCAGGCGATCTCTGACTATTTACAAGGCACACGTGGCGTGGTGTGCACGCCCGAGCAGATCGTCATCACCAGCGGTACCCAGCAATCGCTTCACCTGATCGCGCAGATGCTGACGGACCCGGGTGATCCGGTCTGGTTGGAAGATCCCGGCTATTGGGGGGCGCGAAGCGTGTTCAATGCCGCTGCCTTGCGACTCGAACCCGTGGCTGTAGACGAAGACGGTCTATTGCCAACGGCTGAGCAGCTACGCGCGCCACCACGACTGATGTTCGTCTCACCGTCACACCAGTACCCTACCGGCGCGCTGATGAGCCACGGTCGCCGCCGCCAGTTGCTGGACTATGCGGCCGCGCATGGTGTGTGGATGGTGGAGGACGACTACGACAGCGAGTTTCGCTACGACGCCCGTCCACTGCCCGCGCTGCAAGGACTGGACAACCAGGGCCGTGTCATCTATCTCGGCACGTTCTCCAAGACGTTGTTTCCCTCGCTACGCATCGCTTACCTGGTGTTGCCGCAAGAGCTGGTGGAGGGCTTTGCGCGCGGTCTTGGTGAGTTGTTTCGCGAGGGCCAGACCTTGCAGCAGTCAGTGTTGGCCAGCTTCATCGCCGAGGGGCACTACGCCAGCTATGTACGCCGCATGCGCGGCGTCTACAGCGCGCGGCGCGCGGCCTTGATCCAAGCCATTCAAGCGCGGTTTGGTGACCGGTTGCCCGTCATCGGCGGCAACGCCGGCCTGCACCTGGTGCTGGGGTTGCCGAGCCATGTCGACGACCGCAGCGTGGTGCGCAACGCACTTCGCGCCGGCATTGCCACGCGCCCGTTGTCGATGTACTCGATGCGCCAACCCGCGCCACAGCAGGGGTTGCTGCTGGGTTATGGCACGGTGCCAGAGGAGACAATCGAGGCCTCGTTTGGAAAGTTGGTGAAGGTGGTGTGCGCTGCTTTGTGAGATGCGGGTGCCGCTTGCGATGGAAGCACGACCTCAAGAAAAAGAGGTTTTGAATTCGCAGGGGACCATTTTGGAGAGCACCCAGAGGCGATACCTTGGAAACAGGTTCAGAAAACAAAAAAGCGACCGTTTGACGGGTCGCTTTTTGGCGTTGACTTCTAGCAAAAACTAGAACAACTGATTTGGTGGCCTGGGGCGGAATCGAACCACCGACACAAGGATTTTCAATCCTCTGCTCTACCGACTGAGCTACCGGGCCTGAGCCTCAGATTATATATCAAATTAAGCCACGTTTTCCACGTCCGAGCTCAACGCCTAATTGTTTTAGTTTTCTGTAGAGGTGGGTGCGCTCCAAACCGGTCTGTTCGGCCACGCGGGTCATGGAGCCGCCTTCTTGTGCGAGATGGAATTCGAAGTAGGCTTTTTCGAAACCATCACGGGCTTCGCGCAGGGGTTTGTTCAGGTCGAAAGCTTGGCGCGCCTGGGGGCCGATGTCCATCAAGGTAGAGATGGTGCTGACGCCTGTGCCGGATGTAGCCTCACCCGAGTGGACGATAGGCTCGACCGCAAAGCTGGTGTGGTGGTTGACGGGGAGCGGTGCGGGTTTGCGGTTCGCATTGCCGGCCAAGGCCATTTCAACGGCCTTCAACAGCTTTTGAAGTGTGATGGGTTTTTCTAGGAATGAATGCGCGCCGATTTTGGTGGCTTCCACTGCGGTGTCGATGGTGGCGTGGCCGCTCATCATGATGACAGGCATGGTCAGGGCACCAGATGAGGCCCATTCCTTGAGCAGGGAGACGCCGTCGGTGTCGGGCATCCAGATGTCGAGCAAAACCAGGTCGGGGCGGGCGCGGGCGCGGGCGGCGCGTGCTTCTGCTGCGTTTTCTGCCAGTTCGATCGTGTGGCCTTCGTCATTCAGGATTTCCGAAAGCAGGTCTCTGATGCCAAGCTCGTCGTCGACCACCAATATGTTTGCCATGTTTACTTGCGTGTCCCGAAAGAAGTGAAGTCTGGAGTCCAAGGCGTCTGTAGCAAATTGTTGCTAAATTACGACGCCTGCGCTGGTTCCGAATGATAACGACACTTGGGCACCCTTTACGGCTCCGTCAACGATTCGATTGCTGAGAGAAATACGGGCGCCGTGGTCATCGACGATCTTTTTGACCACCGCCAAACCAAGCCCTGTGCCTTTGGCTTTGGTGGTGACGTAGGGTTCGAATGCACGCTTAAGAATGTTCTCGGGAAAACCGGTGCCGTTGTCGACCACGGTGAGTCGCACCGTTTGTGAGGCGGGAATCCACTGCGTGCTGACGATTGCTCCGGGGCCCTGTGCGGATTGACCGGCGCTTTCGGTGGCGTCTTGCGCGTTCTGCACCAGGTTGTGGATGACCTGGCGAAGTTGCTCCGCATCACCGCGAATCGGCGGGCAGGCTGGGTCGAGCTTGGTTTGGACGGCCGCTTTGGCACTGTCGTTTTCATACAAAAGAAAGATGTCTTGGACCAGTGCGTTGAGGTCCATGGGCTTGAGTTCGGCGGCCGGCAGGCGCGCGTAGTCGCGGAATTCATTGACCAGGCGTTTCATCGAGTCGACTTGGTCGACGATGGTTTTGACTGATTTCTTCAGCAACGCTTGCTCGGGGTCGCCCAGTTTGTTGAGCAGCTTCATTTCCATGCGTTCAGCCGAGAGCTGAATGGGCGTGAGCGGGTTCTTGATTTCGTGCGCCAAGCGCCGCGCCACTTCGCCCCAGGCTTGGGAGCGCTGGGCGGAAACAATTTCTGAAATGTCGTCAAAAACCAACAATCGCGTGGCGTCCGGCAATTCGGCACCTCGGGCCACCAGGGTGACGGCGTCTTGTGCAAAGGGGTTATGGGCGTTTTGCGACGGATGCAATTCAAAGGATTGCTGCCAGTGATCGAGTCCGTGCTGGCTGCGCGCGGTTTCATGCGCATCAAACTGCGCGAGGACTTTTGCGGCGAAAGTGTCCAGGCCAGGCACTTTGCTGAGGGGCTGGCCTTCATGCGCCGCCAGTGGCAGGCGCAGGATGCGGGTGGCGCCGGGGTTGGACGACAGGATGTTGCCGTCGATGCTGAGCACGATGACGCCGGCAGTCAGGTTGTCCAGAATGGTTTGCAAATTGGCGCGGGCGGCGATCACCTGTGTCATGCTTTGCTCGGCGCTGTTGCGCGCGTCAGAGAGCTGCTGCGTCATTTGGGCGAACGAGCGGGTCAGGCCACCGAGTTCGTCTTTGCCTTGCAGCACGGCTTTGGGCGTGAGGTCGCCTGCGGCCACCTGGCGCACGCCATCGGCCAGCAGCAGCAACGGCCGCGCAAGTTGGTTACCTAGCAGCACCGCCAGCACCACAGCGCCAAACACGGCCAGAAACAGGCTCAGCGTCAGCGTGCCGATGTACATGCGTTTGAGCCCGCTGCGGGCCAAGGCGCGTTCCTGGTATTCGCGGTTGGCCAGTTGGACGGCAATCGCATCTTTGACCAGTTGCTGCGGCAGGCTTTGCGTGACTTGCAGGAAACGCGGCTCGACCAGCAGCCCCACATTGGACGTGGGTACCAGCACAATGGCCTTGATGTGGGCGTTGGTGGGAACGGTGTCCCAGGTGTCGTCCAGCCCCTCGACCACGGCCATGCTGCGCGTGCTGCGTACGGTGCGCAGTTGCTGCTGGGTCGGGCGCTCCGGTCGTAAGTTGAAGCGCGATTGGCCAGTGCTGGCGATGACCTGGCCAGACGCGCTCCAGAGCACCACGTCGTTGACGGCCAATTGGTCGCGAATGCGTTCCAGAGGCACGCCCACTGACGAGTTGGGCACTTCGGCCAACAAGGTGCTGGCGCCGCGGGTTTTGGTGGCCAAGTCGCTGGACAGCGCTTCCAGCGTGGTGCGGCCGAGGTTTACCCCGGCGTCCAACGCGCCTTCCACCTGCACGTCAAACCAGCTCTCAATCGAACGCGTGACGAACTGGTAGGACACGACATAAATCAACCCACCCGGCACCAGCCCCACCAAGGCGAAGATGGCGGCCAGTTTCAGCAGCAGGCGGCTGCCGAATTTGCCTTTGCGCAGCCGCAGCAGCAAGCGAATGCCAAACCACAGAATGACGCTGAGCAAGACACCCGCCACCACCATGTTGATGACGAACAGGCGCGCGTAATTGCGCTCGTACAACTCGCGGTTGTTGGTCGACAAGGTGAGCAGGAAGAACAGCACCAGCCCCACGGCCACCACCACTGCCGTGCCAACGCCAAAAGCCCAGCGCCGCGCGCGCGCGGTCAACAAACCATGCTGTCGGATGGTGTAGCGGGCTGACGAGCGCAGGTCATCGGGTTTCACTTGGCGTTGCTTTCGCGGCCCAGTTGGACGGTCTGGCTCACGCCAAGGTTCCAGTCCGACTGGCCGACCGCGCCAATCTGGAACGGACGCGGCAGTTGAGAGACATCCAGGCGGAACGAAAACTCCACGTAGTACTGCGACTCGCGGGCCCCTTCGGGCAGATCGGCAATCTTCCACTGCGAGAAGCGCTGCACCACGGCCAGTGCGTCTGTGAGCGATTCAAAGTTCTGATTGAGCGTGACCCCGAGCCCGCTGTTGCCCATGGCCGTGGGCGACACGTTGAGTCGCCAGCGGCGCGTGAGCGGCTGGTACGACAGGCGCATGTGGCGCGCATCGGAGCCCACTTTCGAGTCAGCCCAATACCAGCGGTTACGAAACACTTCGGCCTCGGCGACGAAGTGCATGGGAATGCCTTTGTACAGCGCATCTTCGACCGGGCCGCTCAAATCGAACTTGACGTTGCCCGACAACAAAATGCCGCCATCTGCAACTTGCAGATGCAACTGTTGCACTTCCGCGTGAACCGACTGGGCTTGGCTGGGGGCGAAGGCTGTCAGAAGCAACAGGGCTCCCACCAGCCAGGCCGCGAGCCTAGACCACCGCTTTTTCCAACAGTGCGTAAAAGAAACCGTCGTGTTCACCCAATGGATTGTCTGGGACAGCGTCGTTTCCCTCTCCCTTTTGGGGCATTAAATGCCCTGGGGAGGGCTGAATTGCGGCATTGGTGTGGCGCGCAAGAAACGTTTCGATCTGTTCCTGGCCTTCCGCAAGGAACACCGAGCAGGTGCAATACAGCATTCGGCCGCCCGGTTTGAGCAGGGGCCAAAGCTTGTCGAGCAGGGTGGCCTGGATGCGCGCGAGCTGGGCAACGTCGCTTTCGCGGCGCAGCCAGCGCACGTCTGGGTGGCGGCGCACGATGCCCGAGGCGGTGCAGGGCGCATCGAGCAAGATGGCGTCGAAGGCGGTGCCGTCCCACCAAGTTTCTGTCGCACCCGCATCAGCGGCCACCACTTGGGCCTGCAGCCCCAGGCGTTGCAGGTTTTGGTGGATTCGCTCGCAGCGCTGGGCGTCGACGTCGAGCGCCAACACTTGGGCGTTCGGGGCGATTTCCAGCAGATGCGCGGTTTTGCCGCCGGGGGCCGCGCAGGCATCCAGAACGCGCAGGGGCGCGCTCGTGTCCAGACCCGCGAGGAGCAGGGGGGCTGCCAATTGGGCGGCGGCGTCTTGCACCGAGGCATGACCCTGGTCAAAGCCGGGCAGGGCCTGCACCGGATGCGCTTTGGCCAGTTGCAGGCCTGTAGCTGCGACCGGTTTTGAATCAATATTGATAGCTGTCAGCGCTTTTTGGTATTGCGCTAGAGGCATTTTTTGTTCATTGACTCGTAGAGTCATCGGGCCGTGGCTGTTGTTGGCTGCCAGTACCTCTTGCCAACGGTTGGGTTGTTCATCGCGCATGCGTTTGATCCACCAGCGCGGGTGGTTCCATAGCGCCACGGGGTCGCGGTCGCTGGCGGCGATCAAGGTTTCGCGTTCACGCAGAAAGCGACGCAGGCAGGCATTGATGAACTTGGCTTGCGCCTTGGCAGGGCCCCGTGTGGCAGCCTCCACGGTTTGGTTGACCAGCGTGTGTGCGTCGTAGGGCGCGTCGGTTTCCGTCCAGCCAAGGGCCAGCGCCAGGCAGAGCAATGCGTCAACCTTGGGTGGCGGCGTGCGGGTGGCCAGCAGATTGCGCAGTACTTCGGCACGCCCCAGGTGCCGTAAGGCATGGAACACCAGCGCCTGTACACCGGGCCGCAGTGCGGGGCTGATGGCATTCAGCGCGGGCGTGGCCGAGCCACCCTGGCGAACTTCCTGCAAGACGTGGGCTGCACCTTGCAGTTGTTGCCAGAGAGGGATGGATTTATGAGTGGGTTGAGATGACTTGGTCAAACGATTACGAGATAAGCAAAAAATAAAGGAGGCCTGGGCGTTCGAAGCTTGCGTGGTCGCAGCTCATCGGTTGTGTCGCTACGGCTTTACGGCAGCGACATGTCGAGTACCCGCGCTCGCCTGAAGCCTACCAGCCAAGCCAGCAGCAGGGCTGGGAACTGCCCGATGGCCGCGTTGTAGTCTTGTATGGCTTGGGTGAAGTGCACGATGGCTTCATCGGTTTGGCGGCTCAGGTCATCCCAGACAGCCGCTTGCGGCAAGGGGGCTCCGGTCAACGTGGCACATTCTGCTGCCATGCGTTGCCAGGCCATGCGTAACACCACGCCAGCGGCGCTCAGGGCGGCCATGGCCTCGGCATCGAGTGGCTTGGTTCGCGCCACGGCTAGCGAGGCCATGAATTGGGTCGCGGCACCTTGTACGCCTGTCCATGGCGAGGCGGGGCGTAGTCCTTCAGATACGGGAAGTGCGGGCGCGGAAACGGGCGCGACGATCACCGTGGCCAGAACCAAGTCGGCACCTCTTTGCAGCAATGGCGACACCACACCAAAGGTGCGCAGCGCTTCAGAGCGCAACCGCACCAAGCGGTTGTAGGCGCCAACGCCCCAAAACAGCAGCAGTGCGGCGGCGCCCCAAATGTAGAGATGGTCGAGTGTTTCTAGTGCCATGGGCCAAAAGGAAGGGACGGGCTCAGCTTGCCATAAAAAAACCCCAAGCTCAGGGAAATGAGCTTGGGGTTTGGACTGACATCGCGTCAGTGGCAGTCAGCGTGTGCGCGGTTTTAATCCGCAGCAGGATGCTCGCTGTGATCGGCCACGGTCGCTTCTTCCGACGTGCCAGCCAATTCGGCGGCTTCGGCTTCGGCAATGGCGCGGCGCTCGGCGTCGTCCATCAGTTCCTTGGCCTTGCGCGCTTGGTGGTAAGCCATGCCGGTGCCGGCTGGGATCAGACGGCCCACGATCACGTTTTCCTTCAGGCCGCGCAGTTCGTCGCGCTTGCCCATGATGGCGGCTTCGGTCAGCACACGCGTGGTTTCCTGGAAGGAAGCGGCGGAGATGAACGAGTCGGTCGACAGCGAAGCCTTGGTGATACCCAGCAACATATTGGTATAGGTTGCGGGAATCTTGTCTTCGCTGCGCAGGGCGTCGTTGGTGTCGAGCATTTCGCTGCGTTCCACGTGTTCGCCAGCAATGTAGCCAGAGTCACCGGTGCTTTCCACCACGACACGGCGCAGCATCTGACGCACGATCACTTCGATGTGCTTGTCGTTGATCTTCACGCCTTGCAAGCGGTAAACGTCCTGCACTTCGTCGACGATGTAGCGTGCCAGCTCTTCCATGCCCAACAGGCGCAGGATGTCTTGTGGGTCGGCTGGGCCGTCCACAATCGATTCGCCCTTGTTGACCACTTGGCCTTCGTGCACCAGGATGTTCTTTTCTTTGGGGATCAGTTCATCCCAGACCTTGCCTTCAGGGTCGGTGATTTGCAAGCGGACCTTGCCCTTGGTTTCTTTACCGAACGACACGGTACCGGTCATTTCGGCCAGCATGCCCTTGTCCTTCGGCGTACGCGCTTCGAACAGTTCGGCCACACGTGGCAGACCACCGGTAATGTCGCGGGTCTTTTGACCTTCGACCGGGATACGGGCCAGCACTTCGCCTGGGCCCACGTCCTGGCCGTCGCGCACCTGGATCAGCGCGCCGACGGGGAAGCCAATGGTCACCGAGTGATCGGTGCCAGGGATCTTCACTTCATTGCTTGAAGCGTCGATCAGCTTCACCTGCGGACGCACCACCTTGGCAGCACCACGGCGCTTGGGGTCGATGACCACCATGGTCGACAGGCCGGTCACTTCGTCAACCTGCTTGGCGACCGTGAGGCCTTCTTCCACGTTTTCGAACTTGGTCGTACCGGCGAATTCCGTGATGATCGGACGCGTCAGCGGATCCCAAGTCGCGAGCACCGTGCCAGCCTTGATGGCTTGGTCAGCCTTGACCGCCAACACGGCGCCGTAAGGCACCTTGTGGCGTTCACGCTCACGGCCGTGTTCGGAGATGATGATCTCGCCAGAACGTGCAATCACCACCAGCTCGTTCTTGCTGTTGGTCACGTAGCGCATCGTGGCGTTGAAGCCGATGCTACCGTTGGACTTGGCTTCCACGCTGGAGGCTACTGCCGCACGCGAAGCCGCACCACCGATGTGGAACGTACGCATGGTCAGCTGCGTGCCGGGTTCACCGATGGACTGCGCGGCGATCACACCAACGGCTTCACCGATGTTGATCAGGCCGCCACGGCCCAAGTCGCGGCCATAGCACTTGGCGCAGATACCGAAGCGGGTGGCGCAAGTCAGGGCGGTACGCACCTTCACTTCGTCCACGCCTTGGGCTTCGAGTTCTTCGATGTTGTCTTCGTCGAACATCTCGCCGGCCTTCAGGATCACCGAGCGGTTTTCGGGGTGCAGCACGTCGTCTGCAGCGGTACGGCCCAAGACCCGTTCGCGCAGCGATTCAATGACTTCACCGCCTTCGACGATGGCGCGCATCAGCGAACCGTCGTGTGTGCCGCAGTCTTCTTCGGTCACTACCAAGTCTTGCGTCACGTCGACCAGACGACGGGTCAGGTAACCCGAGTTAGCCGTCTTCAACGCCGTGTCAGCCAGACCCTTACGCGCACCGTGGGTGGAGATGAAGTACTCCAACACGTTCAGACCTTCGCGGAAGTTCGCGGTGATCGGCGTTTCAATGATCGAGCCGTCAGGCTTGGCCATCAGACCCCGCATACCGGCCACCTGGCGAATTTGCGCTGCAGAACCGCGAGCGCCCGAGTCGGCCATCATGTAGATGGAGTTGAACGACTCTTGCGTGACTTGGTTGCCGTTGCGGTCGATGGTTTGTTCCTTCGACAACTGGGCCATCATCACCTTGGACACTTCGTCACCCGACTTGCCCCAGATGTCCACCACCTTGTTGTAGCGTTCGCCAGAAGTCACCAGACCGGACACGTATTGCTGTTCGATCTCTTTGACTTCCTTCTGGGCGCGCTCGATGATGCCGTGCTTCTCTTTCGGCACCAACATGTCGTCGATACAGATCGAGATACCAGCTTTAGTGGCCAGACGGAAACCGTACTGCAGCAGCTTGTCAGCAAACACCACCGTTTCTTTCAAACCGCACTTGCGGAAAGAAACGTTGATCAGCTTCGAAATTTCCTTCTTCTTCAACGCCTTGTTGATGTTGGAGAAAGGCAGGCCCTTGGGCAGGATTTCCGACAGCAGTGCACGGCCCACCGTGGTTTCCCACAGCTTGGTCGATGGCACGAATTCGCCGGTGGCCTTGTCCTTGGTGTACTCGGTCAGGCGCACGTTGATGCGCGCGCTGAGTTCGGCTTCACCCGCGTCGAAAGCGCGTTGCACTTCGCCGGTGTTGGCGAAAATCAAGCCTTCACCCTTGCCGTTTACACGGTCGCGGGTGGTGTAGTACAGGCCCAACACAACGTCTTGCGAAGGAACAATCGAAGGCTCGCCGCTGGCAGGGAACAAGATGTTGTTCGACGCCAGCATCAAGGTACGCGCTTCCATCTGTGCTTCCACAGACAACGGCACGTGAACGGCCATCTGGTCACCGTCGAAGTCAGCGTTGAACGCCGAGCAGACGAGCGGGTGCAGTTGAATGGCCTTGCCTTCGATCAGGATCGGCTCGAACGCCTGGATGCCCAAACGGTGCAGCGTAGGCGCACGGTTCAGCATCACGGGGTGTTCCTTGATGACCTCTTCCAGAATGTCCCACACCACTGGCGTGCCGGATTCGACTTCCTTCTTCGCCGCCTTGATGGTAGTGGCGATGCCCATGGCTTCCAGGCGCGAGAAGATGAAAGGCTTGAACAGTTCAAGCGCCATCAGCTTCGGCAAGCCGCACTGGTGCAGCTTGAGCGTTGGGCCCACGGTAATCACGGAACGACCAGAGTAGTCGACGCGCTTGCCCAACAAGTTTTGACGGAAACGACCGCTCTTACCCTTGATCATGTCGGCCAAGGACTTCAGCGCGCGCTTGTTGGCGCCCGTCATGGCCTTGCCACGGCGGCCGTTGTCGAGCAACGAGTCCACGGCTTCTTGCAGCATCCGTTTTTCATTGCGTGCAATGATTTCCGGTGCCTTCAGTTCCAGCAGACGGCGCAGACGGCTGTTGCGGTTGATGACGCGACGGTAGAGGTCGTTCAAGTCGGAGGTCGCGAAGCGGCCGCCATCCAGTGGCACCAGCGGACGCAGATCCGGTGGCAACACGGGCAGCACTTCCAGCACCATCCACTCGGGCTTGATGCCAGACTTCTTGAAGGCTTCCAGCAGCTTCAGGCGCTTGGCGTTCTTTTTGATCTTGACTTCGGAGCCGGTCAGGTCGTTGCGCAGTTTCTCGATCGACGCGTCGATCTCGATGCCTTCGAGCAAGTCCTTGATACCTTCGGCGCCCATCTTGGCCACGAACTCATCGCCGTACTCTTTGGTCTTGGCGTCGAAGTCGTCTTCCGACATGATCGAGTACTTCTTCAGCGGGGTCATGCCGGGGTCGGTCACGACGTATGCTTCAAAGTACAACACGCGTTCGATATCGCGCAGCGTCATGTCCAGCACCAGGCCCAGACGCGATGGCAGCGACTTCAGGAACCAGATGTGGGCGCAAGGCGCGGCCAGGTCGATGTGACCCATGCGCTCGCGGCGCACTTTGGTCTGCGTGACTTCAACGCCGCACTTTTCGCAGATCACACCGCGGTGCTTCAGGCGCTTGTACTTGCCGCACAAGCATTCGTAGTCTTTGATAGGGCCAAAGATCTTGGCGCAAAACAGACCATCGCGCTCTGGCTTGAAGGTGCGGTAGTTGATGGTTTCTGGCTTCTTAACTTCACCAAAAGACCACGAGCGAACCTTCTCCGGCGAAGCCATACCGATGCGGATGGCGTCGAAGTGTTGGTCCGGCGTAAATTGCTTGAACAGGTCGAGTAATGATTTCATGAGTTAAATCCTTTTTCTTTCCTGCGATTAGCTGCGTTCGAGTTCGATGTCGATACCCAACGAGCGGATTTCCTTGACCAGCACGTTGAACGATTCCGGCATGCCGGCTTCGATCGCGTGTTCGCCCTTGACGATGCTCTCGTAGACCTTGGTGCGGCCGACCACGTCGTCCGACTTGACCGTCAACATTTCTTGCAGGGTGTAAGAGGCGCCGTAAGCTTCCAGCGCCCACACTTCCATTTCCCCGAAACGCTGACCACCGAACTGCGCCTTACCACCCAGCGGCTGCTGCGTGACGAGCGAGTAAGGGCCGGTCGAACGGGCGTGCATCTTGTCGTCCACCAAGTGGTGCAGCTTCAAGAAGTGCATGTAGCCGACGGTGGTCGAACGGTCAAACGGTTCACCCGTGCGGCCATCAAACAGGTTGGCTTGTGTGCGCGTGGCGGTCAGGCCCTTGCGTGTAGCCTCTGCATCGGGGTAAGCCAGCTTCAGCATTTCGCGGATGTTTTCTTCCGCAGCACCGTCGAACACCGGCGTGGCAAACGGCAGACCTTGCGACAGGTTCTCGGCCATTTCCAGCACTTCGGTATCGCTCAACAACGACAGATCTTCCTTGCGGCCGGTGTTGTTGTACAGCGTGTCGAAGTAGGTGCGCAGTTCGGCAACCTTGGCTTCGGCTTGCAGCATGTCGCCAATGCGTTGGCCGATACCCTTGGCAGCCCAGCCCAAGTGCACTTCCAAAACCTGACCCACGTTCATCCGCGAAGGCACGCCCAGCGGGTTCAGCACGATGTCGCACGGCGTACCGTCGGCCATGTAAGGCATGTCTTCGACCGGAACGATCTTCGACACCACACCCTTGTTGCCGTGACGGCCGGCCATCTTGTCGCCAGGCTGCAGGCGGCGCTTGACGGCCAGGTAGACCTTGACCATCTTCAACACGCCTGCTGGCAACTCGTCGCCTTGCGTCAGCTTCTTGCGCTTTTCTTCAAAAGCCAGGTCGAAGCTGTGGCGGGTTTGTTCGAGCGAGTTCTTGATCGATTCAAGCTGCGTGGCGACTTCATCGTCGGCAGGGCGAATGTCGAACCAGTGGAATTTCTCCACCGACGACAGGTAAGCCTTGTCGAGCTTGGTGCCCTTGGCCAGCTTTTGCGGGCCACCGTTGGCGACCTTGCCGATCAGCAGCTTTTCGATACGGTCGAACGCGTCGGCCTCCACGATGCGCAACTGGTCGTTCAGGTCCAGGCGGAAGCGCTTGAGTTCATCGTCGATGATCTGCTGGGCGCGCTTGTCGCGTTGGATGCCTTCACGCGTGAACACTTGCACGTCGATCACGGTGCCTTGCGAACCTTGGTCCACGCGCAGCGACGTGTCTTTCACGTCAGAAGCTTTTTCACCGAAGATGGCGCGCAGCAGCTTTTCTTCTGGCGTCAGCGTGGTTTCACCCTTAGGCGTGACCTTGCCCACCAGCGTGTCGCCAGGTTGCACTTCGGCGCCAACGTAGATGATGCCGGACTCGTCCAGGCGGTTCAGCTGTTGTTCGCTCAGGTTCGGGATGTCGCGCGTGATGTCTTCTGCACCCAGCTTGGTGTCGCGTGCCATGACCACGAGTTCTTCGATATGGATCGAGGTGTAGCGGTCGTCAGCGACGACGCGTTCCGAGATCAAGATCGAATCTTCGAAGTTGTAGCCGTTCCATGGCATGAAGGCGATCAGCATGTTCTGACCCAGGGCCAATTCGCCCATGTCGGTCGAAGCGCCGTCGGCAATCACGTCACCCTTGGCCAGCTTGTCGCCCTTGCGGACGATAGGGCGCTGGTGGATGTTGGTGTTCTGGTTGGAGCGTTGGTACTTGATCAGGTTGTAGATGTCCACACCGACTTCGCCAGCAGCGGCTTCCGCGTCGTTCACGCGAATCACGATGCGGGTAGCGTCCACGTAGTCCACCACACCACCGCGGGTTGCGGTGACGACGGTGCCCGAGTCGACCGCAGCAACGCGCTCGATACCGGTACCGACGAATGGCTTTTCAGGGCGCAACACGGGCACAGCTTGACGCTGCATGTTGGCGCCCATCAATGCGCGGTTCGCATCATCGTGTTCCAGGAACGGCACGAGCGACGCAGCAACCGACACGATCTGCGCAGGTGACACGTCCATGTACTGGATGCGTTCAGCGCCGACCAAGATGGATTCGCCGCGCTCACGTGCGGAAACAAGGTCGCCAGTCAGCTTGCCTTCTTTGTCGAGCGCGGCGTTGGCCTGCGCGATGACGTACTTGCCTTCTTCAATGGCCGACAGGTAGTCAATTTCGTTGGTGACCTTGCTGTCGACCACGCGACGGTACGGTGTTTCGATGAAACCGTATTCGTTCAGGCGGGCGTACAGAGCCAACGAGTTGATCAGACCAATGTTTGGACCTTCCGGCGTTTCGATCGGGCACACACGACCGTAGTGGGTCACGTGCACGTCACGTACTTCAAAGCCAGCGCGTTCGCGGGTCAAACCACCTGGGCCAAGGGCCGAAACACGACGCTTGTGCGTGATTTCGGACAGTGGGTTGGTTTGGTCCATGAACTGCGACAGTTGGGACGCACCGAAGAACTCTTTCAGAGCAGCAGAGATCGGCTTTGAGTTGATCAGATCGTGCGGCATCAGCGGCTCTTGTTCCGCTTGGCCCAGACGTTCCTTCACAGCCTTTTCAATACGTGCCAGACCGGCGCGGTATTGGTTTTCAGCCAGCTCACCGACGCAACGCACGCGGCGATTGCCCAAGTGGTCGATGTCATCGACTTCGCCGCGGCCATTGCGCAGATCCACCAGGATCTTGACCACAGACAAGATGTCTTCGTTGGTCAACACCATTGGGCCCGTAGGCTCGTCGCGACCCATCTTGGCGTTGAACTTCATCCGGCCCACGCGCGACAGGTCGTACGTGTCTGGGTTGTAGAACAGGCGTTGGAACAGGGCTTGAACAGCGTCTTCCGTTGGCGGCTCGCCAGGGCGCATCATGCGGTAGATGGCCACACGTGCTGCAAACTCGTCGACGGTTTCGTCACCACGCAGGGTCTGAGAGATGTAGGCGCCTTGGTCGAGTTCGTTGGTGTAGATGCAAGGCAGGTCTTGCACGCCGGCGCTGCGCAGCTTCTTCAGCAGCGCTTCGGTCAGCTCGTCGTTGGCCTTGGCGATGATTTCGCCGGTGTCGCCGTCAACGATGTTCTTGGCGACCACACGACCGATCAGGAAGTCTTCTGGCACGCTGATGTGCGTGGTGCCAGATTGTTCGAGTTCACGGGTATGGCGGGCGGTGACGCGCTTGTCCTTGGCCACGATGACCTTGCCGGCCTTGTCAGTGATGTCGAAACGCGCCACTTCGCCACGCAGACGCTCGGAAACGAATTCCATTTGCGCGCCGCTGTCCATCAGACGGAAGTTGTCGTTCACAAAGAAGTTGGCCAAGATCGATTCAGGCATCAGGCCAATGGCCTTCAGCAGAATCGTCACGGGCATCTTGCGGCGACGGTCAACGCGGAAGTACAGGATGTCCTTCGGGTCGAATTCGAAGTCGAGCCACGAACCACGGTAAGGAATCACGCGTGCCGAGAACAGCAACTTGCCGGAGCTGTGGGTCTTGCCCTTGTCGTGTTCAAAGAACACGCCAGGCGAACGGTGCAACTGAGACACGATCACGCGCTCGGTACCGTTGATGATGAACGAGCCCTTTTCCGTCATCAGGGGCACTTCGCCCATGTAGACTTCTTGCTCTTTCACCTCTTTGACCACCTTGGACTGAGCCGTCGACGACTCGCGGTCGTAAATGATCAGTTGCACTTTCGCGCGAACGGCGGAAGAGAACGTCAAACCACGGGTTTGGCATTCACGCACGTCGAACGCTGGGCGGGCTAGGTTGTACTCCACGTACTTCATTTCCACGAAGCCGTTGTGGGAGACGATCGGGAACGCGGCCTCAAAGGCTGCTTGCAGCCCGTCGGCTGTGCGTTTCTGGGGCGCTGCGTCAGCTTGCAAGAACGCGGTATATGCGTCCTTTTGCATCTGGAGAAGGTAAGGGACTTCGAGCACGCTGTCGCGGCTGCCGAAATTTTTGCGAATGCGTTTGCGTTCGGTGTACGTATAAGCCATGAGATCTCCGGGCGAGGACTATGGAATCCTGGGGGCCAATCGACTGTGTTGTCGGGCGTCATACCCCACGAACTTGGCGGTTGGCCACTACCAACCATGGCGGACGATTGCGCGTTGCACGCAATCCGAACCAAGGCATCTTCTGCAGTCGGGTCCAGAAGACACTGAAAAACGGTTAAATCGAACCGCTTTTCAGTGTGCTCTTACAAGCACGAAAGGCTGGGGGCCCCAGAAGAGCACCCCAGCCCCGGCAATCAGGTCGATTACTTGAGTTCGACCTTGGCGCCAGCTTCTTCAAGCTTCTTCTTGGCAGCTTCAGCGTCAGCCTTGGCAATGCCTTCCTTGACGTTCTTTGGAGCGCCGTCCACCAGGTCCTTGGCTTCTTTCAGGCCCAGACCGGTGATTTCACGCACGGCCTTAATGACCGAAACCTTGTTCGCACCGGCTTCGGTCAGCACAACGTTGAACTCGGTCTTTTCTTCTGCAGCTGCAGCAGCGCCGCCGCCAGCAGCAGCAGGAGCGGCCATAGCGGCTGCGCTCACGCCAAATTTCTCTTCGATGGCTTTCACCAGGTCGTTGAGTTCCATGACCGACATGCTGTCCAGTGCGGTCAAAAATGCGTCTTTATCGAATGCCATTTTGATTTCCTATTTCAGTTGGGGAGGGGCGAGATAACGATCTCTTGTCCGTCCCGAAGTCACTAAATTGTTTAGAACTGCGCTACAGCTAATTAAGCTGCGGCGGCCTCTGCAGCAGGTTCTGCTGCAGGAGCGGCTTCGCCTGCACCCTTTTTCTCGGCCAGAGCCGCGAGCACGCGGGCGGTACGAGAAACTGGGGATTGCATCAAGCCCAGCAACTGGGCCAACAACACTTCCTTGGAAGGGATGCTTGCCAGTTGTTTAACGCCGTTCACGTCCAAAGCCTTGCCGCCGTATGCGCCGCCACGAATCACCAACTTGTCGTTGGTCTTGGCGAACTCTGCAACCACCTTAGCGGCGGCTACTGCATCTTCGGAAAAGCCATAGATCAGAGGACCGGTCATTTGGTCGGACACGATCTCAAACGCGCTACCTGCAACAGCACGGCGAGCCAGGGTGTTTTTCAACACGCTGAGGCTAACGCCATTGCTGCGCGCGGTGCTGCGCAGTTTGGTCATGTCGGCGACCGTAATGCCACGGTATTCCGCGATCACGAGCGTTTGAGCTTTAGCGGCGAGGCTGGTCACATCACTGATGACCGCTTCTTTCTCACTGCGATTTAGACTCAAGGTCAACTCCTTAAAACGTGTGGTTCGGGTTACCGTTCCACACAACACTTTGCAGCGACCAACTGATCAGGATTCACGTCCATCAGCAGCGGGATCGCCATCTGCGTTGGTTTTCACTGATTAAGCATAGTTAATCTACGCACCAACGGTCTTGGATGACCTGCAAACACTTTTCACATTGCATTTGCAGCCCACCACCCCAGCCACTTGGCGAACCAAGCGGCTGAATTTTTTGCAATTACGCTGCGACGGACTGGGTGTCGACGCGAACGCCCACGCCCATTGTCGACGACAGTGCAATCTTGCGCAGGTAAACACCCTTGCTCGACGCTGGCTTGGCCTTGGTCAAGGCGTCAACCAGTGCAACCAAGTTACCTTGCAGCTTGTCAGATTCGAACGAACGGCGACCGATCGTGCTGTGCACGATACCGGCTTTGTCCACGCGGAACTGAACTTGACCGGCCTTGGCGTTCTTGACGGCGGTAGCGACGTCTGGGGTCACGGTGCCAACCTTGGGGTTAGGCATCAGACCACGTGGGCCCAGAATCTGACCCAGCGTACCCACAACGCGCATGGCGTCAGGAGCAGCGATCACCACGTCGAAAGGCATGTCGCCAGCCTTGACTTGAGCGGCCAGGTCGTCCATGCCAACGATGTCGGCGCCGGCAGCCTTGGCTTCTTCAGCCTTGGCGCCTTGGGCGAACACAGCCACGCGAACAGTCTTGCCGGTGCCGTTAGGCAACACCACGGCGCCACGCACCACTTGATCCGACTTCTTGGCGTCCACGCCGAGTTGCACAGCCACGTCGATGGATTCATCGAACTTGGCGTTGGCGCACTCTTTTACCAGGGCCAGTGCGTCGGTCAGGGTGTACAGCTTGCCGCTGTCAACTTTGCCAACGAATGCTTTTTGTTTTTTGGTCAGCTTGGACATTTAAACGCCCTCCACATTCACGCCCATCGAGCGAGCGGTACCAGCGATCGTGCGGACAGCGGCGTCCAGATCAGCTGCTGTCATGTCCTTCATCTTGGTCTTGGCGATCTCTTCGAGCTGAGCGCGCGTGATCTTGCCGACCTTGTCGGTGTGAGGACGTGCAGAGCCCTTGTCCAACTTGATGGACTTCTTGATCAGGACGGTCGCAGGCGGCGTCTTGATGATGAAGGTGAAGCTCTTGTCCGCAAAAGCGGTGATCACCACTGGCAGTGGCAGACCAGGCTCAACACCCTGGGTCTGGGCGTTGAACGCCTTGCAGAATTCCATGATGTTCAAACCACGTTGACCCAGGGCTGGACCGATTGGTGGGGATGGGTTGGCCTTGCCAGCTGGGACTTGCAGCTTGATAAAGCCGACGATTTTCTTCGCCATTGTTTAACTCCTTACGGGTGGTAACGCATGCTTGCGGTCACTTGACTGCTGCGTGCTCCCCGTTGGTTGCGACTCTCAAAAACATCCATGTCGAGTCGTAAAACATGGAATCCAAGTTTTTAAATTCTTTTCAGATCAGGTCTTTTCGACCTGGCTGAACTCAAGCTCCACAGGGGTTGCACGACCAAAAATCGTGACCGACACGCGAACCTTGTTCTTTTCGTAGTTGACTTCTTCGACCGAGCCGTTGAAGTCTGTGAAAGGACCTTCTTTGACTCGGACCAGTTCGCCAACCAAAAATTCAATCTTGTGGCGTGGCTTGTCGTTGCCTTCTTGCATTTGACTCACGATTTTCTGAACTTCTGCTTCAGAAATAGGAGCAGGGCGGTTTTTAGCGCCGCCCACAAAACCTGTCACTTTATTGGTGTGCTTGACCAAGTGCCACGACTCGTCGTCCATCACCATTTCAACAAAAACGTAACCTGGGAACAGGCGGCGTTCTGTCGTCTTACGCTGACCATTGCGAACTTCAACCACTTCTTCAGTCGGCACCAAAATGCGTGCAAACTTGGCTTGCATGCCCGATTGGACAATGCGTTCTGCAATATTGCGCTCTACAGCCTTTTCCATGCCAGAGTAGGCATGGACGATGTACCAACGCAGATCGGGGTTGACAGGCGTTTCTGCAACGGTTGTCTCTACGGAATCAGTCATTATTTTTTCCAGCCCAAGATCAAGTCGTACAGCACCCATTCGAGGGTTTTGTCGGTGAACCACAAAAACAGCGCCATGACGACGACAAAGCCGAACACGTACAAGGTCATCTGCACCGCTTCTTTGCGTGTAGGCCAGACGACCTTCTTGACTTCGCGCCACGAATCGCGGCCAAAGCCAATCAGTTGTTTGCCTGGCTCAGACGTGAAAAAGCTGGCCAAGGCAGCAGCCAAGCCAACAATCAGAGCGCTCCACTGTGCAAGCGGGCCCTGTTTTCCCAAGAGATAAAACGCTGCCAGGGCACCAATCACTAGGACTGCTGCCAAAGCCAATTTGGCTTTGTCGGCGCCGGTGTTGATGGTTTCAACTTGCGAAGTGGCCATTTTTGGCAATTTCCTGAATCAAATACATGGTGTCTCTTGAGACACAGAAGCCCGTCAGGTCATGACGGGCTTGTTTTTCCACCTTATCAGGTGGCAGGGGCAGTAAGAATCGAACTTACAACCTTCGGTTTTGGAGACCGACGCTCTGCCAATTGAGCTATACCCCTACAAACTATTACTTAAGCGATGATCTTGGCCACAACGCCAGCGCCAACGGTCTTGCCGCCTTCGCGGATAGCGAAGCGCAGGCCTTCTTCCATGGCGATCGGGGCGATCAGCTTGACCGTGATCGACACGTTGTCACCAGGCATGACCATTTCCTTGCCTTCTGGCAATTCGATGGCGCCGGTCACGTCGGTCGTACGGAAGTAGAACTGAGGACGGTAGTTATTGAAGAAAGGCGTGTGACGGCCACCTTCGTCCTTCGACAGCACATACACCTCACCCGTGAAGTGGGTGTGGGGCTTGATCGAACCGGGCTTGCACAGCACTTGGCCGCGTTGCACGTCTTCGCGCTTGGTACCGCGCAGCAAGATGCCAACGTTGTCGCCAGCTTGGCCTTGGTCCAGCAGCTTGCGGAACATTTCCACGCCGGTGCAGATGGTCTTTTGCGTGTCAGCGATACCGACGATTTCGATTTCTTCGCCGACCTTGATGATGCCGCGTTCGACACGGCCGGTCACCACGGTGCCGCGACCGGAGATCGAGAACACGTCTTCCACGGGCATCAGGAAAGCGCCGTCCACAGCGCGCTCAGGCGTGGGGATGTAGCTGTCCAGTGCTTCGGCCAACTTCAAAATCGCGCCTTCGCCGAGGTCGCCCTTGTCACCTTCCATGGCCAGCTTGGCGCTGCCGTGGATGATGGGGGTGTCGTCGCCTGGGAATTCGTATTTGTCGAGCAGCTCGCGCACTTCCATTTCAACGAGTTCGAGCAGTTCGGCGTCGTCGACCATGTCGCACTTGTTCAGGAACACGATGATGTAAGGCACGCCCACTTGGCGGGCCAACAAGATGTGTTCACGGGTTTGGGGCATTGGGCCGTCAGCGGCCGAACACACCAAAATGGCGCCGTCCATCTGGGCGGCACCGGTGATCATGTTCTTCACATAGTCGGCGTGACCGGGGCAATCCACGTGGGCGTAGTGGCGATTGGCGGTTTCGTATTCGACGTGGGCGGTGTTGATCGTGATGCCGCGTGCCTTTTCTTCAGGAGCTGCGTCGATCTGGTCGTAGGCCTTGGCTTGGCCGCCGAACTTGGCTGCCAAAACGGTGGTGATGGCTGCGGTCAGCGTGGTCTTGCCGTGGTCCACGTGGCCAATCGTGCCAACGTTGACGTGCGGCTTGGTACGTTCAAACTTTTCTTTTCCCATTTTTTCGGCTCCGAAAAAAACAACTCAAATCAAACAACCAAACGCTGGTGTCTGTGTGCGGCACACCAAAGCGGAATAAATTTGGTGCCCTTTGCGGGAATCGGACCCGCGACCTCTCCCTTACCAAGGGAGTGCTCTACCACTGAGCCAAAAGGGCACTTACAAGTACTTTGTGCAAACCGCTTGCACAAACCCTGCATTCTTCGTATCGCTCGGCGCTCATGGAGCGGGAGACGGGAATCGAACCCGCGTCATTAGCTTGGAAGGCTAGGGTTCTACCATTGAACTACTCCCGCAAAGAAGTACCACAATGAGTAGCCTCCAAGCGTTGCATCCAAGCGCCGCCGATACTTTCAATTCTTTCGCATTCATCAACCAGGTTGATGGTGGAGAGGGCTGGATTCGAACCAGCGTACTCGTAAGAGGGCAGATTTACAGTCTGCTGCCATTAACCACTCGGCCACCTCTCCAGCGAACCTCGAAATATAGCACATTTTGGTGAATTGCCAAAATATCTGTATTTCGATTGGCGCCATTCTAGGCGATTTCGGAGCCTTTTCTGGCTGAGCGCTCAACTAAGTTGATTTCTTCTTGTCATCTCAACCATCTTCACATTTCATCGGCGCATCAAAGCCGCCAGTCCATTGCAATGTTCTGCTCCTGCAGCCAAGCTTGAGCTTTTAAGAAGTGGTCGCAGCCGAGAAAAGGCACGGGAGGGCGACTAGCCGAGAGTGGCGACGGGTGGTTGGATTGCAACAGCAACGCTTTCCGCCCGTGCCGCTTGGCGGTTTGCTCGATCAGCGGCGCTTTCGCTTGTGCATGGGCGCCCCATAAGAGGTAAACGCAGGCCGGCGCTTCAGCGGCAACGGTGGCCAGAATACTATCGGTGAAGACTTCCCAGCCGCGTTTCGCGTGACTCGCGGGTTGGCCGTCTTCCACGGTCAAGCTGGTGTTGAGTAGCAGCACGCCGGCTTCGGCCCAGGCTTTGAGCGAACCGCTGGCCGGTAGCGCCGACATCAACGCTTCTTTCTGCAACTCTTTGAAGATGTTGCGCAGTGAGGGCGGTGTTTTAACGCCGGGAGCAACTGAAAACGCCAGCCCTTCAGCTTGGCCCGGCCCGTGGTAGGGATCCTGGCCAAGGATGACGACGCGCACCTTGTGCAGCGGCGTGAGCGCCAGTGCACGCAGCGGGTTGGGTGGATAGACCGCGGCACCCTCTGACAAGCGCTGTGCCACAAACGCGCCCAATTGGCGGCCGGTGGGGCTGCTGAAAAAAGCGTCTACAGCAGGCTGCCAGTCGGCTGCAACGGGCCACTGCTCGGGCGTCCAGGCCGTTAGCCGTGGTGCTGGTGGCGGGTTTTCGGTTTCGGGGAAGTCAAAGGCTAAATTGGCCTGTGGGGCAGTCTGCATCAGCGGGGCGTGCTCACTATTTCAACGATCTCAATGGTCGAGCGATCAGTTCGTGCCAAACATTTCGGCCAAAGCTTCGCCTGGCTCCGCCACGCGCATGAACGCTTCGCCTACCAAGAAGGCGTGCACATCGGCTTCGCGCATGCGTTGCACATCAGCCGCGCCCAAGATGCCGCTTTCGGTGACCAGGATGCGGTCGGCCGGCACTTCCTTGCGCAGAGCAATGGTGGTGTCGAGCGTGACTTCAAATGTGCGCAGGTTGCGGTTGTTGATGCCGATCAGTGGTGTTTTCAGCTTCAGCGCGCGTTGCAATTCGGCACCGTCGTGCACTTCCACCAGCACCGCCATGTCCAACGTGCGGGCGATGGCTTCCATCTCGGCCATTTGGGCGTCGTCCAGGATGGCGGCGATCAGCAAGATGCAGTCGGCACCCATCGCGCGAGATTCGTAGATTTGGTAGGCGTCGATCATGAAGTCTTTGCGCAGCACCGGCAGTTGGCACGAGGCGCGCGCTTGCTTCAAATAGTCGACCTGGCCTTGAAAAAACTGCCGATCCGTCAGCACAGACAAACAGGCCGCGCCGCCTTCGGCGTAACTCTGCGCGATGTCGGCCGGGATGAATTCGCCCGCGCGCAGCACGCCCTTGGAGGGGCTGGCTTTTTTGACTTCGGCAATCACGGCGGCTTGGCCTGCAGCGATTTTGCTGCGGATGGCGCCGACGAAGTCGCGCGTCAACACGCGCGATTCGGCGTCGGCACGCATGGCCGCGGGGGACGTGCGCTTCTGGGCCGCAGCAAGCTCTTGACGCTTGACTTCAACGATTTGGTTCAGGATGTCGGACATGGTTCTAGATCTAATGGGGCTGTAGACGGGGAAGGCCGTTGGGTACGGCAGATGCCCCAATTAGATCATTGCCCGAGACCCTGAGATCAAGTCAGCTTAACGACCTGCCCCAACGCCAGCGATTGCGCCGCCGCATCCGCCAGCTTTTGCGCCGCCACGCCATCGGCAATGGTGGTGCGAAACGGCGCGCCGGACTGCAGGCACTCAAAGAAGTGCGTGATCTCCAGCCGGTAGGCGTCGCGGTAGCGCTGCAGGAAGAAGTTTTCCGGCGTGTCGGCGCGCACGCCTTTGGCGTCGGACTGCACCACTTCGCTAGGGCGGTGGTTGCCGCACTGCAGCATGCCGGTGGAGCCCAGCACTTCAAAGCGCTGGTCGTAGCCGTAGGCGGCGCGGCGCGAGGTGTTGATTTGCGCCAGGCGGCCCGCCTTGGTGCGGATGGTGACGGCGGTGCAATCGATGTCGCCTACGGCGGCGATGGCCGGGTCGGTCAGGCACGAGCCAGTGGCGTGCAGGGTGTCGGCCTCGTCGCCGTCCACACACAAAATCCAGCGGAAGATGTCGAAGTCGTGGATCAACATGTCGCGGAAGATGCCGCCCGAGGCCTTCAAATATTCGGCCGGCGGTGCGCCAGGGTCGCGGCTGGTGACGACCAGCATTTCGGGCGTGCCAATTTCACCCCGGTCCATGCGGCTGCGGGCTTCGTTGAAGGTGGGGTCGAAGCGGCGCTGAAAGCCGATCATGCAGGCCACGCCTGCGGCCTTTACCGTGTCGGCACAGGCCTGCGCGCGGGCGACAGACAAGTCCACCGGCTTTTCGCAAAAGATGTGTTTGCCGGCTTGTGCGGCGCGCACGATCAAGTCGCTATGGGTGTCGGTAGATGAAGCAATGGCCACCACGTCAATCGACGGGTCGGCAAACGCCGCCTCCACGCTGCTGACCTGCGCGCCGTGTTGGCCCGCCAGATCTGCCGCTGCCGTTGCGGCGGGGTCGCACACATATTTGAGTTGAACGCCCGGCAAGGCGGCAAGGTTGCCCGCGTGGATGCGGCCGATGCGGCCCGCGCCAAACAGTGCGACGTTTTTCATGTTGTTGTCTCCGTTGATGTGGTTGTTGTTGGAAATTTAGAGTTCGCGGACCGGGCCGCCCGCGAGAGGGGGAACAGGGGTGTAGGCCAATTCGGTTTGATACGCCAGCGCGATGAACAGGCTCTGCGCCAGGCACATGGTGTTGGTCAGCGCGCGAAAGCCGAAGGTGGCGCTCTCGGGCACCACCAGCGTGGCGGTAGATAAATCGGCCAGTGGGCTCATCTGGCTGTCGGTGATGGCGATCAGGCGCGCGCCGGAGGCCATGGCGGCTTGGGCGCACTGCATCGACTCTTCGGCATAGGGCGAAAAGCTCACCACCACCATCACGTCGTCTTGGCCCAGGCCGCGCAATTGCCCTTCGCTCATGCCGCCCAGGCCGGACAGCAGCTCAATGCGTTTGTCGGTGTGCTGCAGCGCATAGACCAAGTAGGTCGCCACAGGAAACGAGCGGCGCGAGCCAGCCACCCAAATGGTAGGCGCCTCGGCCAGCATGGCCACCGCTTCGTCGAACACCGTGCTGTGCAGGTCGCGCTGCAGCTCTTGCATGCCGGCAATGCTGCCGCCGATGAACTCGTGTGCAATGTCGGCGCTCGACAGTTGCCCTTGCGCGGCTTCAATCAGGCTGCGGATGCGGGCCTGGTAGTCGCGGTTGGGCGCAATCTGTTTGGCGATGCCGTCGCGAAAGATTTTCTGCATCTCGGTATAGCCCGAGAAACCGAAGTGTTTGGCAAACCGAATGACCGCCGACGGCTGCACGCCGCAGCGCTCGGCCACGTCCTGGATGCGGTCCAGGCCGATGTGGTCGCGGTGCTGCTCCACATAACGCGCAATCACCTTGAGCTGACGGCTCAGCGAATCGAACGCTTCGCGAATGGACTTCAACAACTGCTCGGCCGGGGAGGGGGTTGGCGCCGCCGCCAGTTTTTTTGTTTTTGGAGTGGCTGCCGCAGGGCGCTTGGCAGGCCGTGCGCTGGAAGGCTTGAGCTTGGTCAACGGGGCGGCTCCTGCTGAAGTTAGAAAACAGAAAAAATATTCTAAGTGTTTTTTCTAATGCATCTATTTTCGGTTCTGTCACGCTTTCGACATTATTTTTCGCGACCATAGCCGAGCCGCAGCATTGCACCACGTTGACGTGTCAGTCCTGTGGCAATGCCCACCGGGCACACCGCTTCGTGTCATTTTCAGAGTTCAGCAGATTCCAGTAAGGCGCCCCAGTCCATGCCAACCCAACCGATGATTTCCGTGCGCGGCCTGCGCGTGGCCTATGGCGCGAATGAAGTGCTCAAGGGTATTGACCTGGACATCGAGCCCGGCCGCTTCGTGGCGCTGTTGGGCGCGTCGGGTTGTGGCAAGACCACCTTGCTGCGCACGCTGTCGGGTTTTAACGCCGCAGCGGCTGGCAGCATCACCGTCAAGGGCCGCGACATCCTGGCCGAGCCGCCCGAGCGCCGTGGCATGGCCATGGTGTTCCAGTCGTACGCGCTGTGGTCGCACATGAACGTGGGGCAGAACATGGGCTACGGCCTGAAGCTGCGCAAAGTAGCCCCAGCCGAGATCCGGCGCCGCGTCGTCGCCTTGCTCGACATGCTGGGGTTGGCCGGTTTTGAGGACCGCCCCGTCACCGCCTTGTCTGGCGGCCAGCGCCAACGTGTGGCACTGGGCCGCGCGCTAGCGGTGGAACCCGAAATTCTGCTGCTGGACGAGCCCTTGTCCAACCTCGACGCCCGCATCCGCCTGCAGATGCGCCACGAAATCCGCTCCATCCAACGCCGCCTGGGCCTCACCGCTATTTTGGTGACGCACGACCGCGAAGAAGCCATGGTGATGGCCGATGTGGTGGTGGTGCTCGACCAAGGCAAGATCGCGCAGATCGGCTCGCCTGAAGACGTTTTTCAGCGGCCCGCCTCGCCCTACGTGGCGTCTTTTATGGGGGCTGAAAACATCATCGATTGCCAGGCTGCGCGCCAGGGCGATGGCATGGAGTTGCGCGTGCCTGGATTGAATGGAGCGCCCCAAGCGCGTGTGGATGGCGCCCGCATGGCGGACGCCGATCGCGTGGTCTCGGGCGCCGTGCAAGTGCACTTCCGCAGCGAACGCGCATCCCTGCAACTGCAACGCCCCAAGCCAGACGGCGCGCTGCAACTGCCCGGCCGCGTCAGCCAGGTCAGCTACCTGGGCGGCGGTTACCGCTGTGAAGTGGCCACGCCCAGCGGCAGCTTTTTTATCGACCACCCCAGCGCCGTGCCCCACGGCGCCGATGTCACCGTATGTGTGCCCGCAGACGCCTTGCACGTCTACCCACGCGATCCGCAACGTGTGGCGGTGGCGCACGGCTGACCAAGGTTTGATTTCCCCAACTTTTTGACTGTCTTATTTCCTCGAAGGAGTTTTCATGAAAAACATGCACCGTTCCGTGGCGATGTCCATCGCCATTGCCCTGGGTTCCTGGGGCGGCCTGGCCCACGCGCAAACCACGCTGAACGTGATCAGCGGCGGCTCGCAGAACATGGTCGACTACATCACCGACTACCTGGGCCCACTGTTTGAAAAGCAGAACCCCGGCGTGAAGGTCAGCGTGGTGGGTACCGGCCCAGACGACGCGGGCTCGCAAAAGATGCTCGAAAAACTGCAGGCGCAAAAAAGCGCCGGTGTGGCGACGTGGGACACCGACGTGGTCATTCCCAACCAGCAAAAAACCGGCGAGATGGTGCACGAAGGCCTGCTGATGAAATACCGCGACAGCATTGCCACCGGTAAATATGCGGTCAGCCAGTCGGCCAAACAAGCGCTGGGCGTGAATGTGGATGGCTACGTGATGCCGATGTTCGAGAGCCAAACCGCCATCGCTTACAACCCCGACCTGGTGAAGAACCCACCCAGCTCATACGACGAAATGCGCGCCTTCGTCGCCAAGAATCCCAAAGCATTCGGCTACAACGGTTTGAAGAACGGCATGTCGGGTGTGGCCTTCATCGTGGGCTGGATGTACGCCTACGGCGGTAACCCCGACGTGGTGCAACAAGGCCCGTACGACGTGAAGAACTCCGCCGGCTGGAAGAAGGCCTTTGCCGATCTCAAAACCTTCAACCAGCAAGTCGTCTTCACGCCGGGCAACGCCGGCACACTCGACATGCTGAACCGTGGCGAAATCGCCATGGGCCCGGTGTGGGTCGACATGTTCCAAAGCTGGAAGGCCGAAGGCCGCCTGGCGCCCAACCTGCGCCTGAAGATTTTGTCGCCCGGCATGCCTGGCCAGCCTTACTACTACGCCATTCCCGCCAAGGCGAAGAACGTTGATTTGGCCAAGAAGTTCATCGCACTGGCCACCAGCCCCGAAGTGCAAGCCGAAGGCATTGTCAAGCGCTTCAACTGGTACCCGGGCATCGATGCCAACGTGGTGAAGCCCGCACTTGACCCCAAGGTGTGGAACGCGCTGTTTGTCGACATCACGCCGGCTGAACTGGCCAAGAACGGCAAGCCGTTCCCACTCGCGCCGTACTTCAAAGACCTGCGCGAACAATACGAAGCCCAAGTTCAGAATTAATTGTGATCAAGCCTAGCGGGGACTCCCCCATGCGCAGGTTGGGCCCGGCGCTGCTCTTGATGGCGCCGGCCGTGGTCATGGTCGGCCTGCTGTTTGTCTACCCGCTGCTGGTGTCGCTCGCCTTTGCGTTCCGCAACGAGTCCACCGGCGCGTGGGACTTGACCAACTTCAACAAAGCCTTCTCGCTCTACGGCAGCGACATCGCTTTGACGGCGGGCGTCACTGTGTTGTCGACGGCGCTGGTCGGCGTGTTCGCCATCGCCATCGCGGGCTACCTCACATTGGGTGAGAACCCGCGTGCCGTGTCGCTGCTGCGCTGGATTTACCGCTGGCCGCTGTTCATTCCGTTTGTGGTGGCGGCGCAGTTGATGCGCACCTTCCTGGCGAAGAATGGCATGCTCAATAACGCGCTGATGTCGCTCGGCGTGGTCGACCCCTTGCACGCCATCAGCCTGCTCGACTGGCGCGGCGTGGTCATCACTTTTGTGTGGAAGCAACTGCCGTTCGCCGCGCTGCTGATTAGCGGCGCCATGGCCTCGATGGACCGCTCGATGATCGAGTCCGCACGTGGCCTGGGCGCCGGGCGCTTCCGTATTTTGTTGGAGATTGTGGTGCCGCAAGTGCAGTCCACCGTGTTTGTGGCGTTGATTCTGTCGTTTGTCACCATGCTTTCGGCGCTGTCGGTGCCGATGATGCTGGTCGCCGGTTCGCCCACCTTGTTGACGGTGGACATGGCCTGGCGCGTCAACTCTTATGGCGACTACGGCGTGGCCAACGCGCTGGGTTTTGTGTCGTTTGCCATGAGTGGCGTGGCGGCCTGGTTTTACCTGCGCCAAGGCATCCGTGAAGGAGGCAAGCCGCGATGAGTTTGTCCACTTCACTCTCTTCTTCGCAGCCGTTGCCACCTTTGCATGCGCACGGGTTCCGTTTGCCGTCAGCGGTGGGCGGCATCTTCCGTGGCCTGTTGATCGGCCTGCTGGCGGTGGCCATCTTCGGCCCGCTGCTCAACATGCTGATCTGGACGGTCACCGAGGCCTGGTACTTCCCCGCCAAGCTGCCGGTGCGCTGGGGTTTTGCGTTCTGGACCAAGGTATTTCGGCCCGAAGCCGGCGCCATGCAGGCGCTGTGGACCAGCCTGGTGATTGCCGTGCTCACCGTGCTGCTGAGCCTGGCGATTGCCATTCCGGCTGGTTACGCCCTTTCCAAGCGCGATCTGCCGCTGCGCAGCCTGTTCCTGCTGTTCTTCCTGCTACCGCAGGCGTTCCCCACCATCGCGGTGCACCTCAACATCGCGCGCATCTTCTACGGCTTGGGGCTCACCGGCACCATTCCGGGCGTGATGCTGGTGCACGCCATCCAGGGGCTGGTGTTTGCGGTGTGGATCGCTTCCGCCACCTTCGCCGCCATCGGCACCGAGCAAGTGGAGGCTGCGCGCAACCTTGGCGCTTCGCCATTGCGCGCGTTCATGACCGTGTCGCTGCCGCTGGCCGCGCCAGGCTTGATGGCCAGCGCGATTTTTGTGTTCTTGATTTCGCTCGACGAGTTCTCCGGCACCTTCTTTGTGGGTGTGCCCAACGTGCGCACACTGCCGCTCACCATGCTGAACGCTGCGCTGGAGGGCAACTACCAGATCGCCTCCATCACCGCGCTGCTGTTGTTGGTGCCATCGGTGTTGTTCATGTTGTTTGTCGAGCGCTTTTTGAAGGCCGACGTGTTGTCGGGTGTGGGCAAATGACGCCTGCCTATTCCATCTGGCTTATGCCCTGCGCCGCAGATGCGGCCATGCTGCAGGCGTTGGTGGATGACTTGGCCCCGCAGTTTGGCCAGCCCAGCTTTGAGCCCCACATCACCATCCAGGGCGACCTGGTGTTGCCGCTGGAGACGGTGGCGGCGCACACCCGCCAACTGGCCGCCACGTGCTCGGCGCAAACCTGGCCGGTGCTCGAAGTGCAACGCAGCGACTTTTTCTTTCGCTGTCTGTTCTTGCGTTTTGCGGATCACGCCGTTTTTGACGGGCTGCAGCAACAGTCGCAAGCCTTGTCGGGCACGGCGGAGGGCTTGTCTCCTTACCCGCACATCAGCCTGGCTTACGGCCAGGTGCAGCCGCACCAACTGGCTTTGGTTGATGCCTTGCGCGCGCGTTTTGCGGAGCGCAGCATTCACTTCGACCATCTCTCGGTTTGCCTGTCGTCCAAAGACACGCCCATCGCCGACTGGCGCTGCGTGTTTGACGCACCCCTGATCGTGCGCTGAGACGGAGTAGCCAGGATCGGCTGTTGTTTTCCAAAATTAGAATATATTTTCTAATGGAAAACACGATGAAAAATTGCATCTGTGTTCGGTAAGCTGTAGGCCAAGCCGCCTCAACCTTCCACTATTTCACCCTCCATGACCGCAAACCTGTCCATCCCCTCCGGCCGCCGTTTCGACCTGGCCTGTCTGGGCCGCCTGGCGGTCGACCTGTATGCGCAGCAAGTGGGCGCGCGGCTGGAAGACGTGTCCAGCTTTGCCAAATACCTGGGCGGCAGCTCGGCCAACATCGCGTTTGGCGTGGCGCGCCTGGGCTTGCGCGCGGCCATGATCTCGCGTGTGGGCGACGAGCAGATGGGCCGCTTCCTGCAAGAGACGCTGGCGCGCGAGGGCTGCGACATCACGCAAATCCAGCTCGACCCGCAGCGCCTCACCGGCCTGGTGTTGCTGGGCCTGAAAGACCGCGACACCTTCCCGCTGCTGTTCTACCGCGAAAACTGCGCCGACATGGCCATCGACGCCGCGCAGCTCGATGAATCGTTCATCGCCCAATGCCGCGCCTTGCTCATCACCGGCACCCACCTCAGCGCGCCCACGGTGCGCGAGGCTTCTACCGTGGCACTGCAATACGCGCAGAAACACGGCGTGCTGCGCGTGCTCGACATCGACTACCGCCCGGTTCTCTGGGGCCTGACCAAACGCGGCGAGGGCGCCAACCGTTTTGTGGCCGACGCGGCCGTCACCGCGCAACTGCAGGCCATGCTGCCCAAGTTTGACTTGCTCATTGGCACCGAAGAAGAATTTTCGATTGCCGGTGGTGTGGCCGGCGACCTGATGGCCTCGCTGCGCGCCGTGCGCAAGGTCACGCCCGCCGCATTGGTTGTGAAGCTGGGGGCAGCGGGCTGCTGCTTCATTCCGGGCGCCGTGCCGGCCAGCATTGAAGAGGCCGAAACCGTACGCGGCGAGCGCATCGAAGTGATGAACGTCTTGGGCGCGGGCGATGCGTTTGCTGCGGGGCTGATGAGCGGCTTCTTGCGTGGTCGGCCGTTTACCGAGGCCGCCGCCACCGCCAATGTGTGCGGTGCCATCGTGGTGTCGCGCCACGCCTGTGCACCGGCCATGCCCACGCCTGAAGAAATTGCGCATTGGCTCAGCGGCCAGCGCAACCCCAAGGTCGACGCCGACCGCCAACTCTCGCATTTGCACCGCACCACCGCCGCGCGGCAACAGTGGGCGTCGCTCAACGTGATGGCGTTTGACCACCGCAGCCAGTTTTTTGACATGGCACGCAACGCCGGGGTGAGCGAAGCCCGCATCCCGGCGCTGAAGAAGCTGCTGGTCAAAGCCTACGCCCAAGTGGAGCGCCTGCGTCAGTTGCAGGGCAGCGGCGGCGTGTTGGTGGACGGTGGCGATTACGGTGCCGACGCCCTGGCCAGCGCCACCGGGCGCGGCTGGTGGGTGGGTCGCCCGGTGGAGCTGCCCAGTTCGCGCCCGCTGCGTTTTGACGGCACACGCTCCATCGGCAGCACGCTGCACCAATGGCCGGCCGAGCAGGTGGTGAAGTGCCTGGTGCACTACCACCCGGACGACGCGTCCGACCTGCGGCTGGAGCAAGAGTTGAAACTGGCCGAGCTGTGGGAAGCCACGCGCACCAGCGGCCACGAGTTGCTGCTCGAAGTGATCTGCCCCAAGGCCATGACGCCCGCCGGCACCGAGGACGAAGCTGTGCTGCGCGCGGTACAACGCATCTACAACCTAGGCATTCGGCCCGAATGGTGGAAGCTCTCGCCCATGACCGAGCCTGGCTGGGCCGCGCTGGCGCAACTGGTGGCCGCACGCGATCCACAATGCCGTGGCGCGGTCATCCTCGGGTTGAACCAGCCGCTGCAAGAGTTGGCGGCGAGTTTTAGCCAAGCGCAAAACGCCATCGTCAAAGGCTTCATGGTCGGCCGCTCGTTATGGGCCACGCCCGCGCAGCAATGGCTAGCCGGTACGCTGGACGACGCGGGCCTGGTGTCGCAGGTGGCGCGCAATTTTGAAATGCTGGTCGATGCCTGGCGTGCCAGCCGACCCGCAGCAGTGCAACGGTAATGCAGACGATGAACACCCAAAACGCCACACAACGCTTGACGATGGCCCAAGCGCTGGTGAAACACCTCACCGCGCTGCAAATCGAAATGGCCGACGGCAGCCTGCAGCCCTATTGCGCCGGTGTGT
This sequence comes from Hydrophilobacter chitinilyticus, assembly GCF_049860745.1. Lineage (GTDB taxonomy): Bacteria > Pseudomonadota > Gammaproteobacteria > Burkholderiales > Burkholderiaceae_C > Rhodoferax_B. The sequence goes on along the minus strand of NZ_CP187561.1, from coordinate 5,462,154 downwards.
TTTCCATCTTCGGCCACGGCAATGTGGCGGGCATCGGCGAAGCCTTGTGGGCCGAGCGCGCCGCGCTGCCTACGCTGCGCGCGCACAACGAACAGGCCATGGCGCACGCGGCCATCGCCTACGCCAAAGCGCAGTTTCGCCAGCGCATCATGGCCGTCACCACCTCCATCGGGCCCGGCGCCACCAACCTGGTCACAGCCGCCGCGCTGGCCCACGTCAACCGCCTGCCCGTGCTGCTGCTGCCGGGCGACACCTTCAGTTCGCGAGCGCCCGACCCGGTGCTGCAGCAACTGGAAGACTTCGCACACGGCGACGTGAGCGTGAACGATGCCTTCCGTCCCGTCACGCGTTACTTCGACCGCATCCAGCGCCCCGAGCAAATCCTCACCGCGCTGCCCCGCGCCATCCAAGTGATGACCGACCCCGCCAACTGCGGCCCGGTGTGCCTGGCCTTGCCACAAGACGTGCAGACTCAGGCCTTCGATTGTCCCAAGTCTTTCTTGGCGCCCAGTACCGTTTACTTTCGCCGCCCGCCGGCCGATGCACGCGAGTTGCAAGCGGCGGCCAGCTTGCTGCGCACCGCGCAGCGCCCGTTGATCGTGGTGGGCGGTGGTGTGCTCTACAGCCAGGCCTGGGATGCGCTGCGCCAGTTTGCCGAAGCGCATGGCGTGCCGATGGTGGAAACCCAAGGCGGCAAAAGCAGCCTGGCGTGGGATCACCCGCTCAACGTGGGCGCCATTGGCGTCTGCGGTGCCCCCAGTGCGAATGCGCTGGCGCGCGAGGCCGATGTGGTGCTGGCCATTGGCACACGTTTGCAAGACTTCACCACGGGCTCGCACAGCCTGTTCAGCACCGCGCGCATTGTCGGCCTGAATGTGCAACCGGTAGATGCCGCCAAGTGGGGCGGCACCAGCCTGGTGGCCGATGCTCGTGTGGGCTTGGGCCAATTGGCTGAAGCGCTGAAGGGCTGGCGCGCGGATGCCGCGTGGACGAAACTGGCACAGACGCGCGGCCAGCAGTGGCGCGAACGTGTGACGCAAATCACCAGTCCTGGGCTGTTGGAGCAGGATGCAAACTTGCTGCCATACGACGCCGAAGTCATCGGTGCCGTGCGCGACTCTTCCCCCACCAGCGACACCGAAGACGTGGTGGTCTGCGCCGCGGGCACCTTGCCGGCCGAGCTGCAAAAGCTTTGGCGCGCCGCTGGCCCCGGCAACTACCACATTGAATACGGCTATTCGTGCATGGGCTACGAGATCGCCGGTGGCCTGGGCGTGAAGCTGGCGCGGCCGCAGCAAGAAGTGATTGTGATGGTGGGCGACGGCTCCTACCTGATGATGAACTCCGAGATCGCCACGTCGGTGATGCTGCAGCAAAAGCTCATCATCGTGGTGCTCGACAACCAGGGCTTCGGCTGCATCCAGCGGCTGCAGTTGGCATCGGGCGGCGCACGCTTCAACAACATGCTGGACGACTGCACACCGGAAGGTGCCCCCGCGCCGCGCATCGACTTCGCCATGCACGCCCGCAGCCTTGGTGCCGACGCCGTGCATGTGCGCAACCTGACGGAACTCGCCACCGCCATGCAGGCCGCGCGCGCCGCCAGCAAAACCCAGGTGGTGGTGATCGACACCACGCACACCCGCACCACCGAAGACGGCGGTTGCTGGTGGGAGGTGGCGATACCCGAGGTGTCGGAGCGGCCTGAAGTGGCGCAAGCGCACGAAAACTACCTGACCGCCAAGAAAGAGCAGCGGCTGTGAGCCTCATAAGCGATATGAATCAAATTGGCCTCTGGCGCTTATGCAGTAAGCGCAAGCAGCTATCAATTTAGTGAAAGAAACACCATGACCTGGAACGTGCGCATTGGCGTCAACCCCTTGAGCTGGATGAACGACGACCTGCCGTCGCTCGGCGGCGAAACACCGCTAGAGACCGCGCTGTCTGAAGGCAAAGAAATCGGCTACGAAGGATTTGAGCTGGGCAACAAATTCCCCAAAGACGGCCCCGGCCTGAAAGCAAAGCTCGACGCGTTTGGCCTGGCCTGTGTGTCTGGCTGGTATTCGGGCTTTCTGGCTGAAGACTTGGTAGAGGCCGAAGTGCAACGCTGCCGCGCCCACATGGAAAAGCTGCAGTACAACGACGTCAAAGTGGTGGTCTACGGCGAATGCGCCGGCACCATCCAGGGCAACATCGACACACCCCTGCATAAGCGCCCACGCTTCGCCAACGATGCCGCTTGGCAAGCCTACGCCGAGCGCCTGAATGCCTTTGGCGCCCACCTGCTGTCCACCTACGGCATCAAGCTGGCCTACCACCACCACATGGGCGCGTATGTTGAATCGCCCGAAGACGTTGACCGTTTGATGGAACTGACCGACCCCGCCAAAGTGGGCCTGCTGTTCGACACCGGCCACGCCTACTTCGGCGGCGCGGTCGACGCCAACACCTTGCTGCAGCGCCACGTCAAACGCGTGGTGCACGTGCATTGCAAAGATGTGCGCCCCAAAGTCATCAGCCAGGCGCGCAACGATGGCTGGAGCTTTTTGAACAGCGTGTTGTACGGCGGCTTCACCGTGCCGGGCGACGGTGTGATCGACTACCAAGCCGTATTGAGCACCTTGCACGCCGCAGGCTACGAGGGCTGGCTGGTGGTCGAAGCTGAGCAAGACCCGGCGGTGGCGCCAAGCTACGCCTACGCGAAGAAGGGCTACGACACGCTGCGCGGCTTGGTCGACACCCTCAACGCCTCGTCGAAAGGAGCCTGAGATGGTCAGCCCCTTGCTCGCCAAAGCCGCCCGCGAAGGGCGCGAGATTGTCAGCGTCACGCCCGCGCGCGCCGGCTGGCACTACGTGGGTTTCCGCGCCGTGCGTTTAAAGGCTGGCGAAGTGGAGACGCTGCAGACCGGCGCCGACGAGTTGTGCATCGTGGTGCTCACGGGCACGGTGCAGGTCACCGTGGATGGCCAGATGTTCGACCACCTCGGCCAACGCAACAGCGTATTCGACGACCTGCCACCCGCTGCCGTGTTTGTGCCGCGCGAACAAACGGTACGCGTCACCGCCGAGCGCGATGCCGAAGTGGCGTTGTGCACCGCCCCGGCCGATGCCGTGCTGCGCAAGGCGCGCCTCATCGATTCGGCCGGCATGCGCCGCAGCGTGCGCGGCGCGGGTAGCAACACGCGTTATGTGTGCGACATCCTACCGCACGACGATCCCGGTGCCGCACATCTGCTGGTGGTGGAAGTGATCACGCCGGCCGGCCATTCGTCGAGCTACCCGCCGCACAAACACGACCAGGAAACCCCGCCCACCGAGACGCAGTTGGAAGAAACCTATTACCACCGCCTCAACCCGCCGCAAGGCTTTGCGTTCCAACGCGTTTACACCGACGACCGCAGTTTGGACGAATCCTGCGCCGTGGAAGACCACGATGTGGTGATGGTGCCGCGTGGCTACCACCCGGTGGTGGCGCCGCACGGCTACGACCTGTACTACCTCAACGTGATGGCCGGGCCGAATCGGTTCTGGGTTTTCAAGAACGACCCGGCGCACGAATGGATGCTGGTCAACCCACCTTTGCCTTTTAAAAAATGAACCACCTACTCCAATCCATTGAAGACATCGTGCGCGGTGCTGGCACGTTGATGCGCGACGCGTTTAATGCGCCAGACCGCCCGGCCTACTCCCTCAAAGGCCGGCAAGACTACCTGACCGAAACCGATGGCGCGGTAGAGCGCTACGTGCGTGCGCAGATCGAGAAGCACTTTCCCGGCGAAGCGGTGTTAGGCGAAGAAGACGGTGGCGACGTCACCGCCAAGCGTCTGTGGATCGTCGACCCAATCGACGGCACGGCCAACTTCGCGCGCCAGATGCCGCACTTCTGCATCTCGCTTGGCCTGCTGGTCGATGGTGTATTGGAAGCCGGCGCCATCTACGCACCCATGGCCGATGAGTTGTTCATCGCCCAGCGTGGGCAGGGCGCCTGGTGCAACGGCAAACGCATGCAGGTCAGCCCGGTGGAGAAGATGACCGAGTCGTCGATCGAGATCGGCTGGTCGGCGCGGCAACCCGCATCGGTGTTCATGAACTACGTGCAGCACGCCATGGACGCGGGCTGCTCGGTGCGCCGCGCGGGCTCTGGGGCCCTGGGCTTGGCCTACGTGGCGGCTGGCCGCTCCGAGGCTTATGTTGAAGGCCACATCAACGCCTGGGACGTAGCGGCCGGTCTGCTGCTGGTGACGGAAGCCGGTGGCCACGTAAATCACTTCTGGACGTCCAATGCCGTGAGCCAAGGCAATGCCGTGCTGGCCACCAATGCGGCATTGGCCAAAGAGATCAGTGTTTTAACGGGTATTGATTTGCATGCATAGGCATACGCTGATGCGGTGACGAGTTGGGTTCGTGTGAGCTAGTAGTGGACTTTAAAAAAGAAAGAGACAAAACCATGAAGATTCTGAACATCAAAATGCTGGCGGTTGCTGCTGTGGCGGCGGGCGCGTTTGCCGCACCTTCTGCCTATGCGGCAGAAGAGCTGGTGGTCTACTGCAACGTGCAGGAGGAGTGGTGCCGCCCCATGGTGGCGGCGTTCGAGAAGACCACCGGCATCAAGGTGTCGATGACGCGCAAAAGCTCGGGCGAGACCTATGCCCAAATCAAGGCCGAAGCCGCCAACCCGCGTGGTGACATCTGGTGGGGCGGCACGGGCGACCCGCATCTGCAAGCCGCTGAAGAGGGTTTGACCGAAGCCTACAAGTCGCCCAAGCTGGCCGATTTGCAGCCCTGGGCCGTGAAGCAGGCCGAGGCCTCGAAGTTCCGCACCGTGGGCATTTACGCCGGCGCGCTGGGCTTCAGCTACAACACTGATGAGCTGAAGAAACGCAAGCTGACCGAACCCAAGTGCTGGGCCGATTTGACCAAGCCCGAGTTCAAAGACGAAGTGCAGGTGGCCAACCCCAACTCTTCGGGCACTTCGTACACCATGTTGGCGACGCTGGTGCAAATCATGGGTGAAGACAAAGCCTTCGACTACATGAAGGCCCTGCACCGCAACATCAACCAGTACACCAAGTCGGGCGCCGCACCGGCGCGCGCCGCTGCCACGGGCGAGAGCCTGATCGGCATCACCTTCTTGCACGATGCCGTGACCCACGCCGTGGCGGGTGCGCCCGTGAAAGTAGTGGCACCCTGCGAAGGCACGGGCTACGAGATTGGCAGCATGAGCATCATCAAGGGTGCGAAGAACATGGACAACGCCAAGAAGTGGTATGACTGGGCACTGACCCCCGAGGCGCAGGCGATCGCCATCCAGGCGCACTCGTACCAGGTGCCGTCGAACAAAAACGCCACCTCGCCACCACAAGCGCCGAAGCTGCAGGACATCAAGCTGATCGACTACAACTTCGCCAAATACGGTGCCTCTGCCGAGCGCACGCGCCTGCTGACGAAGTGGGACAAAGACGTTGGCGCGCTGCCGAAGTAAGCGCTGCGCTTAGCCCTCTCTACGCTCACTAAGCTCTTCACGTGCGCTCTCTGACATCTCCCGCTGCGGCGGGCGAGCGGTCGTTCTCCGACCCCTACGGCTGGTTGTTGACGCTGCTGGCCGTCGGCACCGAATTCTTGTTGCTGCCCTGGACGTCATCGTCCGGGTATGTGGCCGCCGCCTGCCTGTTGGCGGGCGTGGCCAGTTGGTTTGCCACGCGCAATGGCGCGTTTAAAAGTGACGCCACCATTGCTGGCACGGTGTGTGTGATGTCGCTGCTGCTGCTGGTCTTTGTGGTCTACCCCATCGGCCGCATGTTGATGGCCGCGTTTGTCAACGAACAAGGCGAGTGGGTGCTGAGCACCGCCATGTCGCGCTTCCTGAATGAAGACGTGTGGGGTGTGGGCTGCCTGGTGGGCAATGTGCGCTGCGGTGTGGCCATCAACTCGATGGTGCTGGCGATTCTGGCGGGGCTGGGCAGCACCTTGTTTGGCTTTGCGCTGGCGCTGTTGGCCGAGCGGGGTGGCCAGCGGTTTCAGTCGTCGCTGCGCATCTTGTCGATCTTGCCGGTGGTCACGCCGCCGTTTGTGATTGGCTTGGCCATCATCATTCTGTTTGGCCGCACGGGCGTGGTCACGCAGTTGCTGAGCGACTGGTTTTCGATTCCGCGCTCGCGTTGGATCTACGGCTTGCCGGGCGTATGGCTGGCGCAAGTGGTGTGTTTCACGCCGCTGGCGTTTTTGCTGATCAGCGGTGCGCTGCGGTTGGTCAGCCCTACGCTGGAAGAAGCCGGGCAGGTGCTGCGCGGCACACGCTGGCATGTGTTCCGCACCGTGACGTGGCCGCTGGTGCGCCCGGCCATTGCCAACGCGTTCCTGCTCGGCTTTGTGGAAAGTCTGGCCGACTTTGCCAACCCACTGGTGCTCTCGGGCAACTTTGAAGTGTTATCGACCAAGATCTTCTTCGCCATTGCGGGCGCGCAGCACGATGCCTCGCGTGCGGCCATTCTGGCGTTGACCTTGTTGTTGCTCACCGTCAGTGTGTTTGCCTTGCAGCAGCGCTGGCTGGGCACGGCCTCGTACACCTCGGTGGGCGGCAAGGGCGACAGCGGTGTGCCCGCGCCATTGCCCACCGGCGTTAAGTGGGGTGCCATCGCCTTGGTGGCGCCTTGGGCGCTGCTCACCGTGGTGTCTTACGGCATCATCTTGCTCGGCGGTGTGGTCAAAGACATTGGGCGGTTTGACCTCACGCCGTCGCTGGCGCACTTTGCCACCGGCTTTGGCATCGACTGGGGTGTGGGTGGGCTGGTGTTCACTGGCTCGGCGTGGGACAGCCTGTTCACCACGCTCGGAGTGGCAGCGGTGGCCGCGCCCATCACCACGGCGCTGGGTGTGCTGGGCGGGTACGTGGTGAGCCGGCATGTGTTTGCCGGTCGGCGCACGTTCGAGTTCTTGACCATGGTGAACTTCGCTGTGCCGGGCACGGTGATAGGGGTGGCCTACATCGTGGCCTTTAACGTGCCTCCGCTTGAATTCACCGGCACCTTCGCCATCATTGTGTTGTGCCTGGTGTTCCGCAACATGCCGGTGGGGGTGCGCGCCACGGTGTCGGCCCTGTCGCAACTCGACCGTTCGTTGGATGAGGCCTCCAGCACGCTGCGGGCCAGCACCTCGCGCACCTTCTTGCGTGTGGTGATCCCGCTGCTGCGCCCGGCCATCATCGCCAGCCTGGTGTTCAGCTTCACCCACGCCATCACGGCGGTGAGTGCGGTGATCTTCCTGGCCACGGCCAAACACAACCTGGCCACGGTCTACATCGCGGGGCGCGTGGAGGTGGGCGAATACGCATTGGCGATTGCTTATTCGTCGGTGTTGATCGTGATCATGCTGTTCTGCGTGTTGATGATCCAGCGGCTGGTGGGCACGGCGAACATTGGGCGGCGCGCGGTGGCTGCTGCATAACTAAAAAGAAAGACAGAGACATGACCCAAGCACCGGTAGCCGTAGAGTTCAAGCAGGTCGTCAAACGCTTCGGCAAAGTGGTAGTGTTGCCCGCACTCGACCTGACCATCGCCAAAGGAGAGTTGGTCACGCTGCTCGGTCCCTCGGGCTGCGGCAAGACCACGCTGCTGCGGCTGATTGCCGGGCTGGAGCTGCCCTCAGAAGGCAGCATTCGCATCAATGGGCGCGATGTGACGGGGGTCTCGGCCAACCAGCGCGACGTGAGTCTGGTGTTCCAGTCGTACGCGCTGTTCCCGCACATGACAGCGCTGGAGAACGTCTGTTACGGCCTGCTGGCCTCGGGCATCAAAAAGCCAGAAGCCATTGAACAGGCGCAAGCCAAGATGGAGCTGCTGGGCATTGCCGACCTGGGCGGGCGCCTGTCGTCGCAGCTCTCGGGCGGGCAGCAGCAGCGCGTGGCCGTGGCGCGTTCGCTGGTGCTGGAGCCGGCGGTGTTGATGTTCGACGAGCCGCTGTCCAACCTGGACGCCAAGCTGCGCCGCAAAGTGCGCCAGGACATTCGCGACCTGCAGCAAAACCTGAACCTCACCGTGGTCTACGTCACCCACGACCAGGAAGAAGCGCTGGCCGTGTCTGACCGCATTTTGGTGATGGAGAAGGGCCGCATCGCCGCGATGGGCGGTCCGCGCGATTTGTACGAAGCACCGTCCACGCGTTTCATCGCCGACTTCATTGGCGACGCCAACCTCATCAACGGTGAGTTGATTTTGGTCAATGGCCAACATTTCTTCCGTGCCGAAAATGTGGACGTCCCGGTGCTGCCCCCGGCGGGGATGGTTGACGGCTTGGTGGCTTTGGCGATCCGGCCCCACCGTATTCGCTTGGGCGAGAGCGAGGGCAGTGTGTTGCCTGGCCAGGTATTGCGCCAAGCCTATTTGGGTAGCCGCATGGAAAGCCTGGTGGCCACGCCACTCGGTGAGCTGCTGGTGTTCAGCGATGCCCTGCAAGCTGTGGCAGGACCAGGGCAAAAAGTAGGCGTGCACTTCGCCCCTGCCGACGCGCGCATTACCGCGCGGTAGTTTTGGCGAGACGCAGTGCGGCATGACGGTGGCGGCGTAGCTGTCATCACTTGCTTTGCCTCGGCTGGGGCAGGGATGGTTTCGTGAAATTAGTCGCAAATTTCACGGGTAATAAATTCATCCCGTTTCAATTGAAACTTGTATGCAGTATTTATTTTTGGAATTTTATGTTCACGAATAAAGTGCGTACATGTCTGCACCATCACACTCTCCAAGCCCCCTTTTTGGGGCGCGAGCCTTCCATCTTTGGGACCACCGATTCCCCCAACCTCGCACCGAAATAGGCGGTGAGCGCGCGCGATTTGCCATGCCGCAGAGGTGTGACCACGCACCTCAACTGGCTGGTGCGACTATTGCATGTTGCACTGCACCATGCACATCCGCGGCGCCACAACCATGAACCGGCTTGCCCCGTTTTTTGCGGCATTGTTGGTAGGACTCGGCTACCTTGGCTACGTACATCCCATTCGCATGGAGCCCAATCTCGCGGCGGTGCAGTTTGACGAGAGCGTGCCCGTGCAGCAAAAGGTGGGGTACTTCATTTCCAGCGCGGCGCGTGACGAAATGGTGACCACGCCGGGCGGTGGTGGCGAGAAAGTTTGCTACTACCCTTACCGGGACTTGGAAACCGGTTTGTACGAGGTGCTCTCCAGCGTGTTTATCGGCGCCAGCAAAGTGCGCGATCCCAAGGACACCTACGCGCTGAAAAAAGCGGGAATCACCTGGGTCGTGACGCCCGAAATTGACACCGACTCCTCATCCGACACGGTGTTGGCCTGGCCGCCGAGTGAATTCAACATTCGGCTCAAGCTCGTGATCTCCGACGTGGAAGGCCGGGTGGTGGAAACGCTGCACGTTGAGGGCCGCGGTCAGGCGAACATGCTGGAGTACAACCGTAACCACTTCCTGTCGGCCACACGTGCGGCCAACGATGTGCTGCTGGAGCTGTTCGAGGCCTTGCGGTTTTCAAAGACGGTGAAGTCTCTCAAGCCGGGCACGGGTTCGGCGGCCTCCGTGGTCTAGCGCTGGCTGGCTTCTACCAGTGCCGCGAGCTTGGCGCGGGCTGCGCCTGACTCAATTGCTTTTTTGGCCAGGGCAAATCCGCTGGACAGAGAGTCGGCCACATTGGCCGCGTACAGCGCAGCACCTGCATTCAAGATCACGATGTCGCGTGCGGCGCCGTGGGTGTCGTCCAGCACACCCATCAGCATGGCTTTGGATTGCTCCGGCGTTTCCACGCGCAGGGCGCGGTTGCTGGCCATGGTCATGCCAAAGTCTTCGGGGTGGATTTCGTACTCAGAAATTTCGCCGTTCTTCAATTCACCCACTACGGTGCCGGCGCCCAGGCTGACCTCGTCCATGCCGTCTTTGCCGTAGACCACCAACGCGTGTTCAGCGCCCAGGCGCTGCAGCGCGCGCACTTGAATGCCCACCAAATCCTGGTGGAACACACCCATCAAAATATTCGGTGCACCGGCCGGGTTGGTCAGCGGACCCAGAATATTGAAGAGGGTGCGCACGCCCATTTCCTTGCGCACCGGCGCCACGTTTTTCATGGCGGGGTGGTGGTTGGGGGCAAACATAAAGCCCACGCCGACTTCGGCAATACATTGGGCGATGCGTTCGGGCGAGAGGTTGATGTTGACGCCCAGGCTTTCCATTACATCGGCACTGCCGCTTTTGCTGCTGACGCTGCGCCCGCCGTGTTTGCTGACCTTGGCACCTGCGGCCGCTGCCACAAACATGCTGCAGGTGCTGATGTTGAAGGTGTGTGAGCCGTCGCCGCCGGTGCCCACAATGTCCACCAGGTGCCGCGTGTCGGCTACGTTCACCTTGGTCGAGTACTCGCGCATCACCTGCGCGGCGGCGGTAATTTCGCCAATGGTTTCCTTCTTCACCCGCAGGCCCGTCACGAGCGCGGCGGTCATCACGGGCGACATCTCGCCGCTCATGATCATGCGCATGATGTGCAGCATCTCGTCGTGGAAGATTTCGCGGTGCTCGATGGTGCGCTGCAGCGCTTCTTGTGGCGTGATCTTGTGGGTGTTGGGCATGGCGGAATCTCCTTTGATTTTTTTAACGGTTGGGCTGGTCGGTGAAGGCCAGCTTCAGGCCAAAGCCGATGAACGTGGCACCGGCTGCGCGGTCAAGCCAATGCATGCCGCGCTGGGTGACGCCGGAGCGCTTGGACATCCAGGCGGCGGAGAGTGCCCAGCCGGAGTTGACCAACATGCCGTTGAAATTGAACAAGGTGCCCAGCAGCAAAAACACCAGCGAAGTGTTAGTGGTGCCGGGGGCGACGAACTGCGGCAAAAAGGCCAAGAAAAACAGCGCCACCTTGGGGTTGGATGCGTTGGTCCAAAAGCCACCAACAAAGATTATTTTGAGGGCTCTAGCGCTTATGGGTTCTGCGGGGGTAGCTATTAAATTTGTAGTTTTCGGCTTGGCTGCTGGCGCGCGGCTGAGCAACATACGCACACCCACCCAGAGCAGATAGGCTGCGCCCACCCATTTCAAGACCGTAAAGGCGTGGGTCGATGCGGCCATCAACGCGCTCACACCCAGCGCAGCCGCGAAGATGTGCACGAAGCAGCCGGCCGTGATGCCCAGCCCGGCGACGATGCCGGCGCGTGCCCCCGAGCGCAGGCTGTGCGTCACGATGTAGAGCACGTCGGGCCCGGGCGTGAGGTTGAGCAGCATGCCGGTGGCAAGGAACAGAAGCAGGTGGTGCAGGTCAGGCATGGAAGAAGCTCCGAATAGCCTGCGCTGCGCGGTCTACACCAGCGCTGTCGACATCCAAGTGCGTGACGAAGCGCAGCTCATACAAGCCCAGCGCCAATACTCCGACGGCCTTGAGATGCTCCAGCAGTTCCGGGCCACGCGCACGCGCCTCGCCGGTCAACTGCACAAACACCATGTTGCTCTGGGGCGCTTGCACCTCCAGACCCTCGATGCCCGCCAGGCCTTCGGCCAGACGGCGTGCATTGGCGTGGTCGATGGCCAGGCGGTCGACGTGATGCTCCAAAGCGTGCAGCGCGGCAGCCGCCAGCACGCCCGCTTGGCGCATGCCGCCGCCCACCATCTTGCGGATGCGGTGCGCGCGGTGGATGAAGTCGCGGCTGCCGCAGAGCACCGAACCCACAGGTGCACCCAAGCCCTTGCTGAAGCAGACCGAAACGCTGTCGAAATTGCCCACGATGCGTTGGGCCTCCGTGCGCACGGAGGCGCCGGTCAGCGCGGCTTGTGCCGTCGCGGCATTGAACAGCCGTGCGCCGTCCAGGTGGCGTGCCAGGCCGCGTGTTTGCGCCAACGCGGTGGCTTGCTGCAAAGCGTCGAATGGCAACAGCTTGCCGCCAATGGTGTTCTCCAGCGCCAGCAAACGTGTGCGGGCGAAGTGAGCGTCGTCGGGTTTGATGGCGGCTTCAATGTCGGCCAGGGCCAACATGCCGTCGGCCTGGTGCACCAAGGGCTGTGGCTGCACGCTGCCCAACACCGCTGCGCCGCCGCCTTCCCAGCGGTAGCAATGCGCCATCTGGCCCACGATGTATTCGTCGCCACGCTGGCAGTGCGCCATGATCGCGCACAGGTTGCTCTGCGTGCCGGTGGGCACAAACAACGCCGCTTCGAAACCCAGTTGCTCGGCCAGCGCGTGCTGCAACGCATTGACCGTGGGGTCGTCGCCAAACACGTCGTCGCCCAGCGGTGCGCGGGCCATGGCGGCCTGCATGGCGGCGGTGGGGCGGGTGACGGTGTCGCTGCGCAGGTCAACGATGTCTTGGGCGGGGCTATGCATTAAAAGTGGCTCCTGAGCAGGGTGGACAAGCGTGGGCAGCTATGTATTTTGTAGAGCTGCGGCCGTTACGCCGCGCGTTCCAAAAAGTTCTTCAGCATGGCGTGGCCGTGTTCGGTGAGGATGGACTCGGGGTGGAACTGCACACCCTCGATGTCCAGCGTCTTGTGGCGCACACCCATGATTTCGCCATCATCGGTCCAGGCTGTGACTTCCAGCACCTCGGGGCAGCTGGCGCGCTCAATCGCCAGCGAGTGGTAGCGGTTCACCACAAACTGCTCTGGCAGGCCCGCAAACACACCTTGCTGCGTGGTGGTGATGCGGCTGGTCTTGCCGTGCATGAGTTGCTGCGCACGGATGATGCGCCCGCCAAAGGCCGCGCCAATCGATTGGTGACCCAGGCACACGCCCAAAATCGGCAGCTTGCCGGCAAAGTATTCGATGGCCGCTACAGACACACCGGCCTCTTTGGGTGAGCAAGGTCCGGGCGAAATCACCAGCCGGTCGGGCTGGCGCGCGGCGATGTCTTCGATGGTGATTTCGTCGTTGCGGTAGACCTCTACCTCGGCCCCCAGCTCGCCAAAGTATTGGACGATGTTGTAGGTGAAGCTGTCGTAGTTGTCGACCATCAGCAGTTTGGTTTTCTTTGCCATGATGTGTTCCGTTCGCCTTGTTCCGCAGCTTATTCCAGACCTTCTTCGACCAACTCCGAGGCACGCAACAACGCGCGCGCCTTGTGCTCGGTTTCTTTCCATTCGAGTTCGGGCACCGAGTCGGCCACCACGCCGGCTGCCGCCTGCACGTACAGCGTTTGGTCTTTGATGATGCCGGTGCGGATGGTGATGGCCACGTCCATGTCGCCGGCGTAGCTCAGGTAGCCGCAGGCGCCGCCGTAGTGGTTGCGCTTGGTGGGCTCAAGTTGGTCGATCAGTTCCATGGCGTGCACCTTGGGCGCGCCGGTCAGCGTGCCCGCGGGGAAGGTGGCTTTAAGCACGTCGATGTTGCTCATGCCGTCTTTGAGCAGGCCTTCGACGTTGCTCACGATGTGCATCACGTGGCTGTAGCGTTCTACCGCAAAGGCTTCGGTCACCTTGACGCTGCCGATTTTGGCAATGCGGCCGATGTCGTTGCGCGCCAGGTCGATCAGCATCACATGTTCGGCGCGCTCTTTCGGGTCGTTGATGAGCTCTTTTTCAACTTCCAGATCGCGCACCGGGTCGGCAGCGCGGGGGCGCGTGCCAGCCAATGGCCGAATGGTGACCTTCTGGCCTTCGCTCGTGGCTTCTTGGCGCACCAGAATTTCGGGTGACGCGGCCACGATGTGGAAGTCGCCCATGTGGTAATAAAACATGTAGGGCGACGGGTTCAGTGCCCGCAACGCGCGGTACAGCGACAGCGGCGATTCGGTGAAACGCTTCTTGATGCGCTGGCCAATCTGCACCTGCATGAAGTCGCCACCGGCGATCAACTCCTTGGCACGCTCTACGGCCGCAATGTAGTCCGCCTTGGCGAAGTCGCGCTCGGCCGGGTAGCTTTGCGTGGCCTTGACGCTGGGCGCGCTGACCGAATACTTCAGCTGGTCTTTCAGCGCGCGCAGGCGCTTCTTGCCGTTGGCATAGGCCTCGGGCTGGGTCGGGTCGGCGTAGACGATGAGGTAGAGCTTGCCCGAGAGGTTGTCGATCACCGCCACCTCTTCGCACAGCAGCAGCATGATGTCGGGGCAGCCCAGGCTGTCGGGCGGGCAGGTGGCCTCGAGTTTTTTCTCGATGTAGCGCACCGCGTCGTAGCCAAAGTAGCCGGCCAGGCCACCGCAGAAGCGCGGCATGCCGGGGCGGATCGCGACCTTGAAGCGCTTTTGGTACGCGGCGATGAATTCCAGCGGTGTAGGGTAGTCGGCGGTGGTGGCGGTCTCAATCACCACGCCGTCTTGCACCACTTCAGAGGTCGCCTCGGCGCCAAAACCCTGGCAGCGCACAAAGGTGCGCGCCGGCAGGCCGATGAAGCTGTAGCGGCCAAAACGCTCGCCACCCACCACCGATTCCAGCAAGAAGCTGTATTTGCCGCCGTCTTTGGCATAGGCTAGTTTCAGGTAGAGCGAGAGCGGGGTTTCGAGGTCGGCAAACGCCTCGGCGATCAAGGGGATGCGGTTGTACCCATCCTGGGCCAGGCTTTTGAATTCGAGTTCGGTAATCACGGAAATACCTTCTGAGATTAAGTCCGGCGAGCACCTATGTAAGTGGGCGGTGTGCCGGGCTAACAGCACGGGGTGCTGCGTTCATTCAAGCAATGCTTTGCCGTTGGCCACTGTGGACGGGAGGCTAGGCGTGGGCGCACGGGTGGGCCCGTGCAGATCAGGTGCGCGCGATAAGTGGCTTGCGCCAAGACCAGGCTCCCTGGCCGGGGCAGCCTGCAACGATCGTGCTGTGGATGAACATAGAGGGCCAGTGTAGCAAAGCCTTAAGGCGGTCGTGAAGCCCATCGCCGCCAAATGTTGGATTTGCGCTGCGTAGCCAATCCCGAGCCGATCATGGAACATTTGGTTACGGGCGCGCCGTTTCGGGGTTTAATAGCCTCAATGTTGTTGGCGCAACGCCGATAACCCTGTGTCGGTGCACCACGGTCTTCGCCGGCGCTAGCCCAGTCAAGAAGAAATAAGGAGCAAGAATGAGTGTGTTGCGGAGCACGCGGATCGGCGTGCGTTTGGCGTTGGCGTTTTCGATCATTTTGGTGATTTTGGCGGCCTGCGTGGCCGTCGGCGTATGGCGCATTGGCGAACTTGCCAAGACGACTGAACAGGTGGCCACCACCGACTCCGAACGTCTGCGTCTGGCCACGCAATGGCGCCAGTTCATTGACGTGAACTGGGTGCGCACCCGAGCATTGGCGATGGAAAACGACGCATTGCGCATGGAGGGATGGCAGACCGAAATGGCCAAAACCTCCGCTGAAACCAACGTGGTGGCCAAGCGCGTGGCCGAACTGGTGACCAGCGACGAGGGCAAGAAGCTGCTGGAAGACATTCAGGCCGCACGCGCCAAATACTCAGCCGCTCGGGTCGACCTGTTGCAACGCAAGCAAGAAGGGCAAGACGTTTTTGACCGCATCCAAGCCGAGTTGGAGCCGATGGCCAAAGCGTACAGCGCTGCCATCGGGCTGTTGGCTGACTATCAGCTCAAGCTGTACAACGAATCGGTGCAACAAACCAAGGACAACGCGGCTCAAGGCCAGCAGGTGCTGGTCATTTGTGCCGTGTTGGCCGTGTTGCTGGGGGCAGCGTTGGCGTTCGTGCTGACGCGTTCCATTGTTCACCCGCTGCGCCGTGCGGCTGACAGCGCGAACCGCATTGCCGAAGGCGACCTGACTGAAACTGTGGAAGTGGAAGGGCGCGATGAAGCCACCGATTTGCAGCAGGCGTTTCGCTTGATGCAGAACAACCTGGTGTCGCTGGTGGCCACGGTTCGCCAAGGCTCGGAAAGTGTGGCTTCGGCCAGTGGCGAAATCGCCCAGGGCAACCACGACCTCAGCGCCCGTACGGAGCACCAGGCTTCTGCCCTGGAGGAAACAGCCGCGTCGATGGAAGAACTGAACTCCACCGTGCAGCAAAACGCCAGCAACGCGCAGCAGGCCAATCAGCTGGCCGTACAGGCCTCGAAAGTGGCGCAGCAGGGCGGGGCGGTGGTGGGCCAGGTGGTCGACACCATGAAGGGCATCAACGACAGCTCGAAAAAGATTGTCGACATCATCGGCGTGATCGACGGCATTGCTTTCCAGACCAACATCCTGGCGTTGAATGCCGCGGTGGAAGCCGCGCGTGCCGGTGAGCAGGGGCGTGGTTTTGCCGTGGTGGCGTCTGAAGTGCGCAGCCTGGCGGGCCGTTCGGCCGATGCCGCCAAGGAGATCAAGGCGCTGATTTCCGACAGCGTAGGCCGCGTCGAGCAAGGCACCCAACTGGTTGACCAAGCCGGCAGCACCATGACCGAGCTGGTGCAATCGATCCGCCGCGTGACGGACATCATGGCCGAGATCAGTGCCGCCAGCTCCGAGCAAAACGCCGGGGTGTCGCAAATCAGCGAAGCCGTTACACAGATGGACCAAGCCACGCAGCAAAATGCCGCGTTGGTGGAGCAATCGGCTGCAGCCGCTGCTAGCTTGCGTTCGCAAGCCGATCAGTTGGTGGCCGCCGTGGCCGTTTTTAAAATTCGCCCTGCTGCAATAGGGGGTGTTGGCGCTAGCGGTTTGATGGCACTCCCTGGGCCACGCGAGCCGCACTGACGCGGCGTGCAGAGGCGACGAAGTGCGGTGTGAATCTATCTTTCCACCGGCTTGTAAAAAATTGCAAATTACGGTTCTAATGGCGAGCACAACAGGGGAACACAATGAGCACTGTGCAGCAGGAAGTTGACGAGAGAACCAACCTCACCAGCAGCAATAAGTTTGAACTTTTGCTGTTTCGTCTGGGCGAGGCCGGCGTTTCTCAGCAGCGCGAGTTGTTTGGCATCAACGTTTTCAAGGTGCGCGAAATCATGGTCATGCCGCCGGTGACGGCCGTGGCCGGCGCACCTGCGCATTTATTGGGTATGGCCAATATTCGCGGTCAGGTGATCCCGGTGATCGACCTGGCTGGCGCGGTCGGCTGTGTGCCGAAAAACGGTTTGAACATCTTGATGGTGACCGAGTACGCACGTTCCACCCAAGGCTTCGCGGTGGAGGAGGTCGACCAGATCGTGCGTCTGGAATGGCGCCAGGTGTTGTCGGCCGAGTCCAGCACCGCTGGCGGCATGATCACCAGCATTGCGCGTCTGGATGGCGACGTGGACAACTCCCGTTTGGCCCAGGTGCTGGACGTGGAGTCGATTCTGCGCAATGTGGTGCCACCTGTTGGCCCTGATGTGGATCCGGCGCTCATGGGCCCCAAGGTGAAGATTCCTCCAGGTACGGTGGTATTGGCAGCGGACGATTCCTTGCTGGCGCGCAAGCTGATTGAAGAAGGCTTGTCGGCCATGGGCGTGCCTTACATCATGACCAAAACCGGCAAGGAGGCCTGGGACCGGCTCCAAATGCTGGACGACGCGGCCAAGGCGGAGGGCAAGACCATTCGCGACAAGGTTGCGATGGTGCTCACCGATCTGGAAATGCCTGAAATGGACGGCTTCACGCTGACGCGCAAGATCAAGCAAGACCCTCGATTCAAGTCCTTGCCGGTGGTGATCCACTCGTCGCTCTCTGGCACCGCCAATGAGTCGCACGTCACCAGCTCTGGTGCGGATGCTTACGTCGGCAAGTTTGTGGCCGCTGAGCTGGCCGACACCATTCGCAAGGTGGTTGAACACTGAGCCACGTCGCTCCAAAACAAAAGCCCTGGGTCGCAAGACGCCAGGGCTTTTTCGTTCAGGGCGGCAGCGTGGTCAGGACCTGTGTGTTACCCCGCGCCCAGCACCAACTGCGCCACCACCAGTACCACGTACGGAAACGCCACCGTGGGACGCAGCGCGTTGTGAAAATACTCTGACAACAGCGCGCCAGCACCACCCCGGCTGGTTTCAAAGTCGGTGTGCAACTGGCAGGCGGAGCCGTTGTCGTCGTCGCCCCGGCGCAGCATCAGCTCGATGTGCAGCAGGCGCGTGCCCAAACGGGCCTGGCTGGTGCGGGTAATGGCTTCTTGCAGCCACAGCACCAGCATCAGCACGATGGCCGACTCGGTGGGCATACCGTACAACAAGCCCACCACAAACAACGCCACAGTGACCAGCTTCACCCATAAGGCGGTGCGTTCGTACTGCTCGAAGTTGTTCTGCAGCGTGGTCCATTCCAGGGTCAGGGGGTTGTCGGTGGTCAGTGGCATCTTGAAGGGCAAAAATGGGGGAAAACGTCCAGCAAATCGGGCGAGCTTACAGGGCGCAGAGGATCGGGGCACGACACAATAAGCGACATGAGCCAAACCCCACTCTCTCCGGTTGTATTCGAGCCCGAATTTGAAGCCGCCTTGCGCAACATTTTCGAGGAAAAAATTGTTTTCAACCAAGTACTGGGTTTGAAGATCACCGGCTTGACCGCAGAGAAGGTTACCGGCGCGATTGCCATGCGGCCCGAGCTGGTGGGGCACTTCTCGCACAACCGCATCCACGGCGGCGTGATCAGCGCCGCGCTCGACGGCCTGGGGGGCTTGGCCGTCATGGCCGCCATCGGCGCGCGCCATCTGGATGAGCCGCCGCTGCAGCGCCTGCAACGCTTCGGCAAGCTGGGCACCATCGACCTGCGCATCGACTACCTGCGCCCGGGCATTGGCGACGGCTTCACGCTGCAGGCCGAGGTGCTGCGCCTGGGCTCGCGCGTGGCGTCTACCCGTATGGAGTTCATGGACGCCAATGGTCGCTTGCTGGCCACGGGGGCTGCGGCTTACATTGTGTCGTAGTTGCTATAAAAAAAAGAAGCTACTGGCGCATATTTAGTAGGCGCCAGTAGCCATTTTTATTTAAAACCTAGTCAGGGCTTCACGTAGTCCGAAACCACCTTCCAGCGCCCATCCTGCAACTGCGACAAGCGCGACACATCGTTGCCCAGCCGTTTGGTCGGGCTGTAGCGCGCCTCGGCTGAGCCGAACATGTCGGGTGGGTAGACCATGGTGTCCATTACCTTGATGAAGCTGTCGGTGCTGAGGTTGGGGCCGGCTTTCTCGGCTGCCTTGGCAAACGAGTCGACCACGCTGTAGCCGTAGACCGAGAACACTGTGGGGTCTTCGTTGAACTTGGTCTTGTATTTGTTGGCCCAGAAGCGCAGCGGTTGCGAGGCTTCGTCCAGGTAGGGGTGTTGCACCGTCATGGCGGCGTACAGGCCGTCCATGGGTTTGCCGCCGAGTTTGTGGATCAGGTCGGTGTAGGCCGCGCTCGACCCCAGGAACGTGGGGTTGAAGCCGGTCTTGCGCGACTCGCCAATCGCGCCAATGGTCTCGCGGATGATGGTGCCCAGCACCACGAAGTCGCACTCGCTGGCCTTGAGCTTGGCCACCTGCGAAGAGAAGTCGGTGGCGCCGCGCTTGTAAGAGGCTTTTTCCACCAGCTCCATGTTGATGGTCTTCAGCCCGGCCTCGGCGCCGCGCAACACCTCAAGGCCAAACTCGTCGTCCTGGTACAGCGCGCACACCTTCTTCGCGCCCTTGTCTTTCACCAGCTTGGGCGACAGCAGCCGGATCTGGTCGTAGTAGGTGGCGGCAAACGAGTACTTGAGTTTGTGGAACGGTTCATACATCTCGCGCGCCGCTGTTACCGGGAAGAAGTTGATCACGTTCTTGTCGAACTGCACCGGCATGGCGGCCATGTTTTGCGCCGTGCCCAGGTGGCCGAGCATGATGAAAATCTTGTCCTGGTTCACCAGCTTTTGCGCGGCCAGCACGGCCTTCTTCGGGTCGTAGCCCGAGTCTTCCACTTTGAGCACCAGCTTGCGTCCGTTGATGCCGCCTTGTTCGTTGATCTCGTCCACGCGCAAGACCATGCCGGAGCGGATCTGTTTGCCAAAGCCCGCCAGCGGACCCGACAAATCTTGAATCGAGCCGAGCGTGATTTCGCTCTTGCTCACGCCTTGGGATTGCGCAAGGGCCAGCGGCGCGGTGAACGTGGCGGCCAGCAGCGCGGCCGTGCCTAGCAACTTGGGTTTCATGGCAGTCTCCTTTTTTTGAACAACGATGTTTCAGCGGTAATTCAGCGGAAGATCAGCAGCACATCAGCAGAACCTCATCGGTACATGGCGTCGATCTGCTCCGCGTACTTGCTCTCGACCAGGCGGCGCTTGAGCTTCATGGTCGGTGTGAGTTCTTCGTCTTCTGCTGAGAGTTGGTTTTCCAGCAGATAGAACTTCTTGATCTGCTCCACCCGCGCAAACTTTTTGTTCACGCGCTCCAGCTCACTTTGAATGAGTTGCTGCACTTCGGCACTGCGCGTCAGGCTGCTGTAGTTGCTGAAGGGCACGTCGGCGTCTTGCGCAAACTTCTCCACGTTGTCCTGGTCGATCATGACGATCACCGTGAGGTAGGGCCGCTTGTCGCCGATCACCACCGCATCGGTGATGTACGGGGAAAACTTCAACTCGTTTTCCAGCTCGCTCGGCGTCACGTTCTTGCCACCGGCGGTGATGATGATGTCTTTGATGCGGTCGGTGATGCGGTAATAACCCTCGCCGTCCACCACACCCACGTCGCCGGTGTGCAGCCAGCCGTCGGCGTCCAGGGCCTCGGCGGTTTTCTCGGGCAGGTTGAGGTAGCCCGCAAACACGTTGGGGCCGCGCACCAGAATTTCGCCAGTCGCCGGGTCAAGCCGCATTTCGTTGTAGCCCGCAGAGGGGCCAATGGTGCCGGGGCGCATGCGTTTGGCGGGCACGCCGGTGGCGGCGCCGCAGGTTTCGGTCATGCCCCACACCTCCAGCATGGGCACGCCCAGTGCCAGGTACCAGCGCACCAGCTCGGCCGAAATCGGCGCCGCGCCGGTGACGCAAAAACGTGCGCGGTGAATGCCGATCAGCTTGCGTGTGTTGTTCAACGCCAGGCCGCGCGCCACGGCAAATTTGAAGCGCAGCGCGGCGCTCACCGGCTGGTCGGCGAGCACGCGGTCGGCCACGGCGTGGCCCACGCCAATGCTCCACGCGTAGGCCATTTGCTGCACGCGGCTGGCTTCCTTCAAGCCGATCATCACACCCGAATAAAACTTCTCCCACACGCGTGGCACGGCGGTGAACACCGTGGGCGCAATCTCGCGCACGTTCTCTGGCACGGTCTCGGGGTTTTCAACGAAGTTGAGTTTGGTGCCGGTGTAGAGCGCAAAGTATTCGCCGCCCAGGCGCTCGGCAATGTGGCACAACGGCAGGAAGCAGATGCGTTCATCGTCTTCGGTTTGTGCGATGAGTGTGTTGTAGCCGCGCACGGTGTAGACCAGGCCGCCATGGGTGTGCATGGCGCCCTTGGGTTTGCCGGTGGTGCCCGAGGTGTAGACCAGAATGGCCAGGTCCTCGGGGCGGCAATCGGTGGCGCAGGCCTCTACCGCTGTGGGGTGTTTTTCCAGGTAGGCGCGGCCGGTGGCGCGCAGGTCGTCCAGGCTGATCACGCCGGGCTCGTTCAACTGGCGCAGGCCGCGCATGTCGAACACCACGATGGTGTGCAACAGCGGCAGCTCGGCGCGCACTTCCAGTGCCTTGTCGAGCTGTTCGTCGTTCTCGACAAACAGCAGCTTGGTGCTGGAGTCGGCGCACAAGAATTGCATTTGCGCTGGCGCGTCGGTGGGGTAGATGCCGTTGCTCACACCGCCGCAGCTCAGCACCGCCAGGTCGGCAAACACCCAATCAACCGTGGTGTTGGCGGCGATGGAGGCGCAGTCGCCACGGGTGAAGCCCAGGCTCAACAAGCCGGCCGCTATTTCGCGCACGGCGTCACCCGCTTCGCGCCAACGCCAGCTATGCCAGATGCCCAGCTTCTTTTGCCGCAGCCAGACGTTGGCGCTGCGCTGGCGCACCGCATTCCAGAACATGGCCGGAATGGTGTCGCCGGGCAGCACGCTGGCTATTTGCGGCTGAATGTGGGTGGTGTCCCAAAGGCCTCGCATGGACGATGTGGCTCCTAGTGTTGAAGGCGGGGGGCTGCTTAGCGCCAGTTTTTCTTTTTCTTCCAGCGGCGTTCGCCACGCACGCTGTCTTCTTTGATGCCGAGGTAGAACTCTTTTATGTCGTCTTTCTCGCGCAGGTGGGCGCAGGTGTCTTCCATCACGATGCGGCCGTTCTCCAGCACGTAGCCAAAGTCGGAGGCATTGAGCGCCATGTTGGCGTTTTGCTCCACCAGCAAGATGGTCGTGCCGTGTTCGCGGTTGATGCGCACCACAATCTCGAAGATATCTTTGGTGAGCTTGGGGCTCAGGCCCAGGCTGGGTTCGTCGAGCAAAATCAAATCGGGGTTGGCCATCAGGGCGCGCGAGATGGCCAGCATCTGCTGCTGCCCGCCCGACAGCAAACCCGCGTCTTGCTGCGCACGTTCGCGCAGAATTGGGAAGTAGGCGTACACCGTTTCCAGGTCGCGCATCACGTCGTCTTGGTCGCTGCGGGTGTAGGCGCCCATCAGCAGGTTGTCGCGCACGCTCAGCAGCGGGAACACTTCGCGCCCCTCGGGCACGTGGCTCAGGCCTTCGCGCACGATGTGTGCCGGGTCTTGCGCGGTGATGTCTTCGCCCTTGAATTCCACCGTACCCTTGCGCGGGTCGATGATGCCGGAGATGGTTTTCAGAATGGTGGTTTTGCCCGCGCCGTTGGCACCGAGCACGGTGGCAATTTCGCCTCGCCGCACTTGCAGGCTCACACCGCGAATGGCTTTGATGGGGCCATAGGCGCTCTCTACGTTCGACAACCGCAGCACGGGCTGGTCGCTCACTGGCGGCGGCATTTCGCTCATGTGACTCTCCTCTCTGGCAACGCAGCATCGGGCTTGCGGTGCAGCGAAGACACGTCTTCAATCGAGCCCAAATACGCCTCCATCACCGCCGGGTGCGCCTGCACTTCGCGTGGTGTGCCTTGGGCCAAAACCTCGCCCTGGTTCATGGCCAACACACGCGTGGAGACTTTGGCGACGAGCGACATGTCGTGCTCCACCATCAGCACGGTAATGCCCAGCTCTTGCTGGATGTCTTGGATCCAGAACGCCATGTCGTCGGTCTCTTCGACGTTGAGGCCGGAAGAGGGCTCGTCGAGCAGCAGCAGCTTGGGCTCGGTGCACAAGGCGCGTGCCAACTCCACCACCTTGCGCACGCCGTAGGGCAGGCCGGCGACCAGTGCGTCGCGGTGGTGCTGCAGGTGCAGGAAGTCGATGATCTGTTCCACCTTCTCACGTGCGGCCACTTCAGCGGCGCGTGCGCGGGCGGGGAAAAACAAGTCGCTCCATAACCCCGTTTGCCGGTGGATGTGGCGGCCCACCAGCAGGTTTTGCAGTACGGTGGCGTGCTCAAACAATTCAATGTTTTGGAACGTGCGCGCAATGCCTGCCGCCGCAATGGCGTGGGGTGCGCGCACGGTGAGCGATTCACCGCCGAACATGATTTCGCCGGTGGTGGGCGCGTAGAGCCGGCTGATCAAGTTGAACACCGTGGTCTTGCCCGCGCCGTTGGGGCCAATGAGGGTGAACACCTCGCCGGTCATGACGTCGAAGCTCACGTTGTTGACGGCCAGCAGCCCGCCAAAACGCACACTGAGATTGCGTGCCGACAGCAGGGGCGTGGTGGTGTCGGTCATTTGAGGCGGTCGGACTTTTGGAAGGACTTCTGCCGCTTGAACATGCCCTTGCGGTAGAACGGAAAGAGCTGAAAGTAGGTGCGCAGCTTCAGCCAACGGCCGTACAAGCCTAGCGGTTCAAACAACACAAACGCAATCAACACCAGCCCGTAAACCAGCCCTTGCAAACCTGGTGCTTGGCCAATGGCCTCGGGCAAGTAGTCTTTGGTTTGCGAGATGAGTTGCGGCATGGCGATGAGAAACATGGCACCCAAAAATGCGCCGTGCACCGAGCCCAGACCGCCGATGACCACCATCAACAACAGGTCGATGGACTGCAGCACGTTGAACTGGTCGGGCGAGATGAATTGCAGGCGGTGCGCGTACAAAGCGCCGCCCAAACCGGCCAGTGCGGCCGAGAGTGCAAACGCCAAGGTTTTGTAGCGCGCGAGGTGAATGCCCATGCTTTGCGCCGACACCTCGGAGTCGCGTATCGCCACAAACGCGCGGCCGGTGGGCGAGCGCAGCAAGTTCAAAATACCCAGCGTGGCCAACACCGCGAGCAGCAGGCACAGGTAGTAAAACTCGGGCTCACTGTCGAGCTTCCACGTGCCGATTTGTGGCGGCTTCACGTGCAGCCCGGCATTGCCGCCAGTGACCGACTCCCAGCGCGCCAACACCTCTTCCACAATGAAGCCAAACGACAGCGTGGCAATGCCCAGGTAGATGCCTTTTACGCGCAACGCCGGCACACCCACCAGCACGCCCACCACGGCAGACAGCACGGCCGCAGCCACCAGCGCCAAGGGAAACGGCCAACCCATGTTGGTCAACACGCCTTGGGTGTAGGCACCCACGCCCAAGAAGGCGGCGTGGCCGATGGAGAACTGCCCGGTGAAGCCGGCCAGCAGCATCAGCCCCAAACCCACCAGCGCGTAGATCAGCACAAAGGTGAGTTGCGCGAGCCAGTACTCTTGCACCAGCCAAGGGGCGAGCAGCAGCGCCGCCATCAGCAGGCCGTACCAAAAGGCGTAGCCTGAGTGGCGCACCAAGCCAATATCTTGGGCGTAGCTGGTTTTGAATTCGAAGCGCATGGGGCGGCGGGCCTTAAACTTTCTTCCGCATGGTCGAACCAAACAAACCATTCGGCTTGAGCATCAACATCAGCAGCACCACGATGTAGGCCGCAATGTCTTTAAAACCTTCGGGCAGGTAGAAACCGGAGAACGATTCCACGCAGCCAATCACCAGCCCGCCGACGATGGCGCCCGGCAGGCTGCCAAAGCCGCCTACCACCGCAGCGGGAAATGCCTTGAGGCCGATCACCCCCATGTTGGCGTGCACAAAGGTGATGGGCGCTAGCAGCAGCCCGGCAATGGCCGCCACGGCTGCGGCCAGGCCCCACACCAAACCATTCAACTGCTGTACCGGAATGCCCATGTAGTAGGCCGCCAGTTGGTTTTGCGATGCAGCCTGCATGGCGATGCCGAGCTTGCTGTAGCGAAACAGCGCAAACAACAAACCGCACAACACGGCAGTGGCCGCGATCACCACCAGTTGCTCGGCGTTGAGCACCAGTGCGCCCACGCGCCACACCACGTCTTTGTAGGGTACGGGCAGCAAATGGGTTTCGGTGCCAATGCCGGGCAGCATGGTGATCACGCCGCGCGCCACGTAGCCAATGCCGATGGTCAGCATGACGATAGAGAACGCGGGTTGGCCCAGGATGGGGCGGATCACCAGGCGCTCCAGCAGCATGCCGAACACGGCCATGCCGAGCACCGCACATACGGCGGCGAGCCAGAAGGGCAGGTCGAACAAACCCATACACGCTAGCCCGGCAAAGGCGCCGAGCATCATCAACTCACCTTGGGCAAAGCTGACGGTTTCGGTGGCTTTGTAGATCAGCACAAAACCCAACGCGATCAGCCCATAGATGCAGCCCTGCGCAACACCGCTGATCAACAGTTGGATGATTTGAACCATGCCTGCCGCGCCCTCCGTTTGAATAGGATGGGCTTGGTTATAGCGGTGGCTCTAGGGCATGTCTTCAGGGTTGGCCCGCATGGGGCCTGGAAACACCTGCAGGTGTGACGCGAAAGTGACTAGGGTAAAAACTGAGTGCCTTGCCGTCTGCAATCACGCATAGGGCGGGCGAAAGCTGCTATCGATCTTGATGAAGCAAGCTGCCCCGGCTGACCGGCGGGGCCACGGAATTCACAACGTGTTTACGCCTCTGGCCCCACTTCGCGCGGTTGGCCGTTGTCGTCGATGGCGACGTACGTCAGCGACGCTTCGGTCACCTTGATGTGGCGGCCCTGCGAACGCATGCGCTCGGCAAACACTTCCACCTTGATGGAGATGGACGTGCGGCCCACGCGTGTGATCTTGGCAAAGAACGACAGCAGGTCGCCAATGCGCACGGGCTGCTTGAAGACAAACTCGTTCACCGCCACCGTGGCGATGCGACCTTGCGCGCGGCGCACTGGCAGTACCGAACCGGCCAAGTCGACCTGGGCCATCACCCAGCCGCCGAAGATGTCGCCGTTGGCGTTGCAGTCGGCCGGCATAGGAATCACTTTGAGCACCAGCTCCATGTCTGTGGGTAATTCGACGTGGAGGGGGTTGGGGGTTTCGGTCATGAGGGACAATCTGCGAGATAACAACAAGCCGAGATTCTCCCCCATGCGCCGATCTGGCGAAACCGCCTCCTCCCGAATCCCTATGCCTGCGCAGGACAGCACGTCCGCGCCCGGCACCAAGCCTGCCACATCGGACTGGCGCACCCTGCGCCGCCTGTTCCCCTATCTGTGGGAGTACAAGTGGCGTGTGTTGATCGCCCTGGGCTGCATGATCGCCGCCAAGGTGGCCAACGTCGGTGTGCCCGTGTTGCTGAAGAACCTTGTGGACGCGATGACGCCCAACCCGGTTACTGCCAGCGGCGGCCTGCGCCCCGAAGCAGTATTGGCAGTGCCCGTGGCGCTGCTGCTGGGCTACGGCTTGCTGCGCTTGTCGACCTCGCTGTTCGCCGAATTGCGCGAGCTGGTGTTTGCCAAGGCCACGGCGGGTGCTTCGCGGCGCATCTCGCTGGAAGTGTTTGAGCACCTGCATGGCCTGAGCCTGCGCTTCCATCTGGAGCGGCAAACCGGCGGCCTCACGCGCGACATCGAGCGCGGTACACGCGCCGTCAACTCGCTGATCTCGTATTCGCTCTACAGCATCATCCCCACGCTGATCGAAGTCGGCCTGGTACTCACCTTCCTGGCGGTGAAGTTCGACGCCTGGTTTGCCTGGATCACGCTGGTGGCGCTGGTGGTCTACATTACCTTCACGGTAGTGGTGACCGAGTGGCGCACGCAGTTCCGCAAGCAGATGAACGAGCTGGACTCCACGGCACAAAGCCGCGCCATCGACTCGCTGCTGAACTTCGAGACGGTCAAATACTTCAACAACGAGGCCTTTGAAGCCCAGCGCTACGACGAAAACCTCGACCGCTACCGCCGCGCCGCCATCAAGAGCCAGAACACGCTGAGCTTCTTGAACGCCGGCCAGCAGTTCATCATTGCCACTGGCCTGGTGGTGATGCTGTGGCGTGCCACACTGGGGGTGGTGGCCGGCACCATGTCGCTGGGCGACCTGGTGATGGTCAACGCTTTCATGATCCAGCTCTACATTCCGCTGGGCTTTTTGGGCGTGATCTACCGCGAGCTGAAGCAGAGCCTGACCGACCTGGAAAAGATGTTCACCCTGCTGGAGCAGCCGCGCGAAGTGGCCGATGCACCGGGCGCGCCCGCACTGCGCTTGCCTACGTCGGTTGGCTCGGCAGACCAGGAAGAGTGCACCGCCGAAGGCTTGGTGCACGCCGTGAGCCACGCCGACGTGGCTTTTGAACACGTGCACTTTGCCTACGACCCGGCGCGGCCCATCCTGCACGACGTGAGCCTGCACATCCCGGCCGGTAAAACGGTGGCGGTGGTCGGGCCCTCGGGCTCGGGCAAGTCCACGCTGGCGCGTTTGCTCTACCGCTTTTATGACGTGCAGCAAGGCAGCATACGCATTGCCGGGCAAGACATTCGGCAGGTTACGCAAACCAGCTTGCGCCAGGCGATTGGCATCGTGCCGCAAGACACCGTGCTGTTCAATGACACCGTGGAATACAACATTGCCTATGGCCGCCCCGGCGCGAATCGCCAGCAGGTGGAGCAGGCGGCGCGCGCGGCACGCATCCACGATTTCATTGCCGGCACGCCCAAGGGTTACGACACGGCGGTGGGCGAGCGTGGGCTGAAGTTGTCGGGCGGCGAAAAGCAGCGCGTGGCGATTGCGCGCACGCTGCTGAAAGACCCGCCCATCATGATTTTTGACGAAGCCACTTCGGCGCTGGACTCTGCCAACGAGCGCGCCATCCAGGGCGAATTGCACACCGCCGCGCGCAACAAAACCACGCTGGTGATTGCGCACCGCTTGTCCACGGTGGTCGATGCGCACGAGATCCTGGTGATGGACGCCGGTCGCATCATCGAGCGCGGCACGCACACCGAGCTGCTGGCGCTGGGCCAGCGCTACGCCAACATGTGGGAGATGCAGCAGGCCAGCCAAGGCACGGAAGAAGCGGTGGAGGCGGCTTGAGCTTTTTAGATCGTTTGCGTATACCAGCCATGCGCAAGGTGCTATTAAAGATGTAGTTTTGCTGGATTTTCAGGGCGCGGCTTGAAGCACAATGGCGTTGTTACACGGTTCAAAGGTTCAGCGCCCGATGCATCCTCAGCTTCTCTGCCTCATCTACATGGCGGATCACCACCGCACATTGCTCTCCGAACATTTCGATCTGGTCTACGCGCCCGAGCCGGCGCAGTGGCCCGAGGCTCTGGCCACCCACGGCGCCACCATCCGCGCGGTGTTGACCAACGGCGCGGTGGGCTTGAGCGCCGAGCAGATCGACGCCATGCCTAAGCTGGAATTCGTCTCGGCCCTGGGCGTGGGGTATGAAAACATCAACCTTGCCCACGCGCGCCAACGCGGCATCGCCCTGGCCAACGGCGCAGGCACCAACGACGACTGCGTGGCCGACCACGCCATGATGTTGCTGCTGGCCGCCGTGCGCAACTTGCGCTCGCTCGACCAGCAATGCCGCGCCGGCGTGTGGCGCAACGCCGTGCCCATGCCGCCCAACGTGTCGGGCCGTCGCCTGGGCATCTTGGGCTTGGGCGCCATTGGCCGCAAGCTGGCGCGCCGCGCACAAGGCTTCGACATCGAGATTGGCTACTGCGGCCGCAACAAACAAGACGTGCCCTACAGCTACTTTGCCGATGTGTTGGCGCTTGCCACCTGGGCCGACTTTCTGGTGGTGGCCACGCCCGGCGGCGCGGCCACGCGCCACCTGGTCAATGCGGAAGTGCTGCGCGCACTGGGCGCGAAGGGCGTGTTGGTGAACATTGCGCGGGGCAGCGTGGTTGACACCGCCGCCTTGGCGCAAGCCTTGCGTGATGGCGTGATCCACGGCGCCGGGCTTGACGTGTACGAGAGCGAACCCGCGCCGCCCGCCGAGCTGCTGGGCTTTGACAACCTGGTGCTCACCCCGCACCTGGGCGGCTGGTCGCCCGAGGCGATGCAGGCTTCGGTGGTGCGTTTTGTGGACAACGCCAACCTGCACTTTGCGGGCAAGCCCTTGATCACGCCTCTTTAAAAGATCATCAAAGGTCAGGATCTGCAGCATGGAAACCAAGTGGCTTGAAGACTTTGTCAGCCTGGCCGAGACGCGTAGCTTCAGCCGCTCGGCGCAACTGCGCCACGTCACACAACCGGCGTTTTCGCGGCGCATCCAGGCGCTGGAAGGTTGGGCGGGCACTGATCTGGTCGACCGCACCTCGTACCCCACTCGCCTGACCGCCGCAGGCGAAACCCTGTACGCCCAAGCGCTGGAAATGCTGCAGGCGCTGCAGAGCACACGCGCCATGCTGCGCGGCCACCAGTCGGCGGGCAAAGACGTGGTCGACTTCGCCGTGCCGCACACGCTGGCGTTTACCTTTTTCCCGCCGTGGGTCACGCAGCTCAAAGACAAGTTTGGCCACTTCAAAAGCCGCCTCATCGCCGCCAACGTGCACGACGCCATGGTGCGCCTGGTGGAAGGCGGCTGCGACCTGCTCATCGCCTACCACCACAGCTCGCTGCCCATCCAACTGCCGGCCGACCGGTATGAAATGGTGACGCTGGGCCAGGAGGTCATCGCCCCCTACGTGCGTGCCAATGCCGATGGCTCGCCCATGTACCAGTTGCCCGGCCATCCTGGCCAGTTGCTGCCGTACCTGGGTTATGCGCCCGGCGCTTATTTGGGCCAGACGGTGGACATGATCCTGCAGCAGTCGGCCACGGCCATCCACCTCGACCGCGTGTACGAGACCGACATGGCCGAAGGCCTGAAAGCCATGGCCCTTGAAGGCCACGGCATTGCGTTTTTACCGAGCAGCGCAGTGAAGCGCGAGCTGCGTTCCCGGCGCCTGGTGCCGGCGGCGCCGTCCACCTTGGGCGGCATGGAGATCGTGCTCGACATTCGCGCCTACCGCGAAAAGCCAAACGGCCCTGCGGCGGCCAAGAGCACGGCGCAGGCGCTGTGGGCTTACTTGGCGGGCTAGGTTCGACTCCGTGGCATCTAGGGGTTTTCTCTAGGTCGCCCGGTGAGGCGCCCGGAAAGCGCCCCAATCGGCCGGTGGTACCCCAGCGCTTCGCCTGGCAAACCTAGCGGCTGGCGCGTCTTGTCGCTATCTATAACGCTTGCGCATAAAGCGGCCCGGATTCAGCATTGGAGTTTGGTGGACTGCACATTTACAGTTCGCCACCTTCTCCACTGCCAAGGATCTGTATGTCTACCAATGTGCGCGTCGAACACGACTTTCTGGGTGAAAAAGAGATTCCGTCCACCGCCTATTGGGGCGTGCACACGGCGCGGGCAGTAGACAACTTTCCGATCTCGGGCACCCGCATTTCGGCCATGCCGGACTTGATCCGCGCCATGGCCTTCGTCAAGAAAACGGCTGCGCGCACCAATGTGGAGCTGGGTGTGCTCGACGCCAAACTGGCTGACGCCATCGTCGCCGCTTGTGACGACCTGGTCGCGGGCAAGTTGCACGCCGAGTTTGTGGTC
The DNA here is from genome assembly GCF_049860745.1 of Hydrophilobacter chitinilyticus. Lineage (GTDB taxonomy): Bacteria > Pseudomonadota > Gammaproteobacteria > Burkholderiales > Burkholderiaceae_C > Rhodoferax_B. Next base: position 5,431,469 of record NZ_CP187561.1, on the reverse strand, counting down.
GATGTGATCCAAGGCGGCGCCGGCACCTCTACCAACATGAACGCCAACGAGGTGATCGCCAACCTGGCACTCGAAAAGCTGGGCCTGGAAAAAGGCCGCTACGACGTGCTGCACCCCAATGACCACGTCAACGCCTCGCAGAGCACCAACGACGTGTACCCGACGGCAGTGCGTATCGCGCTGTGGCTGGGCATCGAACGCCTGCTGGCGTCGATGGCGTTTCTGCGCGATGGCTTCGAGGCCAAGGCCGACGAGTTCAAAGACATCCTGAAAATTGGCCGCACCCAGTTGCAAGACGCCGTGCCCATGACCCTGGGCCAGGAGTTTTTGACCTATGCGGTGATGATTGGTGAAGACGAGTCCCGTCTGCGCGAGGCGCGTGCATTGATCCAGGAAATCAACCTCGGCGCCACCGCCATCGGCACCGGCATCAACGCGCCCGGCGGTTATTCAGACCGCGCCTGCCAACTGCTGGCCGAGATCAGCGGTGTGCCGGTAGAGAAGGCCAGCAACCTGATCGAAGCCACACAAGACACCGGCGCCTTTGTGCAGCTCTCGGGGGTGCTCAAGCGTGTGGCCTGCAAGCTCAGCAAGATCTGCAACGACTTGCGCCTGCTCTCCAGCGGCCCGCAGGCCGGCTTTGGCGATATTCGGCTGCCCGCGCGCCAGGCGGGCTCGAGCATCATGCCGGGCAAGGTGAACCCGGTGATCCCCGAGGTGATGAACCAGGTGGCGTTTGAAGTGATTGGCAACGACGTCACCGTGACCATGGCCTCCGAGGCAGGGCAGTTGCAGCTCAACGCGTTCGAGCCCATCATGGGCTGGAGCCTGTTCAAGAGCATTGAACATTTGAGCCAAGCTTGCCGCACGCTGCAAACCAACTGTGTGGCCGGTATCGAGCCCAACCGCGAACTGCTGGCCAAGCGTGTGCGCGAATCTGTGACGCTGGTCACCGCGCTGAACCCCATCATTGGTTACGAGAAGGCGGCGCTGATCGCCAAGACTGCGATGAAAACCGGCCACCCCATTGGCGAGGTGGCCGAGTCGCTGGGCATCATGACCCGCACCGAGCTGGAGGCCTTGCTGGTGCCAGAAAAGCTAACGCAACCTGTGGCGCTGGTGCGTAAAACTGCTTCTTGATGGCATACAAAGTGCTCTAATAACTACAAGAAAAACAATACTTAAAAATCACATTTTTGTATTGAGTTTCGAGCAAGTAATTCACCCGAATCGACTACGAGGACGACAAATGAAGAAAAAAATGCCGCAGGCGGTCACCATCCTGATTGCGATGGTGCTTGGCATCATTCTGGGCTACATGGTCTATACCAGCTTCCCAGACCACAAAGCCGCCACTGAAATCGCGGGCTACATCTCGATCATTTCCGACATCTTTCTGCGCCTGATCAAGATGCTGATCGCGCCGCTGGTGTTCTCCACCTTGGTGGTGGGCATTGCCCACATGGGCGACGCGTCGTCTGTGGGCCGCGTGTTTGGCAAGGCCTTGGCGTGGTTCATCACCGCCTCGCTGATCTCGCTGGTGCTGGGGCTGATCATGTCGAATTGGCTCAAGCCTGGTGAGAACCTGGGGCTGCCGCTGCCCGATATTGGTGCCTCGGCCGGTTTGGCCACGTCCAAGTTCACACTGAAAGACTTTGTCAGCCACCTCGTGCCGAAGTCTTTTGCCGAAGCCATGGCCAACAACGAGATCTTGCAGATCGTCGTGTTCTCGATGTTCTTTGGTGTGGCGCTGGCGTCTTTGGGCGAAAAGGGTAAAACCTTGGTTACCGCGATCGACGAGCTCTCGCACGTCATGCTGAAGATCACCGGCTACGTGATGAAGCTGGCGCCGCTGGCGGTGCTGGCGGCCATGGCGGCCACCGTGTCGGTCAACGGCCTGGAGATTCTGGTGAAGTTCGCCGTGTTCATGCGCGACTTCTACATCAGCTTGTTTCTGTTGTGGGGCATTCTGGTGTTTGCGGGCTTTGTGTTTTTGGGCCCCCGTATCCTCAAGCTGCTGGTGCTGATCAAAGAAGCCTTCATGCTGTCGTTTGCCACGGCCAGCTCTGAAGCGGCCTACCCCAAGATTTTGGACGCCCTCGACCGTTTTGGCGTGAAGCGCAAGATCTCCAGCTTTGTGATGCCGATGGGTTATTCGTTCAACCTCGATGGCTCCATGATGTACTGCACCTTTGCGGTGTTGTTCATCGCCCAGGCGTACAACATCCATTTGCCGCTTTCCACGCAGCTCACCATGTTGCTGATCCTGATGATGACTTCCAAGGGCATGGCGGGTGTGCCGCGCGCTTCGCTGGTGGTGATTGCTGCCACCTTGAACCAGTTCAACATTCCCGAAGCCGGTCTTTTGCTGATCCTTGGTGTAGACACGTTCCTGGACATGGGCCGCTCTGCCACCAACGCCGTGGGCAACTCCATCGCCACCGCCGTGGTCGCCAAGTGGGAAGGAGAGTTGGCGCCCGAGGCCGAAGCCGAGCGCAATGCCAAGCTCCTGGACGCAGAAGCGGCCCTGAGCATGTCCGGCAAGGCGCACGCTTGAGCGAGGCCGCCATGTCTGCCCACATGCGATCCTTCTGCGCCAAGCGCTGGCTTGGTGGCTTGCTGGTGTTGACGTTCAGCGCGGGGGCGCTGGCGCAGTCGGCAGCTACCGGACTGACGGGCACCCTAAAAAAGGCTTTTGACTCGGGCGCGGTGACCATCGGCTACCGCGAGGCGTCGATCCCGTTCTCTTACATCTCGGCGCGCGGCGAGCCCATGGGTTACGCCATCGACATCTGCCGTGCGCTGGTCGATGCCATGGGCGTGGCGGTCGACCGAGAGCTGCTGATCAAGTGGCGTCCGGTCACCGCTGACTCACGCATCGAGGCCGTCACTTCGGGCGAGGTCGACCTGGAATGCGGCTCCACCACCAGCAACCTGGAGCGGCAAAAGCAGGTGGCGTTTTCGCCCACCACGTTTGTCTCAGGCTCAAAGCTGATGGTGAAGAAGGGCTCTCCCATCAAGTCGTTCCGCGATTTGGTCGGCAAACGCGTGGTCGTGGCCGGTGGCACCACTGGCGAGAAAGCCATGCGCAGCCTGTCCGATAAATTCAAGCTCAACCTGAATTTCTTGGTGACCACCGACTACGCCGAAGCCTTTGCCCAGTTGGGGGCCGACAAGGCAGACGCCTTTGCGACAGACGATGTGCTGCTGTATGGCTTGCTGGCGCAGAACAAAGCGCAGGCCAACTACGCGGTGGTCGGCGAGTTTTTGTCGTACGACCCCTACGGAATCATGTTCCGCAAGGACGACGCACCTATGAAAGCGCTGGTGGTCAAGACTTTCAGCACCCTGGCTGCCGATGGTGATCTTGAGCGCTTCTACACCCGCTGGTTTCTGCGCAAGCTGCCATCTGGGGTAAGCATCAACTTGCCCATGAGCCCGCAATTAGGCACGATCATTGAAATGATGGTGCAGAAGCCGGAGTGATATCGGTAGCGTGAGGACTCCAAGAAGGCATAAGGAATTGATGGCAATGCATAGCAGGCACAGAGTCTGCATATAGACTGCCATCGGAGTCTTTCGATGGTTTTTTACGCACCAAATCTGAGCACGAGGGTTATCCCGTGCATCCGAGTCTTTAAAATTCGGGGTGCGTCGTTTCTATACATATGAGGAGTTTTCAATGAAAAAACATTTGCTTGCCCTGGCCGTGACCGCTTTGACCGTGACCGGTGCCTTCGCACAAGCCAATGACACCCTGGCCAAGATCAAGGCCAGCGGCAACATCAGCTTGGGTGTGCGTGACTCGTCCGCACTGTCGTTCACGCTGGGCAATGGAAAGTACGCAGGCTTTCACACCGAAATGGCCGAGCGCATTGTTGACGACCTGAGCAAGACCGTGGGCAAGAAGCTGACGATCACCTACTCGCCAGTGACCTCGCAAAACCGCATTCCGCTGGTGCAAAACGGTACCGTCGATCTGGAATGTGGCTCCACCACCAACAACCGTGCACGCCTGAAGGACGTGGACTTCGCCTACACCACCTATGTGGAAGTGGTGCGTATTGCCGTCAAGGCCAACTCCGGCATCAAGGACCTGAAGGACCTGAACGGCAAGACCGTTGCCGTGACGACCGGCACCACTTCGGTTCAAACCTTGCGCAAGAACGAGCGCGCACAAGGCATCGACTTCAAGGAAGTCCTGGGTAAGGACCACGCCGACAGCTTCCTGCTGCTGGAATCTGGCCGTGCAGACGCTTTTGTGATGGACGGCTCCATCCTGGCAGCCAACATCTCCAAGGCTAAAGACCCCAATGAATTCAAGATCGTCGGCCCAGAGCTGTCGGTTGAGCCTATCGCTTGCATGGTGCGCAAGGACGACGCGGCTTTCCTGAAGGTGGTGGACGAAAGCATTGCCCGCCAGATCAAGGACGGCTCGTTGACCAAGCTGTACGACAAGTGGTTCATGCAACCCGTGCCTCCAACCAACCGTCCTCTGAACCTGCCAATGTCGGACGCTACCAAGGCTGCTTGGGCCAGCCCCAACAACAAGCCAATGGAAGAATACGTCAGCAAGTAAGCACGCTTGCTGCTGAAGTTTCTTTAAAGAAATAAAGCGGCATACCTTGTGGTGCCCGTCCTTGTGGACGGGCACTTGCTGTTTGAAGGCTTGCTGATGCCCAATGGGGCATTAGCATCCAATGCAGAGGAGTCGCCGATGGCGAATTGGGATTGGGAGGTGTTCTGCCGCAACACCATCGACAACGAAGTAGTCTCCGGCTGCTTCGCGGCAGGCAGAGATCAAACGTACCTTCAGTGGATGCTCCATGCCTGGGGCTGGACTGTGGGCGTTGCCCTCACGGCGCTGGCGATCGCGTTGATCGTTGGCTCCATCATCGGAACATTGCGTACCTTGCCAAACAACCCTGGGTGGGTGCGTTTCGGCAATGCCTGGGTGGAGCTGTTTCGCAACATTCCATTGCTGGTGCAGGTTTTCCTGTGGTACTTCGTATTGCCGAAAATGATTCCGGCACTGCGCGATGTACCGCCATTCATGTTGGTCGTGTGTGCGCTGGGCTTCTTCACCTCCGCACGTATTGCCGAGCAATTGCGTTCGGGCATTCAAGCCTTGCCGCGCGGCCAGCGTTATGCCGGCATGGCGATGGGGCTCACCACGTTTCAGTATTACCGTTACGTGTTGCTGCCCATGGCTTACCGCATCATCTTGCCGCCGTTGACCAGCGAGTCGATGAACATCTTCAAGAACTCGTCTGTGGCGTTCGCGGTGTCCATCCCCGAGCTGACGCAGTTTTATCTGCAGGCGGGTGAAGAGACGGCCGCGCAGATCGAGATCTATTTGGCTGTGGTGGTGCTGTACGCCGCTAGCGCGATGCTGGTGAACCGCATCATGACCTTCATTGAACGCAAGACGCGTGTGCCTGGATTCATGTCCTCTGGCGGAACGGGAGGCCACTGAAATGCTAGGTTTAGATTTTTCCTTCTACAGCTGGGACCTGGTGCGCAGTTATGTGCTCAAGGGTTTTTACTTCAGCATCTTTCTGACCTTTGTGGCGACCGCAGGCGGCGTGTTTTTTGGCACGCTGCTGGCTTTGATGCGCTTGTCGGGCAAGAAGTGGCTGGACACGCCGGCCGCGTTCTACGTCAACGGCATGCGTTCCGTGCCCCTGGTGATGGTGATCTTGGGCTTCTTCCTGCTGGTGCCCAAGCTCATTGGTCGGCCGATTGGTGCCGAGTATTCCGCCATCATCACCTTCGTGTGTTTCGAGGCGGCTTACTTCAGCGAAATCATGCGCGCGGGCATTCAGTCGATTGCACGCGGCCAGGTGTTCGCAGGGCAGGCGCTGGGCATGACCTACAGCCAGAACATGCGTTTGGTGGTGCTGCCGCAGGCCTTCCGCAACATGCTGCCGGTGTTGCTGACGCAGACCATCATCTTGTTCCAGGATACCTCGCTGGTCTACGCCATTGGTGCGTACGACTTGCTCAAGGGGTTCGAGACGGCGGGCAAGAACTTCGGCCGCCCCGAAGAGGCTTACCTGCTGGCCGCTGTGGTCTACTTCGCGATCTGCTTCGCTCTGTCGTGGCTGGTCAAACGCTTGCACAAAAAGATTGCCATCATCCGCTGATGCATTGAGAGGGCTCAAAAGGCTGACAACATGATTGAAATTAAAAACGTATCCAAATGGTATGGCCCGGTTCAGGTGCTCAACAACTGCAATGTGAGCATCTCCAAGGGCGATGTGGTGGTGGTGTGCGGCCCGTCGGGCTCGGGCAAGTCCACACTGATCAAAACCGTGAACGCGCTCGAACCCTTCCAAAAGGGCGAGATCTTTGTCGACGGCGTGCCACTGCACGACCCCAAGACCGACTTGCCCAAACTGCGTAGCCGCGTGGGCATGGTGTTCCAGCACTTTGAACTGTTCCCGCATTTGTCTGTGACCGAAAACCTGACGCTGGCGCAGATCAAGGTGCTTGGCCGTTCACAAGACGACGCCAAAGTGCGCGGCTTGAAGATGCTGGACCGCGTGGGCCTGATGGCGCACAAGGACAAGTTCCCCGGCCAATTGTCTGGCGGCCAACAACAACGTGTGGCCATCGCCCGCGCCTTGAGCATGGACCCGATGGTGATGTTGTTTGACGAACCCACTTCCGCACTCGACCCCGAAATGGTGGGCGAAGTGTTGGACGTGATGGTGACGTTGGCCAAAGAAGGCATGACTATGATGTGTGTGACCCACGAAATGGGCTTTGCACGCAAGGTGGCCAGCCGCGTGATCTTTATCGATGTGGGTGGCCGCATTCTGGAAGACTGCTCGAAGGAAGAGTTCTTCACGCACCCGGAAAACCGCCAACCGCGTACCAAGGATTTCTTGAACAAGATCCTGCAGCACTAAGCCGCTTAAACGGTTCTGCCAAAGCAAAAGCCCCACAACTCGCGTTGCGGGGCTTTTTTTTATGTGTGAAGCGAAAGGCTTACTTCACCGGGCGCGAGGCAATCGCCTTCTCGGCGCGCGTCACCAAGTCTGCGCCAATCGTCGACTTCCATTTGTCGTACACCGGGCGCGTGACCTTCACAAACTCAGCCCGTTCGGCTGGCGTTAACTGCGTCACCGTCACGCCCATACCCGCAATGTCTTTCAGCAGCGGCTTGTCGGCTTCGACCAGGCCTTTGCGTGCGATGACGATTTCTTGCTGACCCGCGTCCAGCGCAGCTTGTTTGACGATCGCTTGGTCGGCTGGTGTCCACGACGACCAGATTTCTTTGTTGACCACAAAGATCAACGGGTCGGCCACGTAGCCCCAGGTGGTTACAAACTTCTGGCCCACGTTGTGCATCTTCAGCACTGTGAACAGGAACAGCGGGTTCTCTTGCCCATCGACCGCGCCACTGGCCAAGGCAGGTTGTGCATCGGCCCAGCTCATTTGTGTGGGATTGGCGCCCAGCGCGGTAAACACGTCGGCAAACAGCGGTGAGCCCACCACGCGAATTTTCATGCCCTTCAAATCGGCAGGCGACTTGATGGCGTGTTTCGAGTTGGTGATTTCGCGGTAGCCGTTTTCGCCCCAGGCAAGCGGCACCACACCGGCTTTTTCAATCGTTTTGAACAGGTCTTTGCCGACTTCGCCTTGCGTCAGCGCGTCCAGTGCGGCGTAGTCGGGCATCAGGAAGGGCATGGAGAAAAGGTTCAACTGCTTCACCTGCGGCGACCAGTTGATGGTGGAGCCCACCGCCATGTCGATCACACCTTGGCGCAGCGCGCTGAACTCGCGCGTCTGGTCGCCTTGGATCAGCGACACGCCGGGGTACAGCTTGATGTTGATGCGCCCTTGAGTGCGCTCTTTCACCAGGTCTGCCCAGATCTTGCCGGCCTGGCCCCAAGGAGTGGGCGGGCCCAGCACCAGCGACATCTTGTACTCGGCCTTGTAGGTGGCTTGCGCCAGCGCCGTGCCAGAGAAGGCGGCCAGTGCGGCAGCGGCGGCCACCATGGTCAGCAGGGTTCTGCGGAATTTCATGCTTTGTCTCCTTGGGTAAATCGAGTTTTAAATTTTCAGTAACCGAGGCGCGCGGGCAACCACAGCGCCAGTTGTGGCCAGACGATCACGGCCACCATCACCAGGAACATGGCAAACAACATCCAGCCGACCCAGCGCACGGTTTCTTCCATGCGCACGTTGGCAATGCGGCACGACACCATCAGGTTCACGGCCAGCGGCGGGGTGAATTGGCCCAGCGCCACCTTCAGCGTGAGGATGACGCCAAACCACACCGGATCCCACTTGTAGTACTGCACGATGGGCCACAGCAGCGGCACAAAGATCAGGAAGATGGACACACCGTCGAGGAACATGCCCACGGTGATCAGCATCACGATCAGCAAGGCCAACACGCCGTATTCACCCAGGCCCGAGTTGACGATGGCCTTGGCCACCGGGTCGATCACGCCCAGCGTGGAGAGCGAATACGCAAAGATGCCGGCCAGCGACACCACCAGCAAGATCACCGCCGACAACTCGCCCGACTCGCGCAAGATCACAAACAGGTCGCGAACCTGGATGGTGCGGTAGATCACCATGCCGACAAACAGGCCGTAGAACACCGCCACCACCGCTGCTTCGGTCGGCGTGAACCAGCCGGCGCGCATGCCGCCCAAGATCAGCACTGGTGCGGCCAGGCCCCAGGTTGCTTCGCGGAAACTCTTCCAGAATTCGGGCTTGGGCAGCGTGGCCTCCAACGCGCCCATCTTGTGTGAGCGTGACATCCACACCGCTGGAATGATCAGCGCCAAGCCGGCCAAGATGCCGGGAATCATGCCCGCCGCAAACAGCGCTGGCACCGAGGCACCAGGCACCAGCACCGAGTAGACGATGAACGCCACCGAGGGCGGAATCAAAATATCGGTCGCCGCCGCCGCGCCCACCACGCTGGCCGAGAAGGCCGCTGGATAACCGGCGCGCGACATGGCCGCAATCATCACTGCGCCCACAGCGGCGGCGTTGGCCGGGCCAGAACCCGAAATGCCGCCCAAGAACATGGCCACCAAAATGGCCACCATCGGCAGCATGCCGGGGCCGCGCCCGACGATGGCAATCGCAAAGTTCACCAGCCGAAGGGCCACGCCCGAGCGGTCGAAGATCGAGCCCACCAACACAAACATCGGAATGGCCAGCAGCGGGTACTTGCCCAGGCCAGCGTAGAAGTTTTGCGGCACGGCCAGCAGGCCAAACCATTGCGCATCGGCATTCGCCAGCGCAATACAGGCCGCACCGGCTAGGCCGAGCGCCGCGCCAATCGGCACGCCGACCAGCATCATCAGCACAAAGGCGACGAACAGCAGGGTGGCGATCATTCGGCGTCTCCTTCAGCCTGGCGGCCACGGCGAATGAACAGGCCTACGGCGCGCAGGCCGATGGCGGTCGACACAATCGGCAGCCAGATCGAATACCACCACTGCGGCACGCCAATGCCAGGCGAAGTCTCGTCAAAGGTGTAGTCGTCGTAAACCATGCGCAGGCTCAGGGCCGCGATCAAGAAGAACAGAATCGCCACCATCACCGCGCCAAACTGCGACAGCCGCTTGCGCCGCGCCATCGAGCCGCTCTCAGAAAAGTATTCGATGCGGATGTGCCGGTCGCGCGCCACGGCCGCCGAGCCGGCCACCATGGCCAGCAAAATCATCAGGAACACGGAGAACTCTTCCGTCCAGGCAAACGAGCTGTCGGTGAAGTAGCGCACCAGCACGTTGGCAAAGGTGATCAAGGCCAGCAAGGCCATGATGACCACGGTGGCCCAGTCTTCAATCTTCAGCGGTACGCGGGTGACAGGATCGGCTTCAGGTGGGATGTCGGTCGGGTCGTGAATGGGGGAAGAGGGCGGAGTGCCAGGGCTTTGGGGGGATGACATCGGGGTGGCAATGGAATGGGCTTGAAGACCTGGAACAGGAAGGTTTCGCACGCGGTGGGCCGCATGGGAATGCCCCAGCGCCACCCTGGCCAAACATCATATCTTTGGGTTCTCCCCACGCAGCATGGGGATTTTCCTAGGGCTAAGGCGGGTTATAGGGAGAGGCTGTCTGCAGTGCGACAATTCAATGCATGACGACGACCACCGCCCCCATCGCGCTTGACGCATCGCTGCGTTCCCCCGAGAACAGCATCACCATCACCCGCCCGGACGACTGGCACCTGCACGTGCGCGACGGCGACGCGCTGCACACCACCGTGCCGCACTCGGCCGCGCAAATGGGCCGTGCACTCATCATGCCGAACCTGCGCCCGCCCGTGACCACGGCCGCGTTGGCCCAGGCCTACCGCGAGCGCATCTTGGCCGCCACGCCCGCACGCCCCGCAGGCGGTGCCGCGTTCAACCCGCTGATGTCGCTGTACCTCACCGACAACCTGGCGCCTGAAGAAATCGCCCTCGCCAAAGCCGCCGGTGTGGTGGCCGCGAAGCTCTACCCCGCTGGTGCGACCACCAACAGCGATGCCGGCGTGACCAGCCTGAAGAAGATCTACCCCACGCTGGAAGCCATGCAGCGCGCCGGCATGCTGTTGCTGGTGCACGGTGAAGTCACCGACCAAAGCATCGACCTGTTCGACCGCGAAGCGGTGTTCATCGACCAGCAACTGATCCCGCTGCGCCGCGACTTCCCCGAGCTGAAGATCGTGATGGAGCACATCACCACCAAAGAAGCCGCGCAATACGTGAGCGAGGCCGACCAATACCTCGGCGCCACCATCACCGCGCACCACCTGCTGTACAACCGCAACGCCATCTTCACCGGCGGCATTCGCCCGCACTACTACTGCCTGCCCGTGCTGAAGCGCGAAACCCACCGCTTGGCGCTGGTCGAAGCCGCCATCAGCGGCGCCGGCCGCTTCTTCCTGGGCACCGACAGTGCGCCGCACGCCGCGCATTTGAAGGAACACGCCACGGGTTGTGCCGGCTGCTACACCGCACACGCCGCCGTCGAGCTGTACGCCGAAGCTTTTGACCGCGTGGGGGCCATCGCCCAGCTCGAAGCCTTTGCCAGCTTCAACGGCCCCGACTTCTATAACCTGCCGCGCAACACCGACAAGGTCACCCTGCAGCGCGAAAGCTGGACACCACCGCCCAGCTTCGCGTTTGGCGAAGCCGAACTCAAGCCGCTGGCCGCTGGGGAAGCCTTGTCTTGGAAGCTGGTGGGCTGAGTTTCAGCGCGTCCATCGACTGGACGCGCCCCTGGCTGCAGCCCTTGCTCCCCCTGGGTCAAGCGGCCGCAGCGCTGGTGCAGCAGGGCCACACGGTGGCCGATGCGCTGAACGCGGTGGCCGCCACGTGGCCTAACGCAGCCGTGCGCAGGTTCGTTGCGCAGTCCGCGCTACCCGCAGGCGAGCCCTACGAGCGCTTCATCTTCGAAACGGGCAGCGTACCCACGCGCGACAACCTGCACGACTTCTTCAATGGCTTGTGCTGGCTCCATTACCCGCAAACCAAGGCGCGGCTCAACCAGTTGCAGGCCGAGCAAATCGCGCTGCGCGGCATTGGCCCCGTGCGCGGGCCGGTGCGCGATGCGCTTACGCTGTTCGACGAAAACGCCGCCGTGTTGCTGGCGCCGCCGGCCATCTGGCAAGCGCTGACCGATCGCGCCTGGCACACCGCGTTTTGCACCTTGCGCCCGGCCTGGGCCGATGTGCAGGTGCAGTTGTTCGGCCACGCGCTGATGGAGCAATTGGTTTCACCGCGTAAATCGATCACGGCGCATGTTTATGTCGCGCAAGCTGCTATTGAATCCGTAGCGGGCATCGACCGCCACATCAGTGCTGAACTGGCCCCCGATTGGCTCGCGGGCAAGCCGTTTATCCCCTTGCCAGTTCTGGGCGTACCCGGCTGGTGGGAAGGAAATTCGGTGGTTTCCTTCTATGATGACGCCACTGTTTTCAGGCCTCGGCGCGCACCCAAAATCACAATAACTCAAAGCGTGGAGGCCTGAGAACGTGTTGACGATCTCCCTGGGGCCGCGCAGGTACCTTCTCGGGATGCACTGCTAGGCGCAAAACCCAAGCCAAGGCTTTCTGCCTTGGCTGGTTTTGTAACAACGCAGGGCGCCCGAGAAGGTACCTGCCTCCGGGTTGGAGCGAAATCGGGCGATTTGTCTGCCATAGCCCTTGCATGGGCAGAGAGCCCATGCTGCGGTCTCTGACAACCAACTCATCCCGATTGCGCTCCAACGCGGCCCCACGGAGATCGTCAACACGTTCCCAGACTGACCCTTGGTTTGGCTTGATTTGGCGGGGTTGCCCCCCATCTGGCACAGCAAAGAGTTTTTTCTAGTTACTACGTCTCGACCCCCACGGAGAATCCATGAAACGTATTGTTTTGTTTTTGCTGACCAACATTGCCGTTGTTGCAGTGCTCGGCATTGTGGCGAGCCTGTTGGGCGTGAACCGCTACCTCACCCCTAACGGCCTCAACCTTGGCTCCCTGCTCGGCTTTGCGCTGGTCATGGGCTTTGGCGGCGCCATCATTTCGCTGCTCATCAGCAAGCCCATGGCCAAGTGGAGCTCGGGTGTGCGCGTCATCAACCAGCCGCAAAATGCCGATGAAGCCTGGATCGTGGAAACGGTGCGCCGCTTCGCCGACAAGGCCGGCATCGGCATGCCCGAAGTCGGCGTTTTTGAAGGCGACCCGAATGCCTTCGCCACCGGCGCGTTTAAAAACTCGGCCCTGGTGGCCGTGTCCACTGGTTTGCTGCAAGGTATGACGCGTGAAGAAATCGAAGCCGTCATCGGCCACGAAGTCGCGCACATTGCGAACGGCGACATGGTCACCATGACGCTGATCCAAGGCGTGATGAACACCTTCGTGGTGTTCTTGAGCCGCGTCATCGGCTACGCGGTCGACAGCTTCCTGCGCAAGGGCGACGACCGTAATTCCGGCCCCGGCATTGGCTACTACGTGACCACCATCGTGCTCGACATCGTGCTCGGCTTTGCTGCCGCTATCATCGTCGCCTGGTTCTCGCGCCAACGCGAATTCCGCGCCGATGCCGGCGCCGCGCAACTCATGGGCCGCAAGCAGCCGATGATCAACGCCCTGGCGCGCCTGGGTGGCCTGCACACCGGTGAACTGCCCAAGAGTGTGGCCGCGTTCGGTATTGCCGGTGGCATTGGCCAACTGTTCTCGACGCACCCGCCGATTGAACAGCGCATTGCCGCGTTGCAAAACGCGCAAGGCTAAATAGTCTTGTCAGTGGATTTACGTTTTGAATGGGCGCGCTTAGGTGATCTGAGCGCGCCCGCTTTTCATGCGGCCATGGTGCAGCGCGAGGCGGTGTTCATCATCGAGCAGAAGTGCATCTTTCCCGATGCCGATGCCTACGACCTGCAATGCTGGCACCTGCTGGCCTGGGCCGGCCATGACTTGGCCGCCTACCTGCGCATCACCGACCCCGGCAGCAAGTACCCCGAGCCCTCGCTCGGCCGTGTGCTCACCAACCCGGCCTATCGCGGCAAAGGTCTGGGTCAAGTGCTGTTGACCGAAGCCCTGGTCCGCTGCGACCAAACCTGGCCCGGGCAGGCCAACCGCATCGGCGCGCAACACTACCTGCTGAAGTTCTACCAAAGCTTTGGTTTCGAGCCGGTGTCCGAGGTCTACCTCGAAGACGACATTCCGCACATCGAGATGCTGCGGCCGGCGACGGTTCGCTAAAGCCCATCGAGGTGATGTCGCTGGTGCCACTCCGCCAGCGACTCGGCCGGCCAATGCTCAGCATGCACATGGCCTTTGCCCTTGGGCACATCGACCCAGTTTGCAGCGTAGGCTAGGGCGGCTTCCACCACCTCGGGCGGCTTGGGCAAAGGGGTATCAATAGCTGAAGCATGCGGGTGCACCAGCTCGGGCCAACGTGGGTCAAACAGCCACAGCGCGCTGCCGCACTTGAGGCAGAAGCGCCGCTCGGCCTTGGAGCGCGTGGCGCGCTTGCCGGGCTCGCGCATCACCGCGTGGTAGCGCCCCAGGTGCTTCGCGCCTTTGACTTTCAGCGTGGCGGCATCGCCGCCCAGGTTGATGGCATAGCCACCGCCGCCCGCCGTCTTGCGGCAGATGGAGCAGTGGCAATGCATGAACGGCACGGGGCTTTGCGCCTCCAGGCTGAAGCGCACGGCGCCGCAATGGCATGAACCTTCCAAGTGCATGGCAACCTCCTTGTCGAGATGGCCAGCCAGTATGTCGCAGGTGCCAAGCTGGTGTCGATGTCAAGGCGAATACCTGAGCCCCCAGCAAGCGGTTTACTGCAGACGCCGCCAGGCTTGCGCGCGCAGCAGCGCAAAGAACTCCAGGCCACCCATCAGCAAGCAAGCGGGTATGGCGATGGCTCGGATCAAAAAAACTTTGCGCATAGACATGGCATCCCCCTTGAGCGGTCGAACCAGCAAGTTAGCTCAGAGGTATGACGGTTTCGTGTCAGCGAGAAATTTCATCCTATGGTGCGGCCATCGCGTTACGCTTGCGTTCCATACGCTCTTAAAGCCATCACCTCTTCACCACCGCAACATTCTTTCTGTGCCCACCGCTACATTGCCCGAATTAGAGGCGCTTGAGCGCACCATCACATTGGCTGCTTCACACGTGCAGGTGCGTACCGTGCGCGAGGTTGAGCTGCCCGGCGGAGAAAGTTATCCGGTGTATGCCATCACGCTGGGCAACCCCTCGCCTGATGTGCCGGCCGTCGGCTTTTTCGGCGGCGTGCACGGGCTGGAGCGCATCGGCGCAGGCGTGGTGCTGACCTACCTGCACCACCTGGCGTTGCGCCTACGCTGGGACAGCGCCTTGCACAAGCAGCTGGAAACCATCCGCCTCGTGTTCATGCCCATCATCAACCCCGGCGGCATGGCGCTGGGCACGCGCGCCAATCCGCGCGGTGTGGATTTGATGCGCAACGCGCCGGTGGACGCACTGGAGCCCGTGCCCTTCCTGGCCGGCGGCCAACGCTATAGCGCGCGCCTGCCTTGGTACAGAGGAGCCCACGCCGCCGAGATGGAGGCCGAGAACCAAGCCGTGTGCGAAGTGGTGCACGCCGAATTGTTGTCGCGCAGCTTCAGCCTGGCGGTAGATTGCCACTCCGGTTTTGGCGTGACCGACCGCCTGTGGTTTCCGTACGCCCACACCCGCGCGCCCATCCACCACCTGGCCGAGATCCACGCGCTGCAAAGCATTTTTGCCGAGTCCTTAGGCCAGTACCGCTACGTCTTTGAACCGCAGAGCTTGCAGTACTTGGCGCACGGCGATTTGTGGGACCACCTTTACCGCGAATCGACAACCCAGCCCGGCCGTGTGTTCCTGCCACTGACGCTGGAGATGGGCTCGTGGCTGTGGATCAAGAAAAACCCGCGCCAACTGTTTTCGCGCCACGGCATCTTTAACCCGCTGATCGCGCACCGTCAGCAGCGCGTGTTGCGGCAGCACCAGGCGCTGCTGGAGTTTTTGACGCGCGCCGCCCACGGCCACGCGTTGTGGCGCCCCGCTGAAGACCGCCGCGCCGCAGAGCACGCGATGGCGCTGCAGCGTTGGTATTGAACAGAGTCGACTGACATGACCACCTGGATCTTGCTGCGTGGCCTGACCCGAGAAAGCGGGCATTGGGGCGCGTTTGTCGCGCAGTTCGAAGAGGCCTTGCCCGGCCACCGCGTGATCGCGCTCGACCTTCCCGGCAATGGCACGCTGCATGCGCAACGCAGCCCAACGGATGTGCAAGGCATGGTGGCGCATTGCCGCGCTGAACTGACGCGACGGGGCATTCATGAACCGATTGGCCTGCTGGGCATGTCGCTCGGCGCCATGGTGGCCGTGGCCTGGGCGCACGGCCATCCGTCTGAGGTATCGGCTCTGGTGCTGGTCAACACCAGCCTGCGGCCGTTCAGCCCGTTCTACCAGCGCTTGCGCCCGCGCAGCTATGCGCCGCTGCTGCGTTTGGTGATGATGGGCGGCACGGCGGAACAATGGGAGCGCACCATTTTGCGCATCACCAGCAACACCGGAAAAACCGATGTGTTGCCCCATTGGATAGCGCTGCGGGCGCAGCACCCCGTGACCCGGCCCAACGCCTTGCGCCAACTGCTCAGCGCCGCGCGCTACCGTGCGCCTGCAACGCCGCCTATTCCCCCTGTTTTGCTGCTGACCAGCGCGCGCGACGGCCTGGTGTCGTCGCAGTGTTCGGTCACTTTGGCGGCACGTTGGAAGTGCCGCATTCAGCAGCACCCCACCGCCGGGCACGATCTGCCATTGGACGATGCGCCCTGGGTGCTGGCGCAGATCCAACAATGGCTTGCTGACACGTCTTGAACTTCAGGCCCGTTGCGCGGCCGAAAAACGCACTTGGCCTTGGCGTCCCATGCGCCACTGCCAAGCGGCGATCACAAACACCACCAGTGCCTGCAGCACAAGATAGGTCGCGCCCAAAGTGGTTACGCCGGGCTGGCCAATGGCCAATGCGAGGCAGCCCAAACCCCAACCCACATTGCCCCAGACCACCAACTGCACTACCCAGGGCCAGAGGTTTGCAGTGCGCGCCATCAACAGCAGCAAGCCAACATAGGCCAGCAAAAATACCGCGCTACCCAACAGCAGTGGAGCCGCCAGTCCCAGCCACAGGCTGAGAGGTTGAGGCAGCGCGAGTTGCAGCACCGCGACTGCGGCGCAGGTGGCGGCGTCCAGCCGCAAAATGGTTTTTAGACCTGGGTGATTGACGATGTTTGCCATGGTGACATCTTGGTGAAACTCCCGGGCCCCGTGCCCGAGATGGAGGTCAGCTTAAGAAGTCGTAGGCAGCCCGTCGATTACCTCAGAGGTCATGCCGCGGTGCATGCGATCAATTCATGCGGCCAGTGCGCGCAAGGCCTGCTCGCTGGCCGCATCGGCCGGGTAAAACAGCTCGACGCACAGCTCCTGCAAAGTTACATCCTGGGGTGTGCCAAAACTGGTCAAGGTGGTGAACAGTGACACGCTGGCCGTAGGCAAATCCAGCACACAAGGCACCAGCAGTGGCGGCGCGTCGGTGGCCGGCGCACGGCGCAACGCCTCGCGTATGCGTGGGTAGCCGAGTACCTCGGCCTCCAGCGCCACCAATGCCGGATCGCCGCTGCTTTCAATCGAGCGCCGCAAGTTGGCTAGCAAATGCACAGCCCAATCTTCGAGGTTGCGCGTGAAGCGCGCCAATCCCTCAGGGTGTAGCGAGGCGCGGTAGACATTGACGGTGGGCGTGCGCAGCCACTCGGGCAGCAAGCCGGCCAGCGCCATGGCCGCCTGGTTGGCCTGCACCACGTTCCACTGGCTGTCGAGCACCAGGCCGGGGTAGGGATGGTGTGCGTCCAGCAGCCGCGTCAGCGCCTCTTGCACGGGCCGCCACTCCGGTGCTTGCAGGCTGCGCTGCGCATAACGTGGCGCATAGCCCGCTGCCAGCAGCATGGTGTTGCGCTCGCGCAGTGGCACGTCCAGTTGATGGGCCACGGCCATCAACACTTCTGGGCTAGGCCGCGAGCGCCCGGTTTCAATAAAACTAAGGTGCCGCGTGGACAGCCCGGCCTCCAGTGCCAACGCCATCTGGCTCAGCCGCCGGCGCAGGCGCCAATGGCGCACCAGGTGCCCTACGGGCTGCGCTGCAGAAGGTGTGTGGGCGGGTGAATCGTTCATGGCTATGCACTCTATCCCAGCCGGTTCAAGCGTGGTGAAGGCCTGAGCTTGGGGCTCGTGCCTATCGCCTCACATCGCAAACTATCGCGTCACTGCACCTCGTCGCACCATACCTTGAAGCCATCCAGTTCGTTTGGGCCAAAGGTGCTGGAGAGTGCCACGTCGCTCGCGTCACGCCCTTGTGCAATCAGCACGCGGCCAATGCGTGGCACGTTGTTGCGGGCATCGAATGTGTACCAGCGATCGCCCAGAAAGGCCTCAAACCAACCGGCGAAGTCCATCGGGCCGTAAGGTGGCGGCATGCCCACGTCGCCTAGGTAACCGGTGCAGTAGCGCGCCGGAATGTTGAGGCAACGGCACAAGGCCGCCGCCAGGTGCGCGTAGTCGCGGCAAACGCCTTGGCCTTCTTTAAAGGCCTCGAAGGCCGAGCGTGTGCGGCGCGCGTGCTGGTAGCCAAACTCGATGTGCTGGTGCACAAAATCGCAGACCGCTTGCACGCGGGCCCAGCCCGTGGGCCCGGTGCCAAAGCGTTGCCAGGCAAAGTCGGACAACAAATCAGTCTCGCAATACCGGCTGCCCAGCAGGTAGACCAAGGTGGACTCTGGCAGATACTCCACCGGCGTTTGCTGGGCCGATGGCATCACGATGTCGTGCGCGCCGCTGTCGCGCACCACGGTGTCTGAGGTCAGCACAAAGCGGCCCGGCGGGGCCACCAGGCGTGTGCACCAGTTGCCAAACATGTCGCGGTAAGCGGTGGTGGGCACGGCGGGGCTGGTGATCAGGTGATCGGGCCGCACCAGATCTGAGGCGCGCGAGTAGTGGATGCTGAGCGTCAGGATCATCGGCGTGGGCTGAGGAAACTGGTAGGCGATCTCGAAACCGAGTTGGATGTTCATCGGCCCATCATGCGCCTTGCGGGGCGCGCCGGCGAACAATAGTTGCGCTCCTCGCCGCTGGCGCTCTGCGCGGGATGTGTGTCGATGTAACAATGCCGCCTGTTGCCGTCGACCCCAACCCCATCACTGCACATGGCCGCCCATCCCGTCAAGTCGCCCCTCACCTGGAAATCCGCATCCGAATGGGTGCTGAGCCGCTCCATCGCTCCCGCCAGGTTGGCGCCGCGCCAGGCGTGGGCCATGCTGGCCACGCTGTTGCTGCTGATTGGTGTGGCCGACTACGTATCGGGTATTCGGGTGTCGATGTCGGTCTTCTACTTCGTGCCCGTGTTGCTGTCGACCGCCTGGTTTGGTTGGCGCCTGGGGCTGGGCGTGGCGGCCACCAGCATCGTGGTGCGCGTGACCGCCGACCTCTTGGCCAACGAATTGCACGCTCTGCCCATTTCGAGTTGGTGGAATGTTTTCACCGGCTCCTTGGTCTACTGTTTTCTGGTGTGGGTCTTCAGTAACCTGTTGACCATGCGCCGCCAGTTGGAGCAACGCATTGAAGAGCGCACCGCCGAGTTGGTGAAGTCGCTGGAGCATCGCCGCGATCTGGAGCATGAACTCATCACCGTCAGCGCCACCGAGCGCAACAGCATGGGGCAGGAACTGCACGACGACGTGTGCCAACACCTGGTGGCCACGTCGCTTGCGGCCAAGGTGCTGGCGCAACGCTTGACGCAAGAAAAAAGCGCACTCGCCGTGGAGGCGCAAACCATCATCGCCATGCTGGAAACCGCCAACGGCAAAGCGCGGCAACTGGCGCGTGGCCTGCTGCTGTCGGCCATTGAGCCGACGCAGTTGGCCGAGAAGCTGGGCGAACTGGCCGAAGAAGGCTCACGCACCGGCGTGCCTTGCCGCTTTCGCCAGGCCGGCGACGTGCAGGTGGCCGATGCCGACACGGCCGCGCAGTTCTACCGCATCGCCCAAGAGGCCATGCGCAACGCCATCCGCCACGGTGCGCCCGAGCGTGTCGACATCTCCTTGGTGGGCGACGGTCAGGCCATTTGCCTGATGGTGGAAGACAACGGGCGTGGCCTGAGTGAATCAGAGCCGCGCTCGGGCATGGGCCTGCCCATCATGTCGCACCGGGCCGCTTACATCGGCGCCACGCTGTCGAAAGTTTCGCAGCCCGGGCAGGGCACACGTGTGGTCTGCCACTTGCCGAGAGAGGCGGAAACGCTATGACCACCACGCCATCCGCTATGCCTGCCACCACGCCTGAAACATCAACCCCGAAGCTGCGCGTGCTGCTGGTGGACGACCACCCGCTGGTGCGCGACTGGTTGAAGAACCTGCTGCAGATGGAGCCGGATCTTGAAGTGATTGGCGAAGCCGACAGCCCCGCTACTGCGTTGGCCGCCATCGCCGTGAACATGCCCGACATCGCGGTGGTCGACTTGTCGCTCAAACGCAGCTCGGGGCTGGACTTGATCAAGCAGCTAGCCATTCGCCACCCGGACATTCGTGTGCTGGTGCTGTCGATGCACGAAGAGATCAGCGATGTGCAGCGAGCGTTGCGGGCTGGTGCGCGCGGCTATGTGATGAAGGGCGAATCCAGCCACCAGATCGTGCCCGCCATCCGCTGGGTGCACGCCGGCAAGATCTACGCCACGCCCGAAGTTTTCTCCAAGCTGGCCGAACGCATGACGGGCCAAGGGGGCAGCACCGTGGCCAACCCTGAAGAAATTTTGAGCGACCGCGAGCTCGATGTCTTCAGGCGCATTGGCGAAGGGCAAACCACACGCCGCATTGCCGACGAACTACACGTCAGCCAAAAAACCGTGCAGACCTACTGCGCGCGCATCAAGGAAAAAATTGGCCTGGACGACGGCACCGAGCTGGCGCTGACGGCCATCCGCTGGCGTGAATCGAACCGGTTTTAAAACGCATGCTTAGCTTGTAGGGCGCCACCCTACAAGCAACTCCAGTCGCACCAGACAGACAGTTGAAACCCCGCTGGCTAAGCTGCCAGCATGCAGATTTCATCTTCCATGCCTTCCCTGCGGGTAGGGCTTCAGCCTAGCCATAGCCAAGTGAACCCACTGGGCCTGGGGCTGGATGCGCCCGCTTTGCCACGTCACGCAGGTGCACCCAAAGCGCAAGCTCCCATCAGCGCCAACATCCTTACCAAGAACAGCGCGCGCCGCTTGGCCCAGGTGTTGACCGCGCTGGCGTGGTGTGACGAGGTTGTGGTGTTCGACACCGGCTCGACCGACGAAACGCTGGAGATTGCGCGGAGCTTTGCCAACGTGAAGCTGCACGTGATGGACGGTGCGTTCCCAGGCTTTGGCCGCGCGCATCGCCAAGCCGTGGCGCTCTCGCGCAACGACTGGATCCTGTCGATCGACAGCGACGAGGTGGTCTCCAGCGAGCTGATGGAAGAACTCGCAAGCCTGAAGCTGGCGCCGCGAACGGTCTACACCATTCCGTTTGAAAACTACTTCAACACGCGGCACATCACCTCCTGCGGCTGGTACCCCGAGCGCCACGAGCGGCTGTTCAACCGCAGCGAAACCAACTTCTGCGAAAGCGCCGTGCACGAGCGCGTGCAGTCGCAAGGCCTGGCGGTGCACAACCTCCAGCGCCCCATTCGCCATTACTCGTACGACAGCGCCGACGACCTGCTGCGCAAGATGCGTGCTTACGCGCAGTTGTTTGCCGAGCACAACGCCGGCCGCAAACGCTCCAGCCCGGCCAAGGCCGTGGGCCGCAGCCTGTGGGCTTTTTTCCGCAGCTATCTGCTGCGGCGCGGCATCACCCAGGGGTATGAGGGTTTCATCATCTCGGCCTCGCAGGCGCAAGGCACTTTCTGGAAGTATTTGCTGTTGCACGAAGCAAACCGCCGAAATCAGCTGTCGGTATGACGTTACTGACCACCATGTACCACCGGGCCAGCGTGGGTCCGTATGGCAATGCGGCCGATATGCTGGACGCACACTTCAAGCTCATCGCTGAAAAGTACCACTGTGTTTTGCCCGGTGAACCGCTAGACCCGCAACGCCTGAACGTGTGCCTCACGTTCGACGACGCCTTCTACGACTTCTACGCCGTGGTCTTTCCGCTGCTGCAAAAGCACGGTCTGCGCGCATTGCTGGCCGTGCCCGTGGGGCTGATCCAGCAACACAGCCTGTCGACCCCGCAACAGCGCCTCGAACTCAGCGCCCACCGTGGCGCAGACGGCCAAAATCCTGACGGTTATTGCACCTGGGTCGAACTGGTGGAAATGGCGCGCACGCCCACCGTGGCCATGGCCGCACACGGCTTCACGCACACCCGGCTCGACCAGCCAGATTGCGACCTGCACACCGAGTTCATCCTGCCGCAAACCATCCTCGCCGGCCGCACCCAAAAGCCCGTGGAAAGCTTCGTTATGCCCTACGGCCGCTTCAGCGCCGACACCCTTGCATTCGCCAAGCGGCACTACCGCTACGTGTTCCGTATCGGCAATGCCGACAACGCCGGCTGGGGCGGCCGCGTGCTGTACCGCGTGAATGCCGACGAGATCGGCGCACCAGGTGCGGTGTTTGGCCACCGTCACCGACTGGGTTACCGCGTGCGACGGCATTGGAATGCGTTGAGGGCACGGTAGGGGAGGGTCAACCTTTCGCGTTCAGGCTTGGAGAGTCCTGACGGGACGCTGGCATTGCAGCCTCGAACCAACGGTTTGAAATCCACATCACTTATTCACAAGTCATGTAGATTCCAACCTTGAATCTGACGCCGTCACGTAGGATTTGGCTTTTGAGCTAAGGCCCGATCCATGCAAAACCTTTCAGCCGGCGAAGCGCGTGCCAACTTCTATCAGTTGATGGAGGACGTGGCCGTGTCGCACCAGCCCGTTTGCATCTCGGGCAAAGGCAACAGCGCCGTGCTCGTGTCTCTCGATGACTGGCGCGGAATTCAAGAAACGCTTCATCTTCTCTCTGTGTCCAGTATGCGCGAATCTATCCTGGCGGCCATGGCAGAGCCTGTGGGGAATAGCGCCGAGCGTCTCGAATGGTGAGTGTCCAACTCGTTGGCATCGTGGCAATCAACCGTTCCGATTGATGTGAATGCGCGGCGAATGAGGCGCGCAGTAATATGTTTGCCGATTTACAACCTGCGCGAACTATATGGAACCCACTCCCAACGGTCTTCCCACCTATCGCATCCTTACGGGAGTGGATGACGCCACTTTTTGTCGCCGCGTCAGTGAGGCCATTGCGCTGGGCTACAAGCTGTATGGTTCGCCTTCAGCCACGTTTAACGGAGAGTCTGTAATCGTTGCTCAGGCGGTCATCTGGCCTAGTATTGAGTCGATGCTTGCAAGGTAATGCATGCATGCTGCATGCTGTGTCCCGCAAAATATTAAGCTGCATTAGGATTGGAACCGCAAGCAATGGCAACTCGTAAACCACCACCGACACCAGCGCAGGCCAATTTAAGCATTGATCAGATGCGAAAAGGAGTCGTGCGTCTGGAGCGCCTTATCGGGGAAATTCAGGCTTTCGATGAGACGGGGTTGACCAAGCGCTGGAGTTCAGAACAAACCGCTCTTGAGAAAAATATCGAAGGTACGCTAGCGTCGGTCTTTGGGCACGATACCGTTGAATTTCGACGGTACTCTCGGGCTACTCGTCTTGATCATGGGAGTGTGACCATGTCCTTTGGAGGCGGCCCTCGTGACAACAGTCATGAAGCACGCCAGTATGTAAAAGAAGGCAAGAGCGAAGCCACTCAACTTTTACAGACGGCGATCAAATGGCTGAATGAAGAAATTGGTGATGCTGCCGAAACTGTGTTGGACGAAACGCCCGCGCGCACTAAGTCAGCCAACTCTCAGAAGATTTTTATTGTCCATGGTCATGATGAAGCTGCTCGCCAGGCAGTCGCTCGATTTATTGAGCGCATTGGATTCGAGGCCATCATATTGAGTGAGCAAGCCAATCAAGGTCGCACAATAATTGAAAAAATTGAGGCAAATCACGACGTTGGCTTTGCTGTCGTTCTATTGACGCCGGATGACGTGGGAGGAAAGACACCCGATGCTCTACGCCCTCGTGCACGGCAAAATGTTCTAATCGAGTTGGGCTATTTCATTGCCCATCTTGGTCGAAATAACGTATGTGCCTTGGCTAAAGGCGAACTGGAAATCCCAACTGACTTTGCCGGAGTGGTGTGGGAGCCCTTGGACGATGGGGGGGCTTGGAAAACGGCTTTGTCGCGCGAATTAAAGGCAGCCGGCTACCCCATCGACTGGAACAAAGTGATGGGGTAAGACTAGTTGTGGATTGCCACAAAGCGGGTATCGCCATATTTCATCAACTAACCGAGGGTGTACCCCTTAGTTAGTCGAATGTAGTTCGTTCCCTACTGCTGCTAGCGGCTGTTCGAGTTGTTTCCAACCTCACTACTTCCCCACCCGCCCCGCAAAAGCCAACACCCCCTCCAACATCTTCCGCAAATGCGGCTGCACCTTCGCCGCCAAATCAGGCCGGTAGGCAAACGGCAGCGTCTCTTCCATGTACGAAGATTGCGTCATCTCCAACTGGATGGCGTGCACGTTTTGTGCGGGCTGGCCGTATTGGCGGGTGATGTAGCCGCCGGTGAAGCGGCCGTTCAGGACGGAGGTGTAGCCGTCGGCCTGCGCGGCTTGTGCAATGTCAAACACGCTTTGCGCCAGGGTGGGGTCGCAGCTCGTGCCTTTGCCGGTGCCGAGGTTCAGGTCGGGCAATTTGCCTTCAAAAAAGCGTGGCAGTACCGAGCGGATGGAGTGGGCGTCCCACAGCATGGCCACGCCGTGTTGTTGGCGGATGCGGGCCAGTTCACTGGCAAGTTGCGTGTGGTACGGCTGCCAGATGGCGTCGCGGCGGGCGGCGATTTCGGCTTCGGTGGGCACGTCGCCCTTGGGGTAGAGGGGCGTGTCGTCAAAGGTGTCGACGGGGCACAGGCCGGTGACGCTTTGGCCGGGGTAGAGGCTGGCGCCGTCGGGCGGGCGGTTCATGTCGACGACATAGCGCGAGTGGGTGGCGACCAGGATGGAGGCGCCAAGTTCGCGGGCGAAGGCGTAGAGGGTTTCCAGGTGCCAGTCGGTGTCGGGCACGTGGCGGGCTTCTTCGCTTAAGCGCGCGGCGATGGCTGGGGGCACGTAGGTGCCGACGTGCGGCATCGAGACCAGCAGGGGGGCTGTGCCCTGGTGGAAGGTGAAGGCGGGTTGGTCGCTGACAGTGTTTGTGGTGCTCAAAATAGCTCTCCTCAATTCGATGCAAGTAATTGGCGGCGTGCGGCCACAAACGCGGCGGCTGCACTGGCGCTTTGGGTGTGGCGCCCGGCTTGTACACGGGGCACACCGGCGGCCCACACGTCGGCCACGGCCGAGGTGCGGTGGCTGGCGAACACGTGGGCCGAGAGTTGTTCGGCGGCGGGCAAACCTTGCAGCGCGATGTGCTGCGCGTCGAGCGCCACACAGTCGGCCAACTGGCCCACGGCCAAGCCGCCGATGGCGCGGCCAGCGGCTTGTGCGCCGCCGGCCACAGCTTGCAGCGTCATGGCGGTGGCGACTTGCGGTTGCGCTGCTGTGGCCAGCACGTTGCGTTGGCGCAGTTGCAGGCGCTGGCCGTATTCCAGCAGCATCAATTCCTCAGCCGCGTTGACGCTCGCGTGGCTGTCCGAGCCCACGCCCCAGGCGCCACCGGCGGCCAGCCAGGCGGGCAGGTCGAACAGGCCGTCGCCCAGGTTGGCTTCGGTGCTGGGGCACAGGCCGGCCACGGCGCCGGTTTGTGCGGCGCGGGTGTACTCGGTGGGCGTCATGTGGGTGGCGTGCACCAGGCACCAGCGTGTATTGACGTCGGCGTGGTTCAGCAGCCATTCCACCGGGCGTTGGCCGCTCCAGGCCAGGCACGCGTCCACCTCGCCGGTTTGCTCGGCAATGTGGATGTGCACCGGCGCTTGCGGGTTGATGGCGTTGAGCCCTTCGATGGCGGCCGCCAGACTGTCGGGCGGCACGGCGCGCAGCGAGTGTGGCGCCAAGCCGAGGGCGGCGCCTTGCGCTGCGCACAGCGGTTGCAGGCGCTGCAGCAGTTTCAACATCGAGTCGGTGCTGCGGATGAAGCGTGCCTGGCCCGCTGTGGGCGCCAGGCCGCCGAAGCCGCTGGTTTGGTATAGCACGGGTAGCAGCGTGAGGCCGATGCCTGCCGTGTGCGCGGCGCGCAGCAGCGCCAGGGCTAGTGTGGCGTCGTCGGCGTAGGGTTGGCCGTCACGCTCGTGGTGCACATAGTGGAACTCGCACACCGAGGTGTAGCCGGCTTCTAGCATTTCGATGTAGAGCCAGGTGGCAATGGCCTCGATCTGCTCAGGGCCGAGTTGCGCCGCAAAGCGGTACATCAGCGTGCGCCAGCTCCAAAAGCTGTCCTGTGCAGCCCCCCGAAATTCGGTGAGCCCACCAAACGCGCGCTGGAACGCATGCGAGTGCAGGTTGGGCAGGCCGGGCAGCAGCGGGCCGGGTGTGGTGGGCACACCTGCGGGCGCGGACGCGTTGGGCGTGACGGCGGTGAACACACCGGCATCGTTCCACTGCAGCAAGACGTTTTGTGCCCAGCCGGTGGGCAGCAGGGCGTGCTCTGCAAACAGGGCTTGTGGTTGGCTATGCGCCATGGGATAGATCTTTCGAAGGTAAATCGTTGCGCAAGTCGTTTCGGACCACGCGTCCCTGGCGCACGATGGTGCAAGCTGGCTTCTGACCAAACCAGTAGGCCAGCTCTGCTGCTTCAGCCACCGGCCACAACACGAAGTTGGCCGGGCGGCCGCTGGCCAGCAGGCCGTGGGTGTCTTGCAAGCCCAGCGCACGCGCGGCGTGGGTGGTGATGCCGGCCAGCGCTTCGGGCACGGTGAGGCGGAACAGCGTGCACGCCATGTTGGCCATGAGCAGCAGGCTCAGCGCGGGCGAGGTGCCGGGGTTGTGGTCGGTCGACACGGCCATGGGCACACCGGCGGCGCGCAGGCCCGCGATGGGCGGCAATTGCGTGTCGCGCAGCGTGTAGTAGGCGCCGGGCAGCAACACGGCCACCGTACCGGCCGATTTCATGGCGGCGATGCCGTCTGCATCGAGGTGTTCAATGTGGTCGCACGACAGCGCGCCGTAACGCGCGGCCAAGGCGCTGCCGCCCATGTTGGAGATTTGTTCGGCGTGCAGCTTCACCGGAATGCCGAGACGCTGCGCGGCCTGGAACACCTGCTCGGTCTCGGCCAGCGAAAAGGCGATGCGTTCGCAGAACACGTCTACTGCATCGACCAGGCTTTCGGCGGCCAGGGCGGGCAGCATCTGCTCGCACACCAGTTTGATGTACTCACCGCTGCGCCCCGCGTACTCAGGCGGCAGTGCGTGCGCGCCCAAGAAGGTGGTGCGCACTGTCACGCCCAGAGCTTCACCCAGGCGGCGCGCTACGCGCAGTTGTTTGCGTTCGTGCTCCAGCGCCAGGCCGTAGCCGGACTTGATTTCAATCGCACACACCCCCTCATCCAGCAGCGCTTGCAAACGCGGCAGCGCGGCTTGGAACAAGGCGTCTTCACTCGCCTCGCGGGTGGCGCGCACGGATGAGACGATGCCGCCGCCGGCCTTGGCCACGTCTTCATAGCTGGCACCGGCCAGGCGCATGGCGAACTCGTTGGCGCGTTGGCCGCCGTAGACCAGGTGGGTATGGCAATCGACCAAACCGGGCGTGACCAGCGCACCAAAGCCTGCATGGCGCGGCAGTGTGGCGAAGGCTGCGGGCAGGGCGTCGCTTGGGCCTACCCAGCGGATTTGGCCGTCTTGCACCACCACGCTGGCAGCGGTATTGGCAGGCACTGGCACGTCGGGCTGTGCCAGGTCAGCCGCGAGGTGAAGGTCTTCCCACACGCCATCGGCGCTGGAGGGGGGTGTGGGGTTTGCAGAGGTGTGGTGCATGGCGTGGTCTCAGGAAGCCGTGGGCGAGAGCCCCACCCACGCCACACAAGCCGGTTGGTTGGGCGGTGAAACGGGTTGCAAACGCAGCGGTGTGGCCGCTGGGTCATGCCACCACCAGCCCTGGCCGGGTTTGATGTATTGGCCGCTCTCGCCCGAGGGGGTGACCTGCCACATGCCGGCCAGCACCAGGCACAGGCCTGCGGGTGTGCTGCCGGGCTGGCAGGCTTGGTTGATCACCTTAACGTCGCCCTGCCACGCGCCGCGCCGCAGCATCAGGTTGAAGTCGGTGGAGGTGCCGCCTTGCAACTGGCAATCGACCGCCACGTCGCCCGAGAAAGCAAACGGTTGCCAGCGTTGCACCAACGCGTGGTTGAACGCGTGTTGCAGAGTGTCGTCAGCGGTGGAGAGTTGCACGCCATCGCCGTCGAGCAACATGATCTGCCGGTCGACCCCGGCAAACGCCGAGAACGGGCCAGAGGCGGCGATGGTGGCCACACTCACGCGCCACTCGAAGCTGTCCATGCCCGCGCCGGGTGGCCAGCAGGCCAGTTCGCGGGTGTAGCCACCGCCGTTTTTCCAGGGGCTGGGGGTGATCTTGGCGAGGTCAAAAAATTGCATATCTGATGAGGGTCAGTTGCTGGTCACCAGCAGTGGAAACAAGGGGTGATCCATAGTCGCACCGGCGGGCAGGCTCTCGGCCAGGCCGGGAAAGTCGGGCGATGTTTTCCAGGGGCGCGGTGCGTGGCGCACGTCGTCGCCCAAGAAACGCACCGAGAACACGCGCCGCCGGTTGGGGCCATCCACGCCGGCCGCCGCGTGCAGGGCCAGCATGTGGAAACACACCACGTCGCCAGGTTCAATCTGCCAGCCGATGATGGGGTAGGCATCACGCTGCGCTTCGATGTTGGGCAGGTCGGCCAGGCTGCCTTCAGGAAACCACTTGGCCTGGTTGTCCATGAAGGTGCGCGGCATGAGCCACGGGCCCTTGTGCGAGCCGGCCACAAACTCCAGAGTGGAGGCACGCGAAACCGGGTCAACCGGAATCCACATGCTCACGTTTTGCTGGCCTTCGATGTTGTAGTACGGCTGGTCTTGGTGCCACGGCGTGCGCTGGCGCGTGCCGGGTTCTTTGACCAACAGATGGTCGTGGTACAGACGCACCGTGTTGGAGGCCATCAGCTTTTGCGCGGCCAGGGCCAGCGGCGCTTCATGGATGAAGCGGCCGAACTGGTCAATGTCTTGCCAGTTGCAGAAGTCTTCAAAAAAGCGGCCCGGGTCGTCCGGCCGGCTGGCCACTTTGGCGCGCGGGCTGGGGTGGGCCAGGTTGGCTTCAATGCCGTCGCGCAACAACGCCACTTCTTCTGGCGAGAGCAATTGCCGGATGCAGATGGCGCCGTCGCGCGCGAAGTTTTGCACCAGGGTATCGGTCAGGCGAGCATGAACGCGGGCTTGGATCTCGGCAGAAAAAGTGGGTGGCGTTGTCTCGGGCATTGGCAGATCTCTTTTTAAGTCCTCGTCAAAACCGCCTGCAAAAACGAGCGTGTGCGCTCTTGGGTAGGCGCGGTAAAAATCGTCTCGGGCGGGCCGGCCTCGATGATGCCACCGCCGTCCATCACCACCACCACGTCGCCCACTTCGCGGGCGAAATCCATCTCGTGCGTGACCACCATCATGGTCATGCCTTCGCTGGCCAAGACCTTCATGACCTGCAGCACTTCGCCCACCAGTTCGGGGTCGAGTGCGGAGGTGGGTTCGTCGAACAGCATCACGCGTGGGTGCATGGCCAGCGCGCGTGCAATCGCTACACGTTGCTTTTGCCCACCCGACAAGCTGGCCGGCATGGCGCTGGCTTTGTGCGCCAGGCCAACCTTGGCGAGCAGCGTTTGGGCTTCGGCGTCGGCTGCTGCGCGCGACAACTTGCGCAGCATGCGTGGGCCCAGCGTCACGTTGTCGAGCACGCTCAAATGCGGAAACAGGTTGAACGACTGGAACACCATGCCCACTTCTTCGCGCAGCGCGTTCAGGTCGGCATCGGCCAGCATCTTGCCGTCTTGCACCAGCGTGCGGCCGCAGATGTCGACCTGGCCGCCTTGTGGTTGCTCCAGTCCGTTGCAGCAGCGCAAAAATGTGCTTTTGCCCGAGCCGCTGGGGCCAATCACCACCACCACTTGCGAGGGCATCACGTCGAAGTCAATGCCATTGAGCACCACGTGGTCGCCAAAGGCTTTGCGCAGGCCGCGGATGCGAACGATGGGTTCGCTATTCTGAGAGTCAGTCTTTTGGGTTGCGGCGTTCATTGCACCATGCCTCCAGCGCGCAGGCGCAATTCAATGTGGCGCAGCACCAGGGTGGTGATGCCCGTCAAAATAAAGTAGACCACGGCAATGGCAAGGTAAACCTCGAGCGAGCGGTACGACACGCTGATGATCTTTTGCCCCTCGTGCATCACGTCGTGGATGGTCAGCAGCGACACCAGTGCCGAGTTCTTGATCAGCGCGATGAACTCGTTGCCCAGCGGCGGAATCATGCGCACCACGGCTTGCGGCAAGATCACCGCACGCATGGCCTGGCCAGACGACATGCCAATGGAGCGCGCGGCTTCCATTTGGCCTTTGTCGATGGACTGGATGGCGCCGCGCACCACTTCAGACACGTAGGCGCCCGAGTAAATGCCCAGCCCGATCACGCCGCAGACAAACGCCGGCAGCAAGATGCCGAATTGCGGCAAGCCAAAAAACAGAATGAACAACTGCACCAGCAAAGGCGTGCCGCGGATCACCGCCACATAAGCCGTGCACAGGCTGTAGACGAAGCGGCGCTTGGGGTTGAGCCGGCCAATGCCGATCAGCAGGCCCATCACGCAGCCCAGCAGCAGCGAGGCGGCGGTGACCTCGATGGTCACGGCGGCGCCGGGCAGCAGTTGGGGCCAACCGGCCCATACAGGGGAAAAATCTAAATCCATGGTCAATCCTTCTTAAGGCCGAGCGCCGGGCCGTCCCAAGCCGGCCGTGCCTCCCCCTTGGGGGGAGGCGTTACACACGCGCAGCGCGTGAAAAGCCGGGGGGCTGTCATTACGCCGAGCACCGGGCTGCCCCAAGCCGGCCGCGCCTCCCCCTTGGGGGGAGCAGTTACACGCGCGCAGCGCGTGAAAAGCCGGGGGGCTGTTATTACTTGGCGGCGCTGAACCACTTCTTCACGATGGCGTCGTAGGTGCCGTCGGCCTTGAGCTTGGTCAAGGCGGCATTGACGGCCTTGGTCAACTCTGGCGAGTCCTTGCGGATGGCCATGCCGTATTCCTCGGTGGTGATCTGCTCTTGCAGCACGCGCAGGCCCGGGCGGGTGCGCACGTATTGGTAAGCGGCGGGCTTGCCGGTCACGGCGGCATCTGCACGGCCGATATCCACCAGGTTGAACATCTCCTGGTTCTTTTCTACTTCAACGCGTTGCACCTTGGGGAAGTTTTGCTCCAGGTAGCTCACAGACTTGGTGCCCACTTGCACGCTGACTTTCTTGCCGTCCAGATCGGACAGTTTTTGCAGTGCGGTGTTGCTGTCTTTCACCATCGCCACCAGGCCGCCGGCGTAGTAAGGCGTGGTGAAGTCCACCACCTTCTTGCGTTCGTCGGTGATGTAGATGGCCGACACGGCCATGTCAAAACGCTTGGAGATCAGGCCGGGGACCAGGCCCTTGAAGTCGATGTCGACCCATTCCACTTGCTTGCCCATGGCCTTGCCAATGGCTTCGACCAGTTCAATGTCAAAACCCGTGCGTTTGCCGTTGTCAACAAACTCCATGGGGGGAAACGTGGCGTCGGTGCCCACGCGCAAAACGTTGTCTTGGGCTTGGGCCGAGAGGGAGCCCAGGGCTGCGAGAGCGGACAGGCTGGCCAAAAGAATGCTGCGGCGGATGTTCATGGAAAAGCTCCGGTTGGGGGATGTCAAAAAGAGGGGGAAAAGAGAGGGGTAGGGTCGGCGGGGAAGCAATGCGGTATCACGGCTGCATCAATGGGGTGACAGCTCGCGCGAGATGCGGGCACCGGCCACCACGGTCATGTGGATCAGCGCCGACTCCTGCCCTTGGGCACGCAAGATGGGTGCCATCAGCGTGATCGCACCGACCGACTGGCGCGGCGCGCGGAACAGCGGCACGCTGCAGCCCCACACGCCGGCATCCACCTCGCTGGTGCTGACGGCATAACCCGTGTCGCGTATGGCTTGCAGCTCTTGCAGTGCGGCGGCGCGGGTGGGTGTGTTGGCGCCGTAGTGGTGGTCGAGCAGCGCATTGCGCCGGTCTTCGGGCAGGTGGGCGAGCAGGCATTTGGCCGAGGCACCCAGGCGCAGCGGCACGCTGCGGCCTTTTTCAAACGAGCAGCGCAGCGACTGGCTGGTCTCTACCATGTCCAGGCAAATCGCCTGATCGTTCACGGCGACGATCAGGCCCACGCTTTCATGCGACTGCTGGCACAGCTCGGCCATGGCCGGGCGCGCCAAGGGCACCAAATGGGAGGCGAGGTCGAAGCCCAGCGCGAGTTGCAGGCTGACCGGGCCGGGCGCGTATTGGCCATCACGCTCCAGCACAAAGCCCCAGCGTTTGAGGCGCGCCAACTGGCGGTACAGCGTGCTGCGCGCCAGGCCGGTGTGCTCCATCAACTCGGGCGCGGCCATGGTGCGGCCTTGCTGCGCGAGCACCGCCAAGACCTGCAACACGCGGTCGGCGGTGGGGACGGCTGAGGGACTGGCTGGCAAGGGACGACGAGCTGGCATCCGCGAAGTATGGACGCAGCTTTTTCAAAAATGAACACCCCATTCCCGAGAAGTGGGAATGGGGCAGCTAAATTTTTGCCACCGTACCGAGACCGTGTGAAGGCTTAAAGGATGATTACAGAACCATCCTTGGCCGATCGCTTCACGGTCACTTGACCATCGGCAACTTCAGCCCTTGCTTCTTCGCTGTGGCAATGGCTTGTTCGTAGCCGGCGTCGGCGTGGCGCATCACGCCCGAGCCGCTGTCGTTCACCAGCACACGCGCCAGGCGCTCCGCGGCGGCGTCCGTTCCGTCGGCCACGATCACCATGCCGGCGTGCTGCGAGTAACCCATGCCCACGCCGCCGCCGTGGTGCAGGCTCACCCAGCTGGCGCCGCCAGCGGTGTTGAGCAGGGCGTTGAGCAGCGGCCAGTCAGAAACCGCATCGGTGCCGTCGCGCATGCTCTCCGTCTCGCGGTTGGGGCTGGCCACCGAGCCGGTGTCCAGGTGGTCGCGGCCGATGACGATGGGCGCCTTCAGTTCGCCGTTCTTCACCATTTCGTTGAAGGCCAGGCCGGCCAGGTGGCGCTCGCCCAGGCCGAGCCAGCAGATGCGTGCGGGCAGGCCCTGGAAGGCGATGCGGTCGCGCGCCATGTCGAGCCAGCGGTGGGTGTGGTGGTTGTCGGGGAACAGTTCTTTGATCTTGGCGTCGGTCTTGTAGATGTCTTCCGGGTCGCCAGAGAGCGCCACCCAGCGGAACGGGCCCTTGCCTTCGCAGAACAGCGGGCGAATGTAGGCCGGCACAAAACCGGGGAAGTCGAAGGCGTTTTGCACGCCTTGGTCGAACGCCACCTGGCGGATGTTGTTGCCATAGTCCACCGTGGGAATGCCCATGGCCTGGAAGTCGAGCATGGCTTGCACGTGCACGGCGCAGCCTTTGGCGGCGGCGGCGGTCAGCGCGGCGTGTTGCGCTTGGTCTTGCTGCGCGGCTTTCCACTCGGCCACAGTCCACCCCACGGGCAGGTAGCCGTTGATGAGGTCGTGGGCCGAGGTTTGGTCGGTCACCAGGTCGGGCTTGATACTGCCGGCCTTGGCGCGCCGCACCAGCTCGGGCACGATCTCAGCGGCGTTGCCCAGCAGCGCAATGGACACGGCTTCACCGGCCGCCGTGTGCTGCTGGATGAGCGCCAGCGCGTCGTCAATGTCCTTGGCTTGTTTGTCCACATAACGCGTTCGCAGGCGGAAGTCGATGCTGCTTTGCTGGCATTCGATGGCCAACACACAAGCTCCTGCCAACACACCGGCCAGCGGCTGCGCACCGCCCATGCCACCCAGGCCGGCGGTCAGGATCCACTTGCCGGACAAATCGTTGTTGTAGTGCTGGCGACCGGCTTCGACAAAGGTTTCAAACGTGCCCTGCACGATGCCTTGCGCGCCGATGTAGATCCAGCTGCCGGCCGTCATCTGGCCGTACATGAACAAGCCCTTGCGGTCGAGTTCGTTGAAGTGTTCCCAGTTGGCCCACTTGGGTACGAGGTTGGAGTTGGCGATCAACACACGTGGCGCGTTGGCGTGCGTCTTGAACACGCCCACGGGCTTGCCGGATTGCACCAGCAGCGACTCGTCTTCTTCCAGGTCTTTGAGCGACGCCAGGATCTGGTCGAAACAAGCCCAGTCGCGTGCGGCGCGGCCAATGCCGCCGTAGACCACCAGGGCTTGCGGGTTCTCGGCCACTTCGGGGTCGAGGTTGTTCTGGATCATGCGGTAGGCGGCCTCGGCAATCCAGTTCTTGCAGTGCAAGGTGGTGCCGCGCGGCGCGCGGATGACGCGGGTCGGGTCTACGCGTGGATCAGCGTTCTGTGGTGTGAAGGTTTCGGGTGCGTTCATGGCTGTCTCCAGGCGTTGGGCAAAAAAGAGGGTGACGGTTTAGTCTGCGGATGTAGTGAGGGCGAAACCCGCGCGGTTGGTTGCGGCTTCGCGCGCGGCCAGCACCTCATAGGTTTCGGACTGAGCAGTGGTGAAGCGTTGCAGCAGCAGCAGATCCATCTGCGTGCGGCATGCCGCATCTTCATGGGCGTTGAGCAGGGCTTCGCGCACACGCTGCGTGACCTCAGGCGCCTGGTTGGGGCTGCTGACCAGCAACGGAATCGGCGAGGCGATGGTCACGTCCAGCGTGGCGAGTGGCGCCATCAGCTCGGGGGCGTGGCGGCGCAACAGGTCGAGCACGTAGCTGTCGACCACACCGACTTCGGCTTGGTCGTCAAGCACGGCGCGTATCACCGCCATGGGTGTGGTGGTGGGTGCAGCGGTGGCGGCAAACAGGCTGGTTTGGCCTGCTGGCGCTGACTGCATCAAGGTCATCAAATGGTGGCGCGGTGCGTTGAAGCCCGAATTCGACTCGGGCAGCATGTGCGCCAAGCGGCGGCCAAACGTGGCGGCCAGGTTGGCAAACCCGGCATCGCGGCGCGCCACAAACTCGGTGAAGTACACCGGCTGACCTGCGTAACGGGCGGGCGCTGGCACGGGCGCAGCCAGAATGACCGGTGGTGCGGTGTGCGTCGCCAAGGCCTTGTGGGCGCGCGTGATGTAGGGCAGGCCACACATGAAGGCCGCGCCCAGGTCGGTGCGATCCCACAGCGCGGCCACGGGCGCCGGGGCTGCGTGTTCCACGTAGTCCCACGGCACGCCGGCCAGTGCACCCACGCGCAGCAGCAAGCTGCGCCAGGCTTGGGCCACCTCGGGGGTGACGGCGTACATGCGGGCGTTGGCGATCATGTCTTGGCGTCGTGAAAAAGCGTTAGGCGTAAACCAGTTGCTGGCCGATGCCCATGGCGGCGGCTTTCTGCAGCAGCGCGTGGCCCAGGGCAATGTCGCTCAGCGACAGGCCGCGGTGCCAGAAGATGTTGGTCTCGTCGTCGCTTTGGCGGCCGAGTTTGAGGCCGGCCACGATCTGGCCCAGCTCGGCGTGCAGCGTTTGTTCAGAAAGTTTGCCCGCGTTGACGTGGGCGCGCAAGGAGCCGAACGGGCCACCCTTGCACTGGCCCCAGTCGTCCACCACCATCTTGGTCATGATGTCGGTGAGCGACAACTCGACCGCGCTCATGGTGCCGTAGGGCACGACCAGCGCGCCTGGTTTGATCCACTCGGTCTTGAGCAGCGGCGTGGGTTCTTCCAGACGCGAGGCTTCGACCACGATGTCGGCGCCGCGCACACACGATTCCCAGTCTTCGGTGATGGTGATCTTTTTGCCCAGGTCTTGCTCCAGGCGGGCGGCAAACTTTTCGCGGCTCTCGGGGCGGCGCGAGTGGATGCGGATCTCGTCAAAGTCGAACAGGTGGTTCAGCAGGCGCACGTTCCAGTAGGCCGTGCCGCGCGCGCCAATGTGGCCCAGCACCTTGCTGTTCTTGCGCGCCAGGTGTTTGGCGCCGAGTGCGGTGATGGCGCCGGTGCGCGCATCGGTGATGAAGGTGGCGTCGAGCATGGCCACGGGCATGCCGGTGCGCGGGTCGAACAGGTTCAGCATGGCCATCTCAGATGGCAGGCCCTGCTTGTAGTTGTCCACATAGTCGCCCACGATCTTCACGCCCGCCAGGTTCATGGGGGCGATGTAGCCGCGCAGCACGTTGAAGTGGCCGCGAAACGCCGGGTCGGGCGTGAGGTGGACGCGTGGCTCGATCACCGTCTGGCCATTGCCTTGGGCCAGCAGGCCTTGTTCTACGGCGGCCAGGATTTCGTCGTCCGTCAAGCCGATGCGGGCGATGTCGGGGCCGTTGAGGTAGGTGAGGTTGATGTTCTTCAAGGTCGTGCTTTCGTGGCGCTGATAAGTGAAGTGGTATATACCACTATAGGTTCAATCGGGTGCATGGTCAACTCGCTGGCGCTGAAAAAACATGCATGCACTGAATTAGCTTATGCACTTTTCGGAGTGCGCCAAAACGGGCACTTTTGCATTAAAGTGGTTCATACAACTTGGCGTGGGGCGACGTTGTTTGTTTTTGGTGCGCAAAACTGGCATAGACCACTTGGATGCCTGGGCACGCCAATTGCATGGCTCGCGTTGGGTTGCGTTCTTCCACAATGATTTTGTCGCCGGAGCTTTCCATGATCAAGCCGTTTGCCAATTCTTCGTCCCGTCTGCAGTCTCGTCTTAAAACCGTTCTGGTGGCCGCTGCGGCACTGGGTTGTGTTGTTGCCGCTTCGGCTCAGACGATCCGTGTGGGCTCCAAGAACTTCACCGAGCAATATGTGCTGGCCGAGATCTATGCGCAGGCTTTTGAGGCCAACGGCATCAAGGTGGAGCGCAAGATCAACCTGGGCGGCACCCTCATCGCCCAGAAGGCGCTGGAAGAAAAGCAGATCGACTTCTATCCCGAGTACACCGGCACCATGCTGCTGGCCGTGCTGAAGGAAGCCCCCATGACGGACAAGCAGGCCGTTTATGACAAGGTCAAGACCGCTTACGCCGCCAATGGCCTGGTGGTGCTGAACCAGGCACCGATGAACAACACCTACGTGATGGTGGTCAAACCCGAAGTGGCCGCCAAGTACAAGATTGCCACGCTGTCCGACCTGACCAAGGTGGCCAAGGAACTGAAACTGGGTGCCGGCCCCGAGTTTCGCGACCGCAAGGACGGCCTGCCCGGATTGAAGGCCACCTACGGCATGGAATTCAAGGAAGACCTGCAACTGGCCATCGGCCTGCGTTACCAGGCGCTGAAGGGTGACCAGGTGCAGGTGGTCAATGGTTATTCGACCGACGGCATGATCTCGGCCATGAAGCTCACGCGCCTGAAAGACGACAAGAACCTGTGGCCACCGTACTACCTGGCCCCGGTGATCCGCAAGGACGTGCTGGATGCCAACCCCAAGGTGGGTGAAGTCGCCAACAAGATCAGCGCGCTGCTGGACGATGCGACCATGGCGCAGTTGAACTACCAGGTCGACGGCGAGAAAGAAGAACCCAAGGACGTGGCCAAGGCCTTCCTGAAAGAGAAGGGCATTGTGCGTTAAGTATTGCCCCCAAGGCTGCACGCATGCAATTCGACAACATGGCGCCAGCCGGCGCGGACGTGGTGCTGGGCCAAGGCCCGGTCTCGGTGCAGGATGTCTTGCGCGTGGCGCAGGGCGGCGCCCGGGTGGCCGTTGCGCCAGCGGTGGCGCAGCGGCTGCAGGCCGCCCGCGCCGTGGTGGATCAACTGGCTGCGTCCAGCACACCGATCTACGGCTTGAATAGCGCCCTGGGTGCCAACGTGGGCAAGGCGATTGACCCGGCCCAGCAGGCGGCCTACCAGGTGCGCGCCATCCAGGCGCGCAGTGTGGGCGTGGGGCCGGAAGTGGGCGCAGAGCGTGTGCGCGCCACCTTGTTCAGCCGCCTGGCGGGACTTGCCGTTGGTAGCTCGGGCATTACACCTGCCGTGTTTGATGCGCTGCTGGCACTGCTCAATGCGGGTGTACACCCGGTAGTGCCCGCAGTGGGCTCGATTGGTGTGGCTGATCTGGCGCCCATGTCGCACGCCATGCAGGTGCTGCTGGGGGCCGGCATTGCCGAGTATCAAGGTGAGCGCCTGCCCGGTGCTGAAGCCTTGCGCCGCGCCGGGCTCACGCCGGTGGAATTGGGCCCCAAGGACGGCCTGGCCTTGATCAGTTCCAACGCCTTCACCGTGGGTGGCGCGGCACTGGCTTGGCAACACCTGGCCCGCGTGCTCGATCTGCTGGACCATGCGGCCGTGCTCACGCTGGAGGGCTTTCAGGCCAATCTGTCGCCGTTTTGCGCCGAGGCCGTGGCGGCCCGGCCCACGCCGGGTGTGGCGCAGAGCGCAGAGCGCCTGCAAGCCTTACTGGCCGGCAGCGCGCTGTGGCAAAGCGGCGCGGCGCGGCGGGTGCAAGACCCCTTGTCGCTGCGCTGTGTGCCGCAGATCCACGGTGCCGCTTGGTGGGCCCTGGGCGACGCGCGTCAACACATCGAAGCAGAACTCAATGGCGCTGGCGACAGCCCGCTGGTGCTGCCTGAAGGCGCCGTGGGTGCCTTGGGGGCGGGGCGGCTGATCTCCACCAGCAACTTCCATATTCCTGGCCTGGTGCTCTCGCTGGAGGGTGTGGGCCTGGCGTTTGCCCAGGCGGCGTCGGCCGTGGTGCAGCGCTGTCAGCGGCTGTATTCACCGGGCACCAGCGGGCTGCCGTTGCAGCTCACGCGGCTGGGGCCAGACCATTCCGGCTTCGCCACCATTCAAAAGACCTTGACCGCGCTGTGGAGCGAGGTGCGGCATCTGGCCAACCCGGCTTGCCTGGATTTCTTCCCGGTGTCGGAAACCTCGGAAGACCACGCCTTGATGGCACCGCAAGTGGTCGACAAGACGCAACGGCTGGGTCATGCCTTGGCTTATCTGGCCTGCATCGAACTGCTCAGTGCCGCCCAGGCCGTCGATCTGCGCGGCGTGGCACTCGACCAAATGGGCGCGGGCGCGCGCCGCATCTACGCGGCCGTGCGCGCGTTGGTGCCCACGCTGGAAGAAGACCGCCCGCTGGGCCCCGAAGTCGAGTTGTTGTACACGCATTGGCTGGCTGGCACGCTGTTGGACCGCCGTGGATTTGAAGAGAGTGGCGCGGCATGAAGTGGTTGATCAGAAACTGGGACCAGGTGCTGCAAGCCTTGGGCGAACACATTTTTGTGTCGGGTTCGGCGCTGCTGCTGGCGTTTGCCATCTCGCTGCCGCTGGGCATTTGGGCCGCGCGCAGCCAGCGGGTGATGTCCATCACGCTGGGTATTGCGGGCGTGCTCTACACCATTCCCACCATGGCGCTGCTGGCGCTACTGATTCCCATTGTGGGCTTGGGTAAAACCAACGCCATCCTGGCGATGGTGATGTTCTCGCTGATGATCCTGATCCGCAACGTGGCCACCGGCATCCGCGAGGTGCCGGCCGATGTGGTGGACGCCGCGCGCGGCATGGGCATGGATGGCGCGCAAATCCTGCGCCGCATCGAACTGCCGCTGGCCGCCCCCATCATCGTGGCGGGCTTGCGTGTGGCGGCGGTCACGGTGATCAGCATCACCGTGGTGGCGGCCTTTGTGAACGCGGGTGGTTTGGGCAACATCATCTTCAGTGGCATGTCGAGTGACCACGCGGCCAAGATCTGGGTTGGCGCGTTGGCGGCTTGCCTGCTGTCGGTGCTGGTCGACGTGTCGCTGCACGCCGTGGAAAACAAACTGCGCAAGGGGGCGGCATGAACATCCTGTCGCAAGCCTGGGACATGTTCCTGTCCGACCCGTCGCGCGTGGGCTCCGCGCTGTGGACACACGTGCTGTTGTCGGCTTGCGCCTTGGGGCTGGGGGCGCTGGTGGCGATTCCGCTGGGCATGCGCCTGGCGTTGTCGCAGCGTGGCGTGCTGCTGGCCATCAACCTGGCCAATACCGGGCGCACGCTGCCATCGCTGGCCGTGCTGGCGCTGGCCATGCCGCTGTTGGGCACGGGTTTTCTGCCGTCGCTGGTGGCGCTGGCGCTGCTGGCCTTGCCACCCATTTTGCTCAACACTTATGCGGGTGTGCGCGGCATTGACCCCGAGGTGATCGACGCGGCGCGCGGCATGGGCATGCGTGAGCGGCAAATCACCTGGCGCGTGCGCCTGCCGCTGGCGCAGCCCACCATCTTCGCCGGGCTGCGCATCGCGGCGGTGCAGGTCATCTCGGGTGCCACGCTGGCGGCTTATATCGGCGGCGGCGGCCTGGGTGAATTCATTACATCTGGCGTGGCGATGATGGCCGTGCCCCAGTTGCTGCTGGGTGCCATTCCCGCCACCATGCTGGCCATCGTGGTTGATACTTTGTTCGGCTCGCTGCAAAAACATTTCACGCCCAAAGGGCTGCGCAATCCATGATCCATATCGAAGGCCTGACCAAGCAGTTTCCGGGCGCGCAGCGGCCCGCAGTCGACGGCTTGTCGCTGAGCATTCCCGAAGGCGAGCTGTGTGTGCTGATCGGCTCTTCGGGTTGCGGCAAGACCACCACCATGCGCATGATCAACCGCATGATCGAGCCCGACTCGGGCCTGATCGAGGTGGCCGGCCGCAACGTGCGCGAACAAGACGCAGTGGCGTTGCGCCGCAATATCGGCTACGTGATCCAGCAGACAGGTTTGTTCCCGCACTTCACCATTGCCGAGAACATTGCCACCGTGCCGCGCCTGCTGGGCTGGGCGGAGCCGCGCATCCAGGCGCGTGTGGATGAGTTGCTGGCGCTGGTGGGTCTGGCGCCGGATCAATATCGACAACGTTATCCGCGCGAGTTGTCGGGCGGGCAGCGCCAACGCGTGGGTGTGGCGCG
Organism: Hydrophilobacter chitinilyticus; assembly: GCF_049860745.1. Classification (GTDB taxonomy): domain Bacteria; phylum Pseudomonadota; class Gammaproteobacteria; order Burkholderiales; family Burkholderiaceae_C; genus Rhodoferax_B. The sequence goes on along the minus strand of NZ_CP187561.1, from coordinate 5,390,856 downwards.
TGCGCTGGCGGCCGACCCACCAGTGATGCTGATGGACGAACCTTTTGGTGCCATCGACCCGATCAACCGCGCGTCGCTGCAGGACGAGTTTCTGCGCATCCTGCAAAAGCTGAAGAAGACCATTGTCTTCGTGACACACGACATCGACGAAGCCCTGAAGATGGGCGACCGCGTGGCGATTCTGCGTGACGGGCGTATTCTGCAGATCGACACACCCGATGCTTTGCTGGCCGCTCCCGCCAATGATTTCGTGGCCTCATTTCTAGGTGCGGGGCGTGCGCTCAAACGCCTGGCTTTGGCCTTGGTGGGTGACGTGCAGGAATCCGCAACGCCGGTGCCTGGCGCTCCACGTGTGGAAGCCGCGGCGACGCTGCGTGACGCATTGGCCTTGCTGCTGGAAACCGGTGCGGCCGAACTGGCCGTGACCGATGCGCAGGGGCTGGTGAGCGGCCGGCTGCGCTTCGACGCCGTGCGTGCCCTGGCCAGTGGCGCGCCCGCCACCACGCGCCATTTGCGGGAGGCTTGAATGGCCACCACACGCAACGGTTATGAAGATGTGAAGAGCGCCATCCGCCAGGCGATTGAGCAAGGCGGCTGGAAGCCGGGTTTCAAGCTGCCGTCGGAACGGGAACTGGTCGAACAATTCAAGATGGCGCGCATGACCGTGCGCCGCGCGCTGCAGGAATTGCAGGCCGAAGGGCTGATCGAGCGGCGGCATGGATCTGGCTCTTATGTGGCCGACCTGCAGCCGATCTCCAACATCCTGAGTGTGAAAGACATCCGCGAAGAGATCGATGAGCGCGGCCATACCCATAGCAGTGTGGTGCTGCTACAAACCAGCATTGAAGCCAGCGCACCCATTGCCCAGGCAATGCAGTGTGCGCCGGGCGCCCAGGTGTTCTGCTGCCAGGTGCTGCACCTGGAAAACGGCGTGCCGGTGCAGTTTGAAGAGCGCTTCATCAACCCCGAGGTGGTGCCCGACTTTCTGTCGCTGGACCTGGCGGCCCAGACCGCGTCCGGCCATCTGTTCGAGCGTGCGCCCTTGACCGCAGCCGAGCAGGTGGTGGAAGCGGTAAACGCCGAGGCTGCGCTGGCCGGGCATTTGCGAACCGAGGTCGGGGCGGCGTTGCTACGCGTGTCGCGGCGCACGGTGTCGCAGGGACGGGTGGCGTCGATTGCAAGGCTTTACCACCCGGGACATAGTTACCGGCTGATCGGTGTGTTCTCCACCACGCCGACCACCCCCCCGGCTTAGGCGTTTAGGCGAAGCTCGGCACGATCTGCTGCACCGCCGTCGGCCATTCGCTTTGCAGCGCCCACAGGCGCATGTTTTCCACGTCGGTGGCCAGGTAGCGGTCTTGCTCCAGAAAGGCCACCTTGCTGCGCAGGCGCGCAAACTCAGCTTCCACCAGCGGCGAGCTTTTGAGTCCGCGCTTCAACTCCATGCCTTGTGCTGCGGCCATGGCTTCGATGCCCACCACCACAGCGGTGTTGTTCACCATGTCGCCCAAGCGGCGCGCGGCAAATGTGGCCATCGACACGTGGTCTTCCTGGTTCGCGGAGGTGGGCAGGCTGTCCACGCTGGCCGGGTGGGCCAGCGACTTGTTTTCGGATGCCAAGGCGGCGGCCGTGACCTGCGCAATCATGAAGCCGGAGTTGACACCACCGTCACGCACCAAGAAAGGCGGCAGGCCCGACAAGCCGGTGTCGAGCAGCAGCGCCAGGCGGCGCTCAGAGATAGCGCCGATTTCTGCCACGGCCAGCGCAATGATGTCGGCCGCAAACGCCACCGGCTCGGCGTGGAAGTTGCCGCCCGAGATCACGTCGCCGTTGTCGAACACCAGCGGGTTGTCGGAAGCCGCATTCGCCTCGATTTGCAGCACGCGTGCGGCGTGTTGCAGGTTGTCTAGACATGCGCCCATCACTTGCGGCACACAGCGGATGGAATAGGGGTCTTGCACGCGGCCGCAATCGGGGTGCGAGGGCACGATTTCGCTGCCGTCGAGCAAGGCGCGCACGGCGGCTGCCACGGCGATCTGGCCGGGATGGCCGCGCGCGGCATGTACACGCGCATCAAACGGTTTGATCGAGCCTTGAATCGCTTCCAGCGACAAGGCGCCGGCCACCAAGCCAGCACCCAACACTTGCTCGGCACCAAACAAACCGGCCAAGGCCAGCGAGGTGGAAACCTGCGTGCCGTTGAGCAAGGCCAAGCCTTCTTTCGGGCCCAAAACAAAGGGCGCCAAACCAATGCTTTGCATGGCTTCTGCGCCGCTGACCAACGTGCCGTCGGCCGTGAAAGCCTGGCCTTCACCAATCAACACACAGGCCAGGTGCGCCAACGGCGCCAGGTCGCCAGAAGCGCCCACCGAGCCCTTGGCGGGGATGTGAGGCGTGATACCGGCATTTGCCAGCGCCAACAAGGCATGCACCAGCGCAGGCCGCACACCCGAGTGGCCACGCGCCAAGCTCACGGCCTTGGTGGCCAGAATCAACCGCACCACTGGCGCAGCCAATGGCGCGCCTGTGCCTACGCTGTGGGACAACACCAGGTTGCGCTGCAAATCGGCCAGCCGGTCGTGCGCAATCTTGGTGCTGGCGAGTTTGCCAAAGCCGGTGTTGATGCCGTAGACCACCTGGTCTTCATCCACGATGCGCTGCACCGCAGCTTGCGAACTGAGCAGGCCCGCTTCGGCCTCGGGAGCCAACGCTAACGGGGCATTGGTGGTGTAGATGCGGCGCAATTCGGCCAGGCTAACGTGGCCGGGGTGGAGGACGAGAGAGCTGTTGGTCATGGCAAAAAATCCTGTCTATACAAGTTGCCATCATCATCGTTCAGAGAGGCAAATGTTGCAAGATGTCTAGCCCTGCCGGGCGAAAAGAAATACGGTCGCAATACCACGCGGTGGCACGACCCGACGCGCCCCTCGCCCGATCTCCATTCCAATCCCCGGCCAGGTTATCCGGAGATGTATTCCGGGTACCGTATTTGGATGTCGGTCACGCGGCCCAGCGTGCCGGAGAGGTGCGCGCGCAGCGCCTCCTGTGCCGCTTCTGCGTCTCCGATGGCCAGCGCTTCGACGATGCGGCGGTGGTCGCGCACCACGCGCTCCGAGTTGCCGGGAGAAGGCAAGTCCAGGCGGCGCAGCCGGTCCAGATGGCCGCTGCGGCGGCGTACCAACTCAAACAGATCGGGTGCACCGGCAGCTTCGTACATGGTGCGGTGAAAGGCTTGGTCTGCGGCAATGAATTCGTCGGTGCCGTGGGCGGCAAGGGCCGCTTGCACGTCCACCATGGCTGCTAAACGGGCGTGCAGCACGGTGTCCCCCGCCAGCGCCAATGTGCGTATCACTTCCAGTTCGATCGAGCGACGCAGAAATTGCGCTTGCTCGGCTGAGCGCAAGTCGATGCGGCTGACCAGCGTGGCATGTTGCGCGAAGACGTCCACCAGCCCTTCCTGGCTCAGTTGCATCAGCGCGTCTCGCACGGGGGTTTGGCTCAGCTCAAAGCGTTCGGCGAGTTCGGTGCGCACGAGTGGCGTGCCGGGCGTGAGCTCCAGCGAAATGATGGCTTTGCGCAACCATTCAAAGACTTGCGGGGCGGCTTGGCGCGTGCGGTCGAGTTTGTGGGGTGTGTTCATCGGGCGTAGCGGGTTGCACCTTGATTTTAGACGGGCCTTTCATTGACACACTAATACATTAGTGCTTCAATGCGCTGCGATTTCAATAATTTTGGAGACATTTCATGCACCGTCGTTTCGCTTTGGTTGCTGCCGCCTGCAGCGCCGTCTGCCTCTTCGCCACCGCCGCCTACGCCGCCGACTGGCCTGCCGCCAAGCCCATCACCTGGGTCGTGCCATTTGCCGCAGGGGGATCAACCGACGTTGTCGCCCGCGCCGTGGGGCAAGATTTGTCGGTGGCGTTGAAGCAGTCGGTGGTGATCGACAACCGGCCCGGCGCCGGTGGCGTGATTGGCGTGCAGGCCGTGGCCCGCGCGCCGGCCGACGGCTACACGCTCATTGGCGGCACCATCAGCACACACGCCATCAATGCCTCGCTCTACAAGAAGCTGCCCTACGATCCGGTGAAGGACTTTGAGCCGGTCTCGCTGATCGCCTATGTACCGAATGTGTTGATGGTCAACAGCGATCTGGGCGTGAACACGGTGCAAGAACTGGTGGCGTGGATCCGCAAGAACCCAGAGAAGGCTTCTTACGCCTCGTCGGGTGCGGGCACCTCCACCCATCTTACCGGCGCGCAGATGGCCGACTTGATCAAGGTGCCGATGCAGCACATCGCCTACAAGGGCAGCCCGCAAGCGCTGCAAGATGTGGCGGCGGGCCAGGTGCCATTTCTGTTTGACCAACTCACTGCAGGCCTGCCGCTGGTGAAAGCAGGCAAGCTGAAATTTCTGGCGGTGACGACCAAGACCCGTTCGCCGCTGGCCCCGGATGTGCCGACCACGGCGGAGGCGGGCTTCCCAGGGCTTGACTTGGTTTCTTGGCAGGCTGTGTACGCGCCCAAGGGCACGCCGAAAGACGTGGTGGCGCGCCTCAACGCCGAGGTCGTCAAGTCACTGAAAGCGCCTGAACTCAAGAACAAGCTGGAAACCCAGTTTGGCATGCAAGTGGTGGGCAGCAGCCCGGCCGAATTGGCCGCCATTACCGCTGCCGACACGGCCCGCCTGGGCGAGTTGGTGCGCAAGACCGGGGCTACCGCTGAGTAACCTAACAATCAACCCACAGAAAAGAAAGTAGTCAACCTTGGCACGCGATATCACCATCACCCATGTCCGCATCACGCCGATTGCCTTCCGCGACGGCCCGCTGCTGAATGCGGCCGGCATTCATGAACCCTGGGCGCTGCGTGCCATTGTGGAAATCGAGACCAGCGACGGCCGCGTCGGCATTTCCGAGACCTACGGCGACGAGCCGATGCTCAAGGTGCTGGAGCAGGCGCGTCCGCTGCTGATCGGCCTGTCGCCCTTTGCGCTCAATGAGATGGAAGAGCGTGTGCGCGCCACCATCAAGGCCGTGCCCGGTGCGGTGGAGTTTGAACTGGCACCGGGCTCGCATGCCGCGAAAAATGCGCCCAAGGTGATCAGCACGTTTGAGGTCGGCATGCTCGACTTGCAAGGCCAGATCGTCAACGCGCCGGTGGTCGACCTGCTGGGCGGCGCGGTACGCCCGGCCGTGCCGTACAGCGCGTATTTGTTCTTCAAGTATGCGGAGCACATTGGCAAGCCCTACGCACCCGATGCCTGGGGCGAAGGCATCAGCCCCGAGCAGATCGTGGCGCAGGCGGGCCGCATGATCGAGCTGTATGGCTTTCAAAGCATCAAACTCAAGGGGGGAGTGTTCGAGCCCGCGCATGAAGTGGCCTGCATGCAGGCACTGGCCAAGGCCTTTCCCGGCCTGCCGCTGCGCTTAGACCCCAACGCCAACTGGTCGCTGGCCGCCAGCATCGCTGCGGCCCCAGCGCTCGACGAGATCCTGGAGTATTACGAAGACCCCACGCCTGGTCTGGAGGGCATGGCCGAGTTGGCCAAACACACCAAGCTGCCGCTGGCGACCAACATGGTGATCACCACCATGCAAGACTTCCGCAAGGGCTGCGAGATGGGCTCGGTCAAGGTGCTGCTGTCCGACCACCACTACTGGGGCGGCCTGCGCGCCACCCAGACCTTGGCGCGTATGTGCCGGTTGTGGGGGCTGGGCATGTCCATGCATTCCAATTCGCACCTGGGCATCAGCCTCATGGCCATGACCCACGTGGCCGCCAGCGTACCCAACCTGACCTACGCCTGCGATACCCACTACCCGTGGCAGGAGGAGGAGGTGATCAAGGGTGGACGTGTGCGCTTCGACAACGGTTCGGTGGCTGTGCCCACCACGCCTGGCCTGGGTGTGGAACTGGATCGTGATGCGCTGGCCACCTTGCACGCGCAGTATCTGGAATGCGGCGTGCGCAACCGCGACGACCTGAAGCAGATGCAGCGCTACGACCCGTCGTTCACCGGCAAGACACCACGCTTCTAAACGCCAGCGGCCTGATCAGGCCGTGACGCTATTGCCGTCGGTTCGGAACCGGCTGCCCAGCCGGTAGCGCGCACCCGGGTGCAGGCAGCGGACGATGGTGATGGGCACGCCGCGTGCCCAGGTGCGGCGCGACAGCAGCAGGCAGGGCTCGGTGGGGTCGATCTGCAGCAGGGCGGCCTGGTCGCGGTTGGGCAGCACGGCGTCGACCACGTGTTCCATCTCATCCAGCAGCACGGTGCGCACCAAGAAGTCGGAAGGTTGCTCGCGCGTGAAGTCTTGCTGCGCAAAACCGGGCACGATGCGCGGGTTGACGTAGCGGTCTTCCAGTTGCATGGGCACACCGTCCTCCAAGTGCACACACACGGCGTGGAACACCGATTCGCCGGTGGCTAGGCCGAGTGCCGAGCCAATTTCCAGCGTGGCCGAGATGCGCTCGACGGTGATCACCTTGCATTGGTAATCGTGCCCACGGCGGCGAATGTCTTCGGCCAGGCTGACGATTTGCAGCAGGTTGGCTTGCGGCTTTTCATCGGCCACAAAACTGCCCACACCGGCCACTCGACGAATGCGCCCTTGCTCGGCCATCTCGCGCAGCGCGCGGTTCACCGTCATGCGCGACATGCCAAACTGCGCCACCAACTCGTGCTCCGACGGCAGGCGGTCGCCCGCGCGCCAGGTGCCGTTTTGGATGCGGGTGGCGATGAAGTCCTTGATCTGCTGGTAGAGCGCCACGCTGGGGGCGGGCGCTGCTACGGGGCGGGCGGGACGGCTGGCGCGTGAAGGAGCTTTGGGCGAGTGGGCTGTTAAGGGCTGGCGTGGGGGCATGTCGGGATCTTAATGTTCCACACTGGCCATGGCTTCGGCGCGGATCTCTTCCGTCAGCCGTGCCTTGAGCGCCATGAATTCGGGCGAGGTCTTGATGGTGTAGTGCCGAGGGTGCGGCAGGTCGACCGCGATGTCCGACTTGATGCGTCCGGGGCGTGCGCTGAACACCGCCACGCGGTTGGCCATGAAGATCGATTCGTCAATGTCGTGGGTGACGAACAGCACCGTCTTGCGGGCCGATTCCCAAATGCCGAGCAACAGCTCTTGCATCTGCACGCGGGTTTGGTTGTCGAGGGCGCCAAAGGGTTCGTCGAGCAACAGAATTTTCGGGTCGTTGGCGAGTGCACGTGCAATCGCCGTGCGCTGCTGCATGCCGCCAGAAAGCTGCTTGGGAAAGTGCTGCTCAAAGCCGCGCAGCCCCACTTGGGCGATGAAGTAGTCGGCACGCTCGCGTTGCTCGGCTTCTGGCAGGCCGCGTTCACGCAGGCCGAAGCAGATGTTTTGCCGCACGTTGAGCCACGGGAACAGTGTGTAGCTCTGGAACACCATGCCGCGGTCGGCACCGGGGCCTTCCACCGGTTGGCCGTCGAGCAAGGCGCGGCCGGTGCTGGGGCGTTCCAGCCCGGCGACGATGCGCAGCAGCGTGGACTTGCCGCAGCCCGAGGGTCCGAGGATGGTGACGAAATCGTTTTCGTGCACGTCGAAATCAATCGGCTGCAGTGCTTGTGTGCGCTGGCCGTTGGCAGTTTCAAATACGCGGGACACGCCCTGGATAGATAACTGACTCACAGAACACCTCGCAGGGAATGTTGTGCAGGTATTAGCGTGGAAACACCGCAGAACCGGCTTTGCCGGGCTGCTGGTGTTGCCCCCTGCAAGGGGGTAAGAGAAGCGACACGAAGTGCGCGGAGCCTGGGGGTGTGCATCAAATGGTGCTCCAGGCGAACAGCTTGCGGTTAAGGGCTTTGAATGCGAAGTCCGACACCAAGCCAATGATGCCGATGACGATGATGCCGAAGATGATCTGGCCGGTGTTCAGCAGCGCTTGGCTGTCGGTGATCATGTGGCCAATGCCGCTCGAAGAGCCAATCAACTCGGCCACGATGACATACGTCCAGGCCCAGCCGAGCACCAGGCGCAGCGTTTCGGCAATGCCAGGGGCGGCACCGGGAATCAACACGCGGCGGATGATGCCTTTGTCGTCGGCGCCCAGGGTGTAGGCGGCCTCGACCAGGTCGCGGCGGGCGCTGCCCACGGTCACGGCGACCATCAGCACCACTTGGAAGAACGAGCCGATGAAGATCACCAGCACTTTTTGCAGTTCGCCAATACCCGCCCACAAAATCAGCAGCGGAATAAAGGCTGAGGCCGGCAGGTAGCGGCAGAACGACACAAAGGGTTCGAAGAAGGCTTCAACCCCCTTGTACGCGCCCATGGCAATGCCCAGCGGCACGGCAATCACACTGGCCAGAATGAAGCCGCCCAGCACCCGCCACACGGTCATGCCGATGTCGTGGATGAAGTTGTATTCGGTGAACAGCAACCAGGCTTCGCGCGCCATGGTGACCGGGCTGGCCAGGAAGGTGGGCGACACATAGCCGCCCAGTGTAAAAGCTGCCCACACCAACACAAACAACACAAAGAATGCAAGCCCGAGCAGCCACCGGGCCTGGCTGGACACCGGCTGCAGCGGCGCAAATAAACGACTACGTTTGCGGCGCGGCGCTTCGGCCAGTTGACGCGGAAGGGGGCGCGGAACTTGTATGGAACTCATGTCGTTGTGAAGGAGCGGTAAGTCTTTAAATTCTCAATTCCGTTTCCAGATCGGCCGTGAACGCGAAGGCGAAGCGCGGGCAGTACCAGCGGTACGACCAGCGAAGCCGACAAAGTGCACGGTTGATCTGGGAATGGAATCTTTACTTGATGAAGCTGTCGTCGAAGGTCACGGCCAGATTTTCAGGCGCTTTGCGGATCACACCGGCTTCGAGCAGGATCTTTTCAGAGTCTTTCATGAAGCCGGTGATTTCGCCGGCGAAGAACTTCTGGTTCGCCGCCTTGTCTTGCCAGCGCAGGTAAGCGGCCGACTTGGCAAACTGTTCGCCGGTTTGCTTCACGGCAGAGCCCATCAGTTCGTTCGACTTGGTAGGGTCGGCCTTGATCATGTCGAGCGCGGCGAAGTAGGAGTCGGTCAGCGCCTTGGCAGCCTTGGGGTTGGCCTTGAGCCAAACCGGGTCGCAGCCCACGGTGTCCATCACCATCGGGTAGTCGAGCGTGGTTGCCAAAATCTTGCCGGATGCGGGGTTGTCACGCACGGTGGAGAGGTAGGGCTCGTACGTCATGGCGGCATCGTTCTGGCCGGCCACAAAGGCTTGCGCAGCGGCTTGTGGTGCCAGCGTGGTGAGCTTCACGTCCTTCAGCGACATGCCGTTTTTGCTCAGCATCCAGGCCAGGCCGAAGTAGGGGGCGGTGCCAGGGGCGTCCACACCAATGGTCTTTCCCTTCAGATCGGCAAAACTCTTGATGTCGCCGCGAACGGCCAGGCCATCAGCGCCGTACGACTTGTCCATCTGGAAGATCTGCACGATGGGCACGCCGTTGGCGTTCCAGGCAACGTGTGTTTCCACGGTGGTGGCGGCGCACTGGATGGCCTTGGAGGCCAGGGCCAGGTGGCGGTCTTTTTGCGGAATGAACTTGATCTCGACGTCCAGCCCGTTCTTCTTGAAGATGCCAGCCTTGTCGGCCAGCGACAGCGGCGCGAAGCCAGTCCAGCCCGACATGCCCAACACGATTTTGGTTTCCTGCGTTTGGGCGCTGCTGGCCATGGCCAATGCACCGAAAGCCGTGGCGGCCAGCAGCGAAGTCATCTTCTTGAAGTTCTTGCCCATCTTGCTCATGTCGTACTCCTGTGAGTTCAGCGAAATTTAAAGTCATTGACCGGGCCAGCTGGATCAGCCGGACGCCGCATTTTGGGCTTGCGCAGATGTACATGTATATACAAGACAACCCCTAGGCATGCACCAAACCGGGCCGCTGCTCGCGCAAGCTGCTGGGCTTACGCAAGGACTGGGCCAAGAGCAGGTTGCCAGTCGCACCGTATGGGACTGACGAGAAGAACGTGAGCAGGGTCTGAAAGACTAGGCTGGCAACGCGAGGTGCCGGCGCATCAGCAACCGAAACGGCAGCAGGAGGCCCACGCCCACGGCCAGCTTCACACTCAGGTCGCCTGCGGCCCAGGTGAGCCAAGGCAGCAGTTTAGGAATCACGGTACAAGAATCAGCCGATTCCCCTTTGGCCACCATCGAACCACGCTGTATCAAATCCTGCACTAAGCAACACAGCTTGAGTGGGTTTGAAAACAGCTGGGTGAACACGTCGAAGATACTTGACCAGAGTATTTTCATCCTCAGTCAGGATATGGGTGATGTCCTCAACGTCACATTGGCCGATGAGTTTCATATCGTCCTTGAAGACTGATCTGTTGTCGCCAGGATCCCGAGATGTTGAAGCAAATCTAGCACCGCATTGAACGGCATGTTCAATGTTGAAGGGCAGCATGATGAAGTTGCGCAATGGCAAGTCAGTTATGCGTTGTTTAACTTCAAACTCAGAAACAGCAATAGTTGAAAGATACATAGGAACGCGCCGACGAACGCATTCTCTAAAGTATTGGTGAGCAACTTGATGGGATGGACGACTCGGATCTGCGAACGTAATCAGAAAGCTGGTGTCCAAAAGGACGCTATTCAATGGCCTTCCCCCCGAAGTTTGTCCACCCATGCGGAAGCGCTTTCGATATCCTTCCACGCAGACGCCCCACGGCTCTTCATACGCTCCAACTGGCTTTCATCGATGTCTGTCGTGTGCTCAACAAACTCCAGCAAATGAGCATTACGTAACGTACGAGTTTGGGTGTTGTATTCGGCCTTGACGCGCAACATCGCTGTCTTGTACAAACGATTCAACTTGTCGTCTCGCAAGAAATCCTTGTCGGTAATTACTTTTAGAGTCTTTCCGTCCGGAAGCTTGATATGGGCATTGGGTTGAGTAGCTCCGCCGAGATCTAAAATTTCCCCGCTGACGTACCGCTCGACAACAACCCAGTGATCAGAGTCATCGGTGCGATAGTCAGACTCAACGCTCACAACAACGGGCATCTCCAAGAATGGGGCCAAGATCTTGTAGACGAGAGCGCCTGTAGAACGAGCTGCCTTTTGCCAGCGCTCAATCACAGCCTGACGCTTTTTATCTACCTGATCAAGCACCTCTCCTCTTTGCAAGATATTCAGGTCAGAGAAGAGTTTTGGAGCGAACGGGATGGGTGCTGTTTGAAGGGCAAACGAACCTTGAACCACTGCCACTTCAATATTGGTGGCATCAAGCTCTTTTCCGTCGCCTTGGAGAAACGTTTTTACGTCTTCAGCGAAGCGCGCAAGATCACCCAGGCGAACTCGATCAGGACTCATGTGAGAGTCCTCGGACAGGCTGTCTAACGAGATCGTGATGCGTTGTGCGTCCATGATGGCGCCATTCTATGGCGACATATCTTGTCAGTGTGGCAATCCCACTTCGCGCAGATCCCGGTTTTTACTCCCAGATTCCCTTTGATACATGGCTACAAAGGCAAGAGCGGCTCCCAGAGACCGTTGTGCTGTGCTGCTTTAATCGGAGTCAAGCAAGCGCGAGGTGCCGGCGCATCAGCAACCGAAACGGCAGCAGCAGGCCCACGCCCACGGCCAGCTTCACGCTCAGGTCGCCTGCGGCCCAGGTGAGCCAGGGCAAGTCTTCACCGGCAAAGGCCAGGCTCCAGAAGACCGCGGTATCGAGCACTGCAGCCAACACCGTGGCGACTGCCGGGGCGCGCCACCACTGGCCTTGGCGCAGGCGGTCGAACACATGGATGTCGAGCAACTGCGCGGCGATGAATGCGCAGGCCGAGGCGAGCGCGATGCGCGGTGGCGCCAGCAGCAATGACGCGGCAATGGCGACCGCAAAACCGGCCCATGCCACACGCCGCGCCAGGCCGGGGCCGAACCAGCGGTTGACGAGTTCGCTCACCAAGAAGGCCGCCGGGTAGGTGAACGCGCCCCATGTCAGCCAATCGTTGAGGGGGAACTGCACCAGGATGTTGGACGCGAGCACGATCACGCCCATGGCGAAGATTGCCAGCGCGAGCGGGCGCCACGTGGCGCGAGATGGGTGGTGGAGTGAGGCGTGGGGCATGCCGACTTACATCCCCTCAAGCCCAGTGGACTCGCCCTTGCTTTGGCGCGATGGCGGTACCGGCAAGCCGAGCACGCTGCAGGCCACGGCCTCGGCCACCTTGATGCCGTCCACCCCGGCCGACAAGATGCCGCCCGCATAACTCGCGCCTTCGCCAGCAGGGTACAGGCCGCGCAGGTTCAGGCTTTGGTAGGTGTCGTCGCGGCTGATTTTCAGTGGCGATGAAGTGCGCGTTTCCACGCCGGTGAGCACGGCGTCGTGCAGGTCAAAGCCCTTGATCTTGCGGCCGAATGCGGGGAAGGCTTCGCGCATGGCTTCAATGGCATAGGCGGGCAAGGCCTGGTGCAAATCGCCCAGGTGCACGCCGGGTTTGTACGACGGCTCCACGTTGCCAAAAGCGGTGGACGGCTTGCCCGCCACGAAGTCGCCGACCAGTTGGCCTGGCGCTTCGTAGGTGCTGCCGCCGAGCACATAGGCTTGCGATTCCAACTGACGCTGCAGCGCAATGCCGGCGAGTGGGTGCACGCTTTGGCCTTCGGGCACGCGCACGTCGACATCAGGGCCGATGGCGGCGCGCAGGCTCTCGGCGTCTTGCGGAAAATCTGCCGGGGTGATGCCCACCACGATGCCGGCGTTGGCATTGCGTTCGTTGCGCGAATATTGGCTCATGCCGTTGGTGACCACGCGGCCGGGCTCAGACGTGGCGGCCACCACCGTGCCGCCGGGGCACATGCAAAAGCTGTAGACCGCGCGGCCGTTTTGCGCGTGGTGCACCAGCTTGTAATCGGCCGCACCCAGCAGCGGATGCCCAGCGTGGCGGCCCCAGCGCGCGCGGTCGATCAGGCCCTGCGGGTGCTCCACGCGGAAGCCGATGGAGAACGGCTTGGCCTCCAGGTAGACACCGCGTGCGTGCAGCATGGCAAAGGTGTCGCGCGAGCTGTGGCCCAAGGCCAGCACCAGGTGGCGCACGGGAATGTCGTAATGCTGGCCTGTGGCCTGGTCGTGGATGCTGGCGCCTACTAGCTGTCCATCTTCAATCTGCAAATTGGTCAGCCGTTGCTCGAAGCGAATTTCGCCACCCAGCGCGATGATTTGCTCGCGCATGTTCTCCACTACCTTCACCAGCTTGAAGGTGCCGATGTGCGGGTGCGCGGCGATCAGAATGTCTTCGGGCGCGCCGGCCTGCACAAACTCGCGCATCACGGTGCGGCCCAGGTAGCGCGGGTCTTTGATCTGGCTGTAGAGCTTGCCGTCGGAGAACGTGCCCGCACCGCCTTCGCCAAACTGCACGTTCGACTCGGGGTGCAGCTCGCTCTTGCGCCACAGGCCCCAAGTGTCTTTGGTTCGTTCACGCACGGTCTTGCCGCGCTCCAGCACGATGGGCTTGAAGCCCATGCGCGCGAGCATCAGCGCCGCAAAAATGCCGCAGGGGCCAAAACCCACGACGACGGGGCGCAAGGCCAGGTCGGCAGGCGCTTGGCCGATGGGATGCCAGGCCATGTCGGGCGTGGGCTGGATGTGCGAGTTGCTGGCGTATTTTTCCAGCAGGGCCGGCTCGGTGCTGGGGTCGGCTAGCGTCACATCGACGATGTACACCGCCAGTAGGTTGACCTTGCGTGCGTCGAAGCTGCGCTTGAAGATGGCGAGCGACGCAACCGCCGCTTGGGGGATGTGCAGGATGCCAGCTGCGGCTTCGATGAGGCTGGTGTTGAGGGCAGCGTCGCCCGCTTCAGCGGCCGAGAGCGGCAGCTTGATTTCTGAAATGCGAATCATGGTGTGCTGGCCCGTGTCGATCGGGCGAATGCCATTTGTGGGGCTGTGATTTTAAGGGAGGCGCCGGATAAACGCTCGATCTATGTCACCCGCATGTTCACCCGCCAGCTAATCCACCAACTTCAACCCCACTGGCAGCGATTCACCAAACACGCGCTTGGTGTCTGCCGCGTCCAGCTCGGTGACTTCGCGCACCATCGTCATCCACGCGGGTGGCACGCGGGCGGCGGTGAGTCTGTCCAGCACGCGCTGGCGCAGGGCGTCGGGAATGTCGCGGGCGCGGTCGCCGGTGGCGCGGGCGATTTGGGTGGCGGCGAAGGCAACTGGTTCGGCTTGTGACCAGTCGCCGGCGAGCAGGGCCTCCAGCCAAACGGCGGCGACGTCGGGGGGCACGACGTGGTGCAGGCTGGCGTACAGCAGCTGGCGCGCGCCGATGCGGCCTAGAGCCCACCAAGTTTGCGGACTCTCACCGGGCTTTTGCAAACGCTGCAGCAGCCAGTTGCCGAACTGCACCTTGTTGGCCACAGACAAACGCTCGAACGATGCGGCCATGCGCAACATGTCGTCCAAACCTCGCATGCGCGGGCCTTCGGGCGCGGGAATGTCTTGCCCGCCCACGGGCTGCAGGTAGTAGGCGATGGCTTCGAACACCATGTCTTGTTGCTCGGCGGTGAGCCCACCGGCGATGCGGCGCCACAGAATCCACCACTCCGACCACTGTTGCGGCTCGTGGCTGTGGGCGATGCCGGGGCCGAACAGCTCCCACATCTGCCGCACGCACCACTCGTCCAGCGGGTGGCCAAAGCCGGGGCGTAATGCGAAGCCGGTGAGGTTGAACCACTGGCGTTCGTGTTGTGCCGTGCGGCGGCGGCGTTTGGCGTTGGCGAGCAACTGGGTGAACAGCGCGCGCAGCAGCGGCGTGTCCCAGCCGTCGCGGTTGCCCAGCAAGCGCTCCAGCGTGGCGCGTAATTGTTTGACCTCTTTGGGCTCTACGTGTTGACTGCGGTCACCGAAGATGCGGGCAATCGCGGCGGTGGCGTCGGCCAAACGCGGATGGGGTGGGTTCGGTGGGGCGGCGATGGGCTCGGTGGACTCTGCCGCATCGCCACGCAATTGAAATTCCAACTGCCAGCGTTGGCTGGGGTTGTGCACGGCGATGCAGTGCATCTCCAAGGTGCCGACTTCGGTCAGTGCGGTGCTCAAATGCACCAGCACTTCTCTTGCGGTGCCGTCGCCTTGCACCACCGTGGCAATGGGTGGTAGGCGCACGAAGCCGGGGGCGGACAAATTCACCAGCGTGCCGGGTTGGGCATGCACTTCTGCAACGCTGCTGGCCAAATAAAAGCGCACGGGGCGGCCCAGACGCAGGGCGAAGGTGCGGTCGGCCAGGGTGCTGGCTTGGCCTTCTTCGGCGCCAAAGGGCAGCACGCAGATGCCGCGTGGCGAGGCGGCGCCGGTGTGGTCTTCGTCGTCCAGCACCAAGAAATAGCTGCGTGCCGAGCCTCCGCCGATGCGTGGCGCTTTGCCTGCGCGGGCCAGTGCATAGGCCACGGCACCGCGTGCCACCGCTGCATCGAGGTGCGGGTTGTGCAGCAACTGCAGGGGTGCTGAAGCCCAGCCGTTCAAGGTCTCATGCAGGCGCTGCACTAGCGTTTCAGCATGGAACACGCCGCCGTTCAGCAGCAGGGCATCAGGCTGTTGACCGGGATGGTGTTGCAAGAAAGCGGCGATGTGGCGCGTGATGGCCGCGTCGCTGGCATACGGCAAGCCGAACGACACCAAGCCGCTGCGCGCGCGTTGCGTGGGCGCGTGGGCTGCAACGCTGGGGAAGAAACCTTCCACCAGCACACGATCCAGATCGGCGCGTGACAACGGTGCAGAGCGTGCCCCGCCGATGAGTTTGCTGCCGCTGCCCAGCAGCGTGACGGTGGTGCTCTGGGGCGCACCGGGGCTCCACAGCAATTCTTTGGCGGCGCGGCAGCGCTGGGTGAGTTGTGCGAGCTGCGTGGCAGACAAGCGCTCCGACCCACCTAAGCGGGACTCAACCAGGTGGGCCAGTGCCAAGTCCATGTTGTCGCCGCCCAGCACCAAGTGGTCGCCCACGCCGGTGCGGGTGAGCTTGGGCGCACCGTTTTCGCCATCTGTTGAATCGACGTCGATCAACGTCAAGTCGGTGGTGCCGCCGCCCACGTCCACCACCAACACGCGGCGCGTGGTCTTTAAATCTTCACCAAGTGTTTTGCGGTGGCCGTAGACCCAGTCGTAAAACGCAGCTTGCGGTTCTTCAATCAGCCGCACCGTGGGCAGGCCTGCCAGCCGTGCCGCTTCGAGCGTGAGCGCACGTGCGCCTTCGTCGAAAGACGCGGGCACGGTGAGCACGATTTCTTGTCGCTCCAGCGGCGCTTGCGGGTGCTGCGTATTCCACGCCGCACGCACGTGGGCCAGGGTGCTGGCGCTGGCCGCCAGGGGCGAGATTTTGGCGATGTCATCCGCTGCGCCCCACGGCAAGATGGCGGCGGTGCGGTCTACCGCCGTGTGCGATAACCAGCTTTTGGCGCTGGCCACCAAACGGCCTGGCACTTGCGCACCCAGTTCCAATGCGAAGCGGCCCAACACGGCAGGCTCTGCAGATGGCCAAGGCAGTTGCAGATCTGCGGCCTGCAGCGTGCCCGGCGCGGCATGAAACCGTACCGAGGGCAGCAGCGGTATTGGTGCCACTTCGCCCGCCGCAATCAACTGCGGGATCGCCAGCACCTGCACCTTGGCCGACCCGCGCGCCGAGGCGTTGGCATAGGCCATCACGGTGTGTGTGGTGCCCAGGTCGATGCCGACGATGTAGGCCGGTTTTGCCGACGGGGCTTGTGCCAAGGCCTGCGCCATCAGTTCTCCGCGCGAACCTCGAACTCGACCTTCCAACCCCCAGCGCTGGTTTCGCCCGAACGTGGCACAGCCAACAGTTCCAGCGTGCCGATTTCCGACACACGTGCGTGCAGCTTCACCGGCACTACTTCGCCCACGGCGCGGCCTTCTGCCGGCAGCGTGGCTTCGATCTCGGCCAGTTCTTGCAGTTCGTCTGGCGTCCAGAAGTCGAGCAGGGTGCCCACGGCATCGTCGCGGCGCACGCTGGAGCCGAAGAAGCGAAAGCGCACGGCCTCGCCCACCACCAAACCAAACTCTTGTGGAGGCAGGGCCGCCTCGGTGCCTTCTTCCATGCCAAACGGCGCCACACACAGGGCTTGCACCGGCGGCTCCAGCCCCGGCACGGCGGGCATGGCAGATTCCACACCGACGTAATAGGCCATGGCCGTACCGCCACGAATGCGAATGCCTTGGCCGCCGCGCACGGTGCCATAGTAGGCGGCGCCACGGGCAACGGCGAAGTCGAGGTCAGCACCGTCGAGCAAACGCGCGGCAGGCGCGCCTTCGGCTTGCAGCCAGGTATTCAGCGTAGCCAAGGTGCGTTGCACCAGCAGGTCGGACTTGAACACACCACCGTTGAACAACACGGCGGTAGGGTGCAAGAAGCTCGCGTTGTCTTGCGGCGCAAAGCCTTCCAACGCGGCGGTGGCGCCGACCTGGCGGCCCAGCAACGCGGCCAAGTGGCGCGTCACCGCTGCGTCTTGTGCATAGGGCAGGCCCAGTTGCGTCAAGCCCGCACGGGCGCGGCTGATGGGGCGGGCGTCGCTCGCCACCTGCGGGAAGAAGCCTTCCAGAATGGTGGCGGTGAGCGCGTCGCGGCGCAGCTCGGCGTGGATCGAGCCGCCAATGAGGCGCGCGCCACGGCTGGGGATGGTCAGCGGCACGGCTTGCACTTCGGCGTCGCTCAGCAGCTTTTCTTTGGCCAGGCGGCAGGCGTAGGTGAGGGCGCGCATTTGCCAGGCGTCCAGCGCCTTGCCGTCGGCAGCTAACTGGCGTGCCACCACGTGGGCCAACGCCAAGTCCATGTTGTCGCCACCGAGCAAGATGTGATCGCCCACGGCCACGCGGTGCAGTTGCAGGTTGCCTTCTTGTTCGACCGCGGCGATGAGCGAGAAGTCGCTGGTGCCGCCGCCCACGTCCACCACCAAAATCACGTCGCCTACTTTGACCTGCTTGCGCCAGGCGCCGCCGCTTTGCGCGATCCAGCTATAGAGCGCGGCCTGGGGTTCTTCAAGCAGTGTGACGCCGGTGTAGCCAGCGGCCTGCGCGGCCTCTGCCGTCAGCTCGCGCGCGGCGGGGTCGAACGACGCGGGGATGGTGACGGTCAGCGCTTGCTGCTCAAACGGCGCGTCGGGGTGGTTGTGGTTCCACGCATCGCGCAAGTGGGCCAGGTAACGCGTGCTGGCTTCCAGGGGCGAGATGCGCGCGATTTCTTCTGGTGCGCCAGGTGTTGTGCCCGCCACTTCGGTGGGCAAGATGCCTGCACGGCGATCCACACCAGCGTGGCACAGCCAGCTTTTGGCGCTGGACACCAAACGGATCGGCGTTTGCGCGCCATGGCTGCGCGCCCACTCGCCCACCACCGCATCGCTGCGGCTGTGCCACGGCAGCGCCAGGTCGCCCTCGGCAAATTCGCTGGCATGCGGCAGGTAGATGAAGGATGGCAGCAGCGCGTAGTCTTGCACCGCGCCGGGGCCGCTTTGCTGCGCGATGGGCAGGATTTGCGGTGCGGTTTCGGGGTTGGCCAGGTCGACCCACGACAACGCACAGTGCGTCGTGCCCAGGTCAATCCCGATGGCGTAGCGTGCGCTTGGCTTGTCTGTCATAGCTCCACCTCGGCAGCCGCGATGATGCGCGGGTCATGGCCTTCGGTGGTACGCGGCAGGCGCACGTCGGTGGCTTTCCAGCCGGGGTGGCGCAGCGTGCCGCGGAACGGCGCGTTGCCGACCACGTTGCCGGTGAGGCGGTTGGCGCTGGCGTCGAAGCCGGCTTCCAGTACCACGCGGCTGCCTTCGGGCTCAGCACGCGCGGGCGCCAGCGTGAAGTGTTCTTGCAGCACCTTGCGGCAGCCGGCGTGCACTTGGCGGGCGGCGCCGCCGATGTCGGCGTCGGAGTAGTTGGCCACGTCTTCCTGGATGAAGTCGACAAAGCGGGCTTCGCGTTGCAGCAGGCCCAGCAGTTGCAATGCTGCATCTGGCGTGGCGACTTTCAAAACCGGAGCGGGCGGCGGTGCGATCGGAGTTGGGTTTGGTGCAGGCGTGGGGGCGGGCACTGGCGCAGGTGCTGCAGGCAAAACACCGTCGCGCGCGTCTTGCACAAGGGCCGCCAACTTGGCGTTGCCGATCACGGCAAAGCCCAAAGCCAGGCGGGCGAAGAAGGATGGGGAGGTGGTCATGTGTTCGGCTTTCTACAAAGACAAACGGCCCGGTAAAACCAGGCCGTCAGGCGATATTGTCGCTATTGTCCCCGATGCGCAGCCGGGGCTGCGCGAACAAGGGCTTTGCAAAAGGCTTAAGCCTTGATTTCGAGCTGCGAAGTCACGGCTTGCACCGCCTTGTCGGTGGCAACTTTGGCCGAGGCTTGTGCGGTTTCAAACGCGTTGGTGGCGGCGGTCACCACCGACTTCACCAGGGCCACTGCGTTTTCGCTGCCGGCAGGGGCGTTCTTGGCAGCGGCTTCCACGATGGTGGCGAATTCGGCTTTGGCGGTGCTGGCGGCCGATTCGGCAAAGGCGCGCACTTCGGTGCTGCTGGCGGTGGCAATGGTTTGCACGTGCTGCAGGTAAGCGGCGGCTTTTTCAGGTGCGGAATTGGCGGAGGTGGTCACCAGTTCGATCAGGTCTTTGGGGTCTTTGGCGGCCAGTGCGGCGGCGCTGGTGGCTTGGGCTTCTTGCAGCGTGGTCTTAGCCACTTGCAGGTTCAGGTGCACCAGCGATTGGGCGCCTTCAAACAGGCTGTTCGACAGGGCGAACAGGTTGTTGACGGCGGATTTTTGGTTGGCGGCGATTTGTTCGAAATTCAGCATGGTGTGGTCTCGTCTTGAAGAGTGAAGAAGGGCGGTACAGGATTTATGCTGCACTGCAACATAAGCGGACTATACCCCTCAGCCCCCGAATCACTTCCAGACTCCAAGCTCTAATCGCGAACGTTGAATTTGCGCAACGACATGCAACTTGATGCAACCAAAACGCTCTCGCTTTGGCAGCCGATTTGCTATCAATTGGGAAGCGTTTTACGCGCGTCCTGCATGCCTGAAGTGACGTTTTTGTTTAAAACTTCGCTGATGCCGAAGGCAATGATCGCCAGCCCCAGCGGCAAAAAGAAGTACATCAAACGGTAGGCCAATATGGCGGCCAGCGCTTCGGGCTGCGGCATGTAGGGCGACAACACGGCCACGCCTACCGTCTCCAGTACGCCCAGCCCGGCGGGAATGCGCGAAATCAGCCCCGCCACCGCGCCCAGCAGCACAGCGGCAAGGGCTGCCGGGTAAGGCACCTCTTGGCCGCACAGCATCCACACGGCACCGCCCATCAAAGACCAGTTCACCGCTGACACCAGCACCTGCAGCGCGCCACCGTGCGCATGCGGCAGTGGGAATGTGTGGTCGCGCCACTGCAGCGCGCGGCCCCCTCGCCAATGGCAGGCCGCCACATACAGAAGCGGCAGCGCAAACAAGACGCCGCCAACCCACGGCAAGGCACTGGTGCTGAGCCCCCAGGCTTCGGGCAGTTTGGGTGTCCATGCCCACAGCACAGCACCGGCCAACAAGAAATAGCCCAGCCAGTTGGTAATGATCGACAAGCCCAGAATCTGCCCAAGCTGCAGCGCACCAATGCCTTGGCGCCCATACAAACGCAAGCGCACTGCCGCACCGCCCAGAATTGAGCCGATGTTCAGTGCGAACGGGTAGGCCACCAAGGTAATGGCCACCGTGCGGCCTACGCTGAGGCCGGTGTTGGTGTACTTGCGGCCAAACAAATCAAAAGTGCTGTAGAGCAAGTGACTGGACAACGCCAACAAGCCACCGGCCAGCAACGCGGGCACGGGCAGCGCCAGGCAGGCCGACCACACGGCGCCCCAGTCGATGGTGCGCGCGTTTTGCACCAGCAGGTAAACGATGAACAACGCAAAGGCCACACCCAGGCTGGAGGCTAACCACGGGCTGGCGGGGTGCTTGCGGAGCTGGTGCACGCGCTGCCAAAGCGTAGAACCGCCCTTTGCCGCTGCCTTCGTGATGATGTTTGGGGTGTTGGCGGTGGTAGAGGTTGGCATGGCGATGCTCCTGCGGGCTCTGCCGTTAAGCGGTCGGCGTCAAGCCTTGCGCTTGCGGCCCCAGCTTGGTGATCACGGGCGCATGCTTGGGCAGCCAACCCGCCCAGGTAGGGAACCAGCGCATCAAGTGGAACACCACCACGCTGCGGGCCACGCGCAAGCTGTCCCAACGGCTGGGTGCTGGCGCTTCTACCTGGCGGCAACTGTGCTCCATCAAATGTGACAGGCGTTCAAACAGGTGCGCGTTGAACTCGCGGTCGCGGATGATGACGTTAGCCTCCAGGTTGAGCGACAGGCTCAATGGGTCGAGGTTGCTGGAGCCCACGGTAGACCACTCTTCGTCCATCAGCGCCACCTTGCCGTGCAAGGGGCGGTCGCAATACTCGTAGATGCGCACACCAGCGCGCAGCAGATGGTCGTAAAGCAATTCGGCCGCCGTGCGCACGATGGCCATGTCGGGCTGGCCTTGCAGCACCAGGCGCACGTCCACACCGCGCTTCGCGGCACGGCGCATCTCGCGGATTAAGCGGTAGCCGGGGAAGAAGTAGGCGTTGGCAATCACCACACGATTTCGCGCGGCGCGCAGGGCCATGCGGTAGTGGCGCTCGATGTCGTTTCGGTGGCGGTGGTTGTCGCGGGTGACGAACAGGGCTTGTGCGGGGCCAGCTTCGGCGGGTTTTGAAATCGCACCGTTTAGCTTGGCGTGCGGCGCACTACGGTTTTGCGATCCCGAAGCGTTGGCGAAGGCCACCACCGCATGCGTGAACTGGTGCAACTCTGCCACGATGGGGCCGCGCACTTCCACCGAATAATCTTGTTTGGCCTCGGGCCCAAAGTCGGCCAAGTGGTCGGCCGAATAGTTGATGCCGCCGATGAAGCCAATCGTGCCATCGACCACCACAATCTTGCGGTGCATGCGGCGCAGCACATTGAGGCGCTGGCCCAGAATGGCTTGGCCGGGGTCGAACATGCGAAAGTGCACACCGGCTTCCACCAGCGGGTCGATGAAGGCGGGGGGCAGGTCGGGCGAGCCAAAACCGTCGACCAAAACGTGTACCGTCACACCGCGCTGTGCCGCTTTCAACAGTGCTGCATGCAGACCTTGACCCACCTTGTCATCAAACAAGATGAAGGTCTCCAACATCACCTCGTGCTGCGCCGCCTCAATGGCTTCAAACACACGCGGGAAAAAGGCTTCGCCGTTTTCGAGCAGTGTGAACCGGTTGCCCGGCGTCCATCGGTTGGGGCGGCGCATGGTTTTCATAGGGCAATCTCGGCGGCGAGTGGTGCGTGGTCAGACAGCTTGTGCCAAGGGTGCCGTGGCAATGGCAGCGGCACATGCATACGCGTATTGCGCACGTAGATGCGGTCCAGTGCGAGCATCGGCATGGCCGCTGGAAATGTGCGGATGGCCCGCCCACCGGCCTGCATGAAGATCTCGTTCAAACCCGCTTCGCGGTGCAAGATGCCGTGTGCGCGGCCTCGCCAGTCATTGAAGTCGCCGGCCAGCACCACCGGTTCTCCAGCGGGAAAAGAGTTCACCAAGGCGGCCACCTTGTGCAACTGGCGTTGACGGTGTGATTCCCGCAGCCCCAGGTGCACGCAAATGGCGTGGATGGGCGGGTGTTCGCCGGGCGGTTGCACAATGCAGTGCAGCATGCCGCGCCGCTCGGGGCCGCTGATGGAAATATCGTGGTTCTCCACCTTCACGATTGGGAACTTGGAGAGCAGCGCGTTGCCGTGGTGGCCGTGGTCGTAGACCGCATTGCGGCCATAGGCATGTTGTGACCACAGGGTATCGGCCAAAAATTCGTAGTGCGGCTCTTCGGGGAAGTTTTCTACCCGCGCCAAGTGGCGATGGTGGGTGCCCAGCACCTCTTGCAAAAACACCAGATCGGCGCCCACGCTGCGCACGGCTTCGCGTAGGTCGTGCAGCATGAAACGGCGATTGAACGAGGTAAAACCTTTGTGCACGTTCACGGTTAAAACCTTGAACGTCACGCCAGCGGTGGCGGAAGTGGTCATGAAAGGCAATCGATGTTCACGGTAGTTCATGATGGCACATGAATCGGCCACAAAAGTGGCAATGAATCGATTGTCCGAGCCGACCTTGGTCACGCCTGTAGGACGGGTGGCCGTTCACCTGTGCACCAGGGGCGCGTGGGCCCGAGGTGCACCAGAGTGGTGTGTGAGCTGTGTTTCGTTACGCTGGCAAAAAGCCTTCAATCGACAGGTAACGCTCGCCCGTGTCGTAGTTGAAGCCCAACACCCGTGCGCCCGCTCCCAGTTCGGGCAGTTTTTGCGCAATCGCGGCCAGTGTGGCGCCAGACGAAATGCCGACCAACAGGCCTTCTTCACGCGCAGCGCGGCGTGCCATTTCGCGGGCGGGTTCGGCGTCCACCTGGATCACGCCGTCGAGCAGCGCCGTATCCAGGTTCTTCGGGATGAAGCCCGCGCCAATGCCCTGGATGGGATGGGGCGCCGGTGCACCGCCCGAGATGACCGGCGACGCCACAGGCTCCACCGCAAAAACCTTCAGCTTGGGGAAGCGCTCTTTCAACACCCGCGCGCAGCCGGTGATGTGCCCGCCCGTGCCCACGCCGGTGATCAGCGCGTCCAGCCCATCAGGAAAATCCGCAATGATTTCCTGCGCTGTGGTGCGCACGTGCACGTCGATGTTGGCGGGGTTTTCAAACTGTTGCGGCATCCATGCGCCCGGCGTGCTTTTCACCAACTCTTCGGCGCGGGCGATGGAGCCCTTCATGCCTTTTTCACGTGGGGTCAGGTCGAACGTGGCGCCATACGCCAACATCAACCGGCGGCGTTCCAAAGACATGCTGTCGGGCATCACCAACACCAGCTTGTAGCCCTTCACGGCTGCCACCATGGCCAAGCCAATGCCGGTGTTGCCAGAAGTGGGCTCGATGATCGTGCCGCCCGGCTGCAAGGCGCCGGACTTTTCAGCCGCCTCGACCATCGACAGCGCAATGCGGTCCTTGATCGATCCACCGGGGTTGCTGCGCTCCGACTTCACCCAGACATTGGCCGTGGCGCCAAACAAGCGGTTGATACGGATGTGCGGCGTGTTGCCAATGGTTTGCAGAACGTTGTCAGCTTTCATGGTGCAGGTCTCCTGGGCGGGTGAAATATGTGGGCCACAGCATAAGGGAAGCCATGTGCGCTGTCGCCCATAAGCTTAGATCGTGTGACGGGACGATTTTGAGGCCGCCGATGCACGATAATCCACTCCGTGAAGCTCGCCAGACCGCCGCTGGTGCAATCATGGAAACATGGCACTGGAGGAACGTCCGGACTGCATAGGGCAGCGTAGCAGCTAACGGCTGCCCACCGTGAGGTGAGGATTAGAGCAACAGAGACGAGTCTGAGCGGAGTAACTTCCCACCTGGGGTGTTCTGTGGAGACGGCGCAAGCCGTCGCCGCATGGTGTAAGCCATGCGGCTCACGCGTAAGCGTGGCATCCACAGCCACCCTGGGCGGCGAAGCCGCCCAGGGTGAAACGGGCAATCTCTACGCGCAGCAATACCAAGTAGGCCAACGTTGACGGGGCCCCCGGAGTTGGCGGGTAGGTAGCACTGAGCCGAGGGGTGACTCTCGGCCAAGATTAATGGCGGTCACACCCGCGCAGCCGCAAGGCGGCGTGGGTGCACAGAATCCGGCTTATCGGTGAGCTTCACACTATTCAATTAACAAAAGCGGCCCTGCATGGTGGCCGCTTTTGTTCTGCAGAACGCAATGTCTCTACGGCGTTCGCGCTTCTGGCACTTCAGGCGCGGTCGGCGCATGCACGCCTTCATCCGTCTTATTCCCCACCACTACGCGCGCGTTGCGGCGGAAGTGCAGGTAGGCGCTGGCCCAGTCCATCAGCACGATGAGGCGGTTGCGGAAGCCGATCAGGAAGTAGACGTGCACAAACAACCAGAACAACCACGCCACGCGCCCTGAAAAGCGCAGCGGGCCGAAGGGCGTGGGCAGGTCGACCACGGCGGAGTTGCGGCCGATGGTGGCGAGGTTGCCGTAGTCGCGGTAGCGGAAGGCCTGGGTGGGCTGGCTGGCGATACGATGCAAGATATTTTCAGCAGCGGTGCGCCCCATTTGTTTGGCGCCGGGCGACACGCCGGGCACGGGCTTGGGCGGCTGGCCGGGCACGTGGCTTTGTGCGGCGGCGAGGTCGCCGATGACGCTGATCTCGGGGTGGCCGGGCAAGCTCAAGTCGGGCGACACGGTGACGCGCCCGGCGCGGTCTACCGTGGCGCCGGTGGCCGTGGCGACCAACTTGCCGAGGGGCGATGCGGCCACGCCTGCGGCCCAGACGATGCAACTGCTATCGATGCGGTAGCTGGTGGCGCTTTCCCCCGGTGTGGCCGAGGGCGTTTCGACTTGCAAACCGGTGCCGTCGATGTGCACCACCCGAGCGTTCACACGTACCTGCACACCAAGCGCTTCCAACTGCACTTGCGCTTTGTGGCTGAGCACTTCAGGCATGGCCTGCAGCACACGCGGGCTGCCTTCGATCAGCAGTACTTGGGCATGCGCCGGGTCGATGTGGCGGAACTCGCCCTTCAGGCTGTGGCGCGCAATCTCGATCAAGGTGCCAGCCATTTCCACGCCTGTGGGCCCGGCGCCAATCACAACGAAGGTGAGCAGGGCCTTGATGCGGGCGGGGTCGGTTTCTTTCTCGGCCGCTTCAAATGCCATGAGCGTGCGGCCACGGATGTCGAACGCATCGGCCAGCGTCTTCAAGCCTGGCGCCATGGGCGCCCACTCGTCGCGGCCGAAGTAGCTGTGCGTCGCGCCGGCGGCCACGATCAAGTGGTCGTAAGGCACGGGCGCGGCGTCTTTCAACTGCACGGTGCGCGCCTGCACGTCTACGCCTGTGACCTCGGCCATCAGCGTGGTCACACGCGGCAGGCCACGGAACAACGAGCGCGTAGGCGCGGCGATGGACGGTGCGGCCAAACCCGACGTGGCCACCTGGTAAAGCAACGGCTGGAACAGATGGTGGTTGGTGCGGTCGATGACGGTGACGTCCACGTCCGCGTGCTGCAATTTGCGCGTGGCCTCTAAGCCGCCGAATCCGCAACCGATGATGACGACACGAGGGCGAGACGATGGGTTGGGCGTAGGCTGGGGCATAGAGGATTTATGTTCCTAAAAGTTGAAGTTAAGTTTGAAGTTGAAGTTGGCGAATGCGTTCGACGTGCGCCATGAGCGAGCGCTCGGCCACCGGCCACAGGCGCTCGGGCACATCGCCATACACCTGCGTGACCCACTCGCGTGGCGTGCCTTGTGGCGCGGCCTGCATGGCGGCCAACACCTTGGCCTCGCGCTGCAGCCGGTGCGCTTTGAGTTGCGCGATGGCCTGCGTGGCCGCACCCAGCACGTAGCCGTGTGCGGGCAAGATGAAGTCGATGCCGTGTGCAGCACACGCGGCGGTCAACAGGTCAAGCGAGTCGAGGTAGGCGCTCATGTTGCCGTCAGGCGGGCTGATGACCGTGGTGCTGCCGTTGAGCACGTGGTCGCCCGAGAACAGCAGGCCGTCTTGCACCAGCACCAGGCACACATGGTTGGCCGCGTGGCCTGGGGTGTGGAGGGCCAGCAGGCTGTGCTCGGCGGCTTGGCTTTTGAGCGTGAGCAGCTCTTGGTTTTGCAGGATGCGGTCGGGCGTGAACTGGCTGTCGGCGCGCGCGGTGGCGGCGGAGGGGATGCCCAGAATCGGCGGCGTGGGGCGGCCAGCCTCGGCCACCAGCGCCTGCAGCGGGCGAGCACCGGGCGAGTGGTCGGGGTGCGAGTGGGTGCAGACGATGGTGCGGATGTCGCCCCCCGCCGCTTGCCACAAGCGCTGTAAATGCGCGGGGTCGTGGGGGCCGGGGTCGATGGCGATATAGCCGGTGTCAGCGTCGCCCACCAGGTAGCTGTTGGTGCCGGGGCCGGTCATCATGCCGGGGTTGGGCGCGGTCAGGCGCTGCACGTTTTGCGTCAGCGCAACCGGGCGCTCGGTTTGCCAGTCTAGGGCGTGGAGCCGCTCGCGGCAGGAGCCCACAAGGGCCAGTTCGCCGTAGGGCTGTTCGTGTTCTTGGAAGCTTGCCTCGGCGCCGGCAAGGCTGCCCACAAGCGCGCCCTGTGCCGCGGTGGCGGGGCTGGAATCGTCGAGGATATGGATGCGTTGGGCGGGTCGAACCATGCGCGAATTACAGCACGCCCGCGAATATCCCTTTTGTCAGATGACGTCTAGGGTTTGATCTCAGATTTCGTCTATCGCGGTGGCGTTTGTTGCCGTCGATTCGCTGCTCTTGCTGTCAATCGAAAAACGATCGCGTGTGTTCACATAAAAGCTCGCGCCAAACCGCCCCACCGGAAAGTAGTTCTGCAGCCGCACGCGCCACGACTCGGTGTCGATCAACCCCTCGCGCGCATGCAGGGAGCGCACTTGGCCGATGAAGATCTGCCGGCTCGTGGTCTCGAGCAACTCATACAACGTGCATTCAAATGCCACCGGCGCCTCGGCAATGCGCGGCGGCGCCACGTGTTTAGACGGCACGGGCGTCAGCCCCACGGCGGCCAGCTCGCTCACGTCGGCCGGAAAGTTATCGCCGCAGCGGTGCATCTGCTCGGCCATGGCTTCGTCGGGCAGGTGCACCACAAACTCGCGGCTGCGCACGATGTTGGCGGCCGTGTGTTTCATCAGTCCGTCTTGCAGGCGGTTGATGCTGACCATGACGATAGGCGGCTCTTCACCCAGCATGTTGAACATGCTGAAAGGCGCAGCGTTGACCACGCCGTCTTCGTTGATGGTGGTGATCAACGCAATCGGGCGCGGCACGATCAAACTCGCCATGAGTTTGTAGCGCTGGTATTCGGTGATCTCGGTGAAGTCGATGTCCATTAAATACTCTTCAAACTAAGCCGAGCATTTGTGCCAGGCTCTTCTCGGATTGCGGTTTGTCCAGGCAGATGCGTTGCTCCAGGTCGAGCAAATGCTCCTGCATCACTTTCACGGCCTTGGCCGGCTCGCCGGCTTCAATGTGGTCGACGATGCGCGCGTGTTCTTCGTGTTCACACGCGGCGTTGCCCGGCGGCTCGTACAGCGCCACGATGAGCGAGCAGCGCGAAATCAGCTCGTGCAGGTAGCGGTGCAAGATGGCATTGCCCGACAACTCGGCCAGCCGCAGATGAAAGCCGCTGGCCAGGCGCGCCCAGGCCGGCTGGTCGGCGCGATGCAGGGCGGCGTGCTCTTCCTTCAGTTGTTTGCGCAGTTGGCCGATCTCAGCCTTGGTGATGCGTTGCGACACCAGTGGCACCACGGCGGCCTCCAACTGCTGGCGCGCCTCAAAAATCTGCCGGGTTTCTTCAGGCGTGGGCGCGGCCACCACGGCGCCACGGTTGGGCCGCAGGTCGACGATGTGGTCGTGCGCCAGGCGCTGCAACACCTTGCGCACGGTGGCGCGGTTCACGTCAAACAGGGCGCACAGCGCCTG
The DNA here is from genome assembly GCF_049860745.1 of Hydrophilobacter chitinilyticus. Taxonomy (GTDB): domain Bacteria; phylum Pseudomonadota; class Gammaproteobacteria; order Burkholderiales; family Burkholderiaceae_C; genus Rhodoferax_B. The sequence continues at coordinate 5,362,315 of NZ_CP187561.1, read as the reverse complement.
CTCGGGCAGCTTGGTGCCGGGGGCGATGCGCTGGTTCATCACGCTCTCGAACACCGAGCGGTAGATGCGGCTTTCGTTCTCGTTCAGGCCGGTGATCAGCTCGGCGGTGGTGTCTACGGCGGCGGCCGAGGCGGTGGCCGAAAGGGTGCGTTTGCGTGTGCTCATGGATGGGGATTGTGCTTAAGCCGGATGGCCCAATTGTTCCATGTGCTCGCAAATAGCCCCCGGCGTGGTGAACCATACCTGCCCCGCGTCACGCAGTTGCGCCAAATGCGCTAGGGCGCGGCGCAGGTGGCGCAGCCGGTACGGTTGGCCCACGATGTAGGGATGCAGCGCAATGCCCATCACCAGCGGCTGGCGCGCCGACTGGGCCAGCATCTCGTCGGTGTTGTCGATGATCATCTGCGCGAAGTCCTTGGCGTCGAGCTGGCGGCCCATGATCATCGGAATGTCGTTCAACTCCTGCGGATACGGCACGGCCCACAGCGGGCCGTTTTGCGTTTGCATGCGCATGGGCTGGTCGTCGTGGCACCAGTTCAGCGTGTAGCGGTAGCCAGCGCGGGCCAGCAGGTGTGGGGTGTCGCGGCTTTCAGAAATCCAAGGCGACAACCAGCCCGCCGGCGCCCGTCCGGTGGCGTGGGCGATGCGGCGGGCGCAGTCGGCCAGCAGTGCATGTTCTTGCTCGGCGGCCATGTCGCCCTGGCGCTCGGCGTTGGTGTGGCCGTGGCCAACGATCTCGTCGCCACGGGCGATACACGCGTCGACCAGTTCGGGGCAGTGGTCGAACAGGGCGGTGTTCAGCAGTGTGGCGGCGGGCAGGCGCAGTTCGTCAAACAATTCAAGGCAGCGCCAAGCGCCCACGCGGTTGCCGTATTCGCGCCAGGCGTAGTTCAGCACGTCGGGGTGCGGCGACACAGGGCCTAAGTTGGCGCCCAGGCCTTCGCCAAACGCAAAGTGCTCCAGGTTGAAGCCGATGTACACCGCCAACCGCGCGCCGCCGGGCCAGTGGTAGTCGGGGCGCTGGGTGGTCGACGTGATGGCTGAATAGGGAAACAAGCCGTGGTGGGCGAGGGGGCGCGAGGCGTGGCCGTGTGAGGCTTGGAAGTTCATGACGGGTTGCGTGCACTTGTTTTGTGCGGAGCCTGTTTGTTGTTGGTGCGGTTTTCAGGGGCTTGCTGCACAACGATGCAGCGTTAAACAGGTGAGCAATTTTGGTGCCTGTACCGAACAATCGTGAATCCAGATTGTTGACAACTTTAAATTAACTTTGTCGCCAATAAATTTCTGCGTTTGTTTGCAAAACTTAACAATTGGCATGGAGATTGCGTTGTGCAGCCGGTTTTAGTCCTTCCCTTTCTTACTAACTGACCGGAGATCCCCATGTCCCTGTTTCGCCGCACCTTCATCGCCGCCGCCGCGGCTGCCAGCACCCTGGCGCTGACCAGCCTGTCGGCCCATGCCGAAGACACCATCCGCATCGGCTTGGTGACCGCCTTGTCGGGCCAATCGGCCAAGGCCGGTGAAGCCATCACGCGTGGCCTGGTGGTGGCCATTGACGAGATCAACGCCAAGGGTGGTTTGCTCGGCGGAAAGAAGCTGGAACTGGTGCGCCGCGACGACGAAGGCAGCCCCGCCAAAGGCGTGGTGGCCGCGCGCGAACTGATCTTCAAAGAAAAGGTGGCGGTGCTGGTGGGCGGGCTCGACACGCCGGTGTCCATGGCCATCGTGCCCTTGGCCAACCAAGAGAAGGTGCCGTTTGTCGGCCCTTGGGCGGCGGGTACGCCCATCACCAAAAACGGTGCCAGCCCGAACTACGTGTTCCGCGTGTCGGCCGTGGATGAAATCGTCAACAAAGCCATGCTGCAGTACGCGCAGAAGACCTTCAAGTCGGCCAAGCCCGGCATGATTTTGGTGAACAACCCTTGGGGCGAGTCGAACGAAAAAGGCCTGAGCGCCGCGCTGGCCGCACAGAAGATGGCGCCCGCTGGCATTGAGAAGTTTGAAGCCAACGACCTGGACGTGGTGCCCCAACTCACCAAGCTCAAGGCGGCTGGTGCCGACACCTTGTTCCTGGTGGGCAACGTGGGCCCATCGGCCCAGGTGGTGAAGTCGCTCGACCGCATGGGTTGGAAGGTGCCCGTGGTGTCGCATTGGGGCCCCGCAGGCGGCCGCTTCACCGAGCTGGCCGGCCCTAACGCCAAGACCGTGCACTTTGTGCAGACCTACAGCTTCTTCGGCAAACAAAGCCCGGTAGGCGAGAAGGTGATGAAGGCCTTGGTTGCCAAGTACCCCGACGTGAAGGGCGCCGACGACGTGACCCCCGCCGTGGGCGTGGCCAACGCGTATGACGCCATGCAACTGGCGGCCCTGGCCATCAGCAAGGCCGGCAGCACCAATGGCGACGCCGTGCGTGAAGGCTTCTACAAGATCGACCGTTACGAGGGCCTGATCAAGACCTACGTGAAGCCCTTCACCCCAGAGGTGCACGACGCCGTGACCGAAAACGACTACGTGTGGGCGCAGTTCATCGACAACCGCATCTTGCCGGTCAACATGGCCACCAACTAAGCGGTTCTTGGCTCTCTAGCCCGGGTCATGCGTGGCCCGGGCTGCTTTCTTTTTTTTGACGATTTGACGCACAGCGCCAGGTTCTTCCGCCGGCCGTGTAGACGACTCTGGAGAATCTGATGTTATTGATGTCGGCGCTGATCAGCGGCCTGGGGCTGGGCAGTATGTATGGGCTCATGGCCCTGGGCTTTCACATCACCTATGCCGTCTCGGCCACGGTGAACTTTGCACAGGGCAGCTCGATGATGCTGGGCGCCGTGCTCACCTTCACCTTTGTGCAAACCATGGGCTGGCCCTGGCTGGTGGGCTTGCCCTGTGCGTTGGCGCTGTGCGCGCTGTACGGCGTGCTGGTGGAGTTTTTGGCCGTGCGGCCGTTTGTGAAGCGTGGCTCCAACGCGTGGCTCATGGCCACCGTGGCGCTGGGCATTGTGCTCGACAACCTGGTGATGTTCGGCTTTGGCAAAGAGCCGCGCAACCTCACGTCGCCCTTGGCTGTCACGCCGATTCAGTTGGGCGACATAGGGCTCGGCGTGTATCCGCTGCAGTTATTGATTCCGCTGGTGGGGCTGGCGCTGGCCGCCGCCCTGCATTTCGTGGCGCGTCATACGCGCTGGGGTGTGGCGCTGTTGGCCACGCAGCAAAACCGCGATGCCGCGCGGCTCATGGGCATTCCCGTGAAGCGCGTGGTGTGGGTGGCATTTGCGTTGTCCACCTTGTTGGCCGGTGTGGCCGGTGCGCTGGTGGCGCCGCTGTTCAACGTGCATTCCGACATGGGCACCTTGTTTGGGCTCAAGGCTTTTGCCGTGGCCATTTTGGGTGGCATCACCAGCGCGTGGGGCGTGGTGTTGGCCGGGTTTGTGTTTGGCATTGGCGAGGCGTTGATCACGTCGACACTCGGCTCCAGCTACACCCAAATCATCATGTTCTCGCTGGTGATTGTGGTGTTGGCGGTGCGGCCGAATGGCTTGTTTGGGCGCATGGAGGTGAAGAAGGTATGAAGCGCGAGATGATCGATATGCCGCAGGTAATCGTTGCCCCAATGCCCGCGCCACAAGCTGCAACGCGTGCACCGTTCCTGTCGCTCGGGTCGCCCACCGCTATCGCCCTGGTCGCGGCCACGCTGCTGGCCGCGCTGGGCCTGGCCTGGTTCGTCAACGGCTACTTTGTCTATGTGCTGGCCAACGTGGCGCTGCTGGCGCTGGTGGGCATTGGGCTGAACGTGTTGCTCGGCCTCACAGGTCAGGTGTCGTTTGGCCACGCGGGCTTTTACGCGCTGGGGGCTTATGTGGTGGCGGTGCTCAGCACCCGTTGGGGCTTGAGCTTTTGGGTGGCCTGGCCTGTGGGCGTGGCGTTGAGCGCCGTGCTGGGCTTCTTCTTGGCGCTGCCCGCCATGCGGGTGAAGGGGCCGTACCTGGCCATGGTCACCATCGCCTTTGGCTTCATCGTCGAGCACGGCATTGTGGAGTGGCGCAGCGTGACCGGCGGGCAAAACGGCATCATGGGTGTGCCGTCGCCCAAGCTCATCGGTTGGGCGCTGGGCGAGCGCGGCGTGGCCTCGCTGGCGTTGGTGGCATGTGGGGTGGGCCTGGCGCTCTACACCTGGCTGTCGCGCAGCGCCTGGGGTGCGGCCATGCGCGCGGTGAAGGACAGCGAAACCGCGTGTGAATCGATTGGCGTGAACCCGGTGCGCATTAAGGCTGTGGCGTTTGCCATTTCGGCCGCGTTTGCGGGGTTGGCCGGTGGCTTGTTTGCACCGCTGTCTGGCTTTGTCACGCCGCAAGGCTTTGGCATGTTGCAGTCGATCCTGTTTGTGCTGGTGGTGATGATTGGCGGCGCGGGCAGCATCGTCGGGCCGTTGATTGGCGCAGTGGTGGTGGGCGTGTTGCCCGAGTTGCTGGCCAGCCTGGAAGAGTACCGTTTGCTGTTTTTCGGTTGCATGTTGCTGGTGGTGTTGTGGGTCGCGCCGCAAGGTGTGGCGGGCATGGGTGCGGGGCTGATGCGGCGCTTGCGTCCGGCTGAAGAATCTGCCGTAGCACCGGCGGATATGGCACCGGTTAACGAGCCTGTTGTCTCCGCGACGCCGGTCAAACCGCGCGGCGCTTTGTCGGTGCGCGGCCTGGGCCGTGTGTTCGGCGGCGTGCGTGCCGTGCACGATTTGAGCTTCGACACTTTGGCCGGCGGCGTTACCAGTTTGATCGGCCCCAACGGCGCCGGCAAAACCACCGTGCTCAACATGCTGAGCGGCTTTTACCAGCCCACCACCGGCTCGTTTGCGTTGGAGGGCAAGCCCTTGGCGGGTGAGGTGAGCGACAAAGCGCTGCGCCAAGCCGCATGGCAAATCGCCCGCGCTGGTGTGGCGCGCACCTACCAAACGTCGCAGTTGTTTGGCACGCTGAGTGTGGAAGACAACGTTGCCCTGGCGCTCGATGGCGGCAAGCTCGGCGGCCTGCTGCAAGCGGCGCGCTTTCACGCCCCCGCGTTGCGCGAATCCGCGCGTGCGCTGCTGGCGCGCTGCGGCTACACCGGCGCGCCCGACGCCTTGGCCGCAGACCTGCCACACGTCGACCGCCGCCTGGTCGAAATCGCACGCGCGCTTGCCACGCAGCCGCAAGTGCTGCTGCTCGATGAGCCCGCCGCTGGCCTGTCTACAGAAGATAAAGAACGCCTCGGCGCGTTGCTGCGCAGCATTGCCGCGTCTGGCATTGGCGTGGTGGTGGTCGAGCACGACATGAGCCTGGTGATGGCCGTGTCCGACCGCATCGTGGTGATCGACGCCGGCCAGTTGCTGGCCGTGGGCAGCCCCGCCGAGGTGCGCGCCAACCCGGTGGTGCGCCGCGCGTATTTGGGTGACTCGGGTGATGAGGGCGAAGGTTCAAGCAAGGCCGTCAACACCCGTGTGCGCAATCCTGCAGCAGCCGAATGGCTGGGCGTGGGCCAGTTGCAAACCGGCTACGGCGCCGCACCCGTGTTGAAGGGCGTGAACATCCAGGTGCGCCGTGGTGAACTGGTTGCGCTGCTGGGTGCCAACGGCGCCGGCAAGTCCACCTTGATGCGCGCGCTGGCCGGACTGCAGCGCCCGGTGCAGGGCGGCATTCACCTGCAAGGCCACGAACTCGGCGGGCTGGAAGCCGAGCAAATCGTCGCGCGCGGCCTGGTGCTGGTGCCCGAAGGCCGGCAAGTGTTTCCCGAGCTGAGCGTGCGCGACAACATCCTGCTCGGCGCGTTTCTACATCCCGCCGAAGCCAAGGCTGGGCTGGAGCAAATGCTGCAACGCTTTCCACGCCTGCGCGAACGTTTGCACCAGCGTGCCGGGCTGCTGTCCGGCGGGGAACAACAAATGCTCGCCGTGGCGCGCGGCCTCATGAGCCGCCCGCAAGTCCTGCTGCTCGATGAGCCCTCGCTCGGCTTGGCCCCGAAGATCATCGAAGAACTCTTCGCCACGCTAGATGCGTTGCGCGACGAATCCATGACCGTGCTGCTGGTCGACCAAATGGCCGCGCTGGCCCTGTCGCTGGCTGACCATGCTTATGTGTTGGAGGCCGGGGAAGTGGTGGCGCAGGGATCGGCGCAAGCGCTGGCGAAGGATGGGGCGTTGGTGAAGGCGTATTTGGGGGGCGGGGCTGGGTGAGGAAGGGATATTGATGGAAAAGATCGCTCAATCTTCAGGTGTCTCCGGATCGGCAGGGCCACCAGCAAATGAACAGCCAACGGCGGTCACCATTACCCGAGACGGCAATTTTTGTTATCTTGCGGCGATGAAAGTCAAACCTCGCTAGCCTTTTATGTCTACTGGCCTCGATCCTCGATTCTCATCCCCTCGTATAAAAATCGCGACGGCTCAGGCAAGCTTTGCCCTTGCTATTCGGCTCAAATCCGAGGTGAACGCTGGACGAATACGTGAAACCATCTACGAGCGAGAGGTTGCCATCATTACCGGCGGCTCGGGCTTATTGCTGCCCGCTGATCACAGGCCACAGCGGGAGGACTTGCAAAACGGGATCTCAAATCTTGTCATCATGGCACTCGGTGCTTCGGCTCTCACAACCGATGAGACGCTAGACCAAGTATTTGGAAAACCGACCCATGACGCGGGAACTCATCGAGCAGGACTTCGTATCCTTGTAAATCAAATGCGGAACGCTTTTGCCCACAACCCTTGGAGGCCAATGTGGCAGATATGGCCGAAATTTCAGGCCATTCATCAAGTGAATCTTGGCGCAGAGGGAGGTTTCAAATTTGATGCAACTTTATTGAATGGAGAAGGAGTCAAGCCCGAGGATATTGGCGGGCTTGAGTCGTGGATCAAGGTTCTGAAATATTGCGAAGGTATCGTCCCGGGCTAACGTGCCTCAACTTGCTTCGGGATATGCCAAGGTATCCGGGGCGATTCGATTTCCAGCTCGCCAGCGCCCTCATCTCTGGATAAAAATCTGGGTTCCACTCGTTGCCGGCCAAGCCTAGCCCGGCCGCAATGGCGAGCGACATTTAATGACTGCCGTGCGGGATGCAGTGGCTGTGCGGCGGCGTGATTTCATTGCTATATAAAAAACCCTCGCCACGGCTTGCGCCATGGCGAGGGTTTTGTCATGCAGCACTCACCGAGCCGGTCTGGTTCGGCGCGCGTGTATTAGCCCACGCGCAGTTGGTCGCCGATGGCGGTGCCGAACATGGCCGGATCGGTGAACGAGGCCAGTCCGGTTTCGATGCGGCCGGCGAAGCGGCGGCTGAAGTCTGGCTGGCCGGCGACCTTGGCGCTGAAGTCGTACCAGTAGCCACTGCTTTTCATCTGCAGGCGAATGGTCTGCTCGCTGCGGGCCGGCAGTACGTAGCTGCCCGACTGCGTGCTGTAGGCGTTGGCTGCCAGCGTGATAGTGCAGGGGGCGGTGCCGCTGTTCATGAGGCGCATCACCAGTTCGCCGGTGACGCCGTCGCAGCGCACTTGCACGTCCGGACGAGGTTGACCAGCAGCCACGGCGCGCAGGGCGTTGCCGGTGAAGTGGCGGTGGTAGCCGTTCGGGCCGAGCACCCACAGGTCGTAGGCGCCACCGGCCACGGGGCTCCAGTTACCGGTGAGCGACTTGCCGGGCTCCACGGTGTAGCGGCGTGGAATGGCGGTCAGGTTGCGACGGTCGTAGACGTGGAACACGGCGGCCTGGCGGCCGGTGTTGCCGAACGTGAGCGAGACCTGCGTGGCCGCCAACGTGGCGCCGGCCACGATGTCGCAGGTGGTGTGCAGCTCGTAGGGGAGGGCGCGCGAGGGGCGCACACCGTCGGCCTGCACGGGCAGCGTGGTGGTCTGCGGCATGTTGGGCGTGGTGCGGCCGGCCAGCGCGCGTGAGCGGTTGGCCAGGGTCAGCGTTTCGGGCAGGCTGGCGAAGAAGGCCGTGTCGTTGGGGTCCGCAAAGTTGAGCGTGGAAGTCAAATCACCCGCCACGGCGCGGCGCCAGGCGGAGATGTTGGGCTCCATCACACCAAAACGGGCTTCGATGAAACGGATGACCGAGGTGTGGTCAAACACCTGCGAGTTGACCCAGCCGCCACGGCTCCAGGGCGACAACACATACATCGGCACGCGTGGGCCCATGCCGTAGGGGCGCTGCATCAGCGCGACTTCGTTCGGGTCGTTGTAGTAGCCGTCGTACGGCAACATCACGGTGTGGTATTCGCCGGTGGTGTCGACGGTGGAGGCACCGGCGTAGTTGCCTTGGCTCAGGAAGGATGGTGCGGCGGGTGGCGGCACGTGGTCGAAGAAGCCGTCGTTTTCATCGAAGTTGATGATCAACACGGTCTTGGCCCAAACGTCGGGGTTGGCCGTCAACGCGTCGAGCAAGCGGGCGGTGTAGTCCGCGCCTTGTGCGGGGCTCGAAGGGCTGGGGTGCTCGGAGTCCTTCGACGGCGCCACGATCCACGACACCTGGGGCAGCTTGTCGGCCAGCACGTCGGCCTTCAACAAGTCCAGGTGGCGCGTGCTGACGCCGCGTTGGCGCAGGGCCTCCGAGTAGCCCGGCTTTTGGAACCAGGCGGCGCGGAAGGTTTTGAACCCGGCCAGTGGGTTGTCGGTGTAGTTGTCGGCCATGTCTTCGTAGACTTGCCAGCTGATGCCAGCGGCCTGCAGGCGCTCGGGGTAGGTGGTCCAGGAGTAGCCGCCGTCGCCGTTGTCTGCGTCAAACCAGTCGTAGTCGTTGTAGGTGGCCGGGCCGTTGCCGCGTCCCAGCGGGTCGTTGGTGCCGGTGAACAGGAACAGTCGGTTGGGGTTGGTGCCGGTTTGCGAGGCGCAGTGGTAGTCGTCACACAGCGTGAAGGCGTTGGCCATAGCCCACTGGAAGGGCAAGTCGGCCTGGGCGTAGTGGCCCATGGAGTGGTTGCGCTTGCTTAGCGGCCAGTTGTTCATGCGGCCATGATCCCAAGCGGTCTGGGCGTCGATCCAGCCGTGCGGCGTGCCGTTGACGCGCATCAGCGGGAAGTTGTCGACGGTGTTCAGACGGAACGGGGCCAGCACGGGCGGCGTGGCGCCAGCGGTCGCGTTGGGCTGGTACCAAACGTTCTTGCCAGTGATGCCGGCAGAGTTGGCCACGGGAATCGGAAAGCGGTCGGCAAAGCCGCGCACGCCGTTGAGCGTACCGAAGTAGTGGTCGAAGGAGCGGTTCTCCTGCGTGAGCACCACGATGTGTTGAACGTCTTCAATCGTGCCCGCGCGGCGGGCGGCGTTGATGGACAGCGCACGCGCGATGGCGGGCGGGAACGTGGTCATGGCGGCGGTGGCGCCAGCGGCGGTGCCGACGGCGCGCAAGAAACTGCGGCGATTGGTGTCAGTCATGGGGTGGCCTGCGAATGTGGGTTTGGAGGGGTGTTCCGTGGGGGGCTTAGCTGTTGCGGCGGCGGGCGGCGTGGGCCACAAATGCCAGGCCGAGCAGGGTCAGTGCGAGCGTGCCGGGTTCTGGGACGTGATTGGGCGCATGGAAGGTGAAGTCGTCCATCACGTAAAAGGCTTGGTAGGCGCTCGACACCAGAACCGAGTCGACGACACCGTCCCAGCCACTCGACAAGAAGCTGGACACATCCGAAAGTCCCAGCGTGCTTGAGGTGGCGACCAGGTTGCCGTTGAGGAACATCTGAAAAGTCACCGAGGCTTCTTCATAGCCGGCGAACCATGCGCCGTCGAACACGGTGGGGGTCAGAAAACGGATGAGGCTGGCGCTGTCGTCGCTGCCCCAGCCGGTGGCGACACGGCCGTCGCCAGAGTGCGCCGCGTAGGGGGCCTGGGCGCCGGTGAAGACCGACCAGCCCTCGGCCGACCAGTCCAGGCCACCATAGTTGGCGGGGACGCTCGCGTAACCGTCGGCGCCGACGATGTTGTCGAACGTGAGGACGGTTGCAGTTGCAAAAGGAGCACAAACGGCCAAGGCCGCGCTGGCCACTAGGCCACGGATGACGTGTTTCATCGAATATCCCTCAGAGGTAGTTAAAGAGCGTTCTGACCACGCCGCGTCCTGGCGGTGGTGGCTGCGCGATGCTAGAAGTCCTCCACGACAATTTGATGACCGTGTGTGTGCGTGTGTGCGAGTTTGTGTGTTGGTATTCGGCGCTGCCCTGCGTGTGCCGCAGGTGAAACGCGAGAGGCTGCGCGGAAGATGTCAGCGAGCGGCTTTGCCCCCATCGTGGTCAAGGCGATGACACCAGGGGGTGTTGAAGATATGAAGAGGCGATGGTGGTGCGCCGGTGCTGCCAAGCATGAGCTTTGGCATGCACCGGCGTGCACGGGGATGAACGGCTGGCCTTGCGCTTTGGCCCTGAGCGCGCCGTGGCTGAAGATGAAAAAGTGGCTGTCAGCTCAGCTCAAAAACCATGACGTGCACCGCCATGTGTGTATGGCGGGTGACATCATGATGACGAAAAGCGTCAGCTCGCCAGCGCTTTCATCTCGGCATAAAGATCTGCCTTGCCCTCAAACCCAATGCCCGGCAATGACGGCAGCGTGACAAAACCGTTTTCGACCTTCACGCCGTCCGGAAAGCCGCCATAGGGTTGGAACAGATCGGGGTACGACTCGTTGCCGCCCAAGCCCAAGCCTGCCGCAATCGCCAGCGACATTTGATGACCGCCGTGCGGGATGCAGCGGCTCGGTGACCAACCGTATTCCTTCAGCATATCGAGCGTGCGCAGGTACTCCACCAGGCCGTAGCTCAGGGCGCAGTCGAACTGCAGGTAGTCTCGGTCTTTGTGCATGCCACCGTAGCGGATGAGGTTGCGTGCGTCTTGCATCGAGAACAGGTTTTCGCCGGTGGCCATGGGGCCGGTGTAGCTTTCGCCCAGGCGCGCTTGCAACTCGAAGTCGAGTGGGTCGCCGGCTTCTTCGTACCAGAACAGGGGGTACTGCGACATGGCTTTGCCGTAGGCCACGGCAGTGGCCAGGTCGAAGCGGCCGTTGGCGTCTACGGCGAGTTGTTGGCCGGGGCGCAGCATCTTCAGCACGGTTTCGATGCGCTCCTGGTCTTCGGCCAGGCTGGCGCCGCCGATCTTCATTTTGACCACCGAGTAGCCACGGTCGAGGTAGCTTTGCATCTCGTCGCGCAGGCCTTGCAGACCTTTGCCGGGGTGGTAGTAACCACCGGCGGCGTAGACAAACACCTTGGGGTTGGCCTTGCCCGTGCCGTAGCGCTGGGCCAGCAGCTCGTGCAGCGGCAGGCCGGCGATCTTGGCGGTGGCGTCCCACACGGCCATGTCGATGGTGCCCACGGCCACACTGCGTTCACCATGGCCGCCGGGCTTCTCGTTGGTCATCATCGTCGCCCAGATCTTGTGCGGGTCGAGGTTGTCGCCAGTGTCATCGAGCAGCGAACGTGGCGCGGCCTCCAACACGCGTGGCCGAAAGCGCTCGCGCACCAGGTGGCCCTGGCCGTAACGGCCATTGGAGTTGAAGCCGTAGCCGATGACGGGCTTGCCGTCGCGGATCACGTCGGTCACCACGGCCACCAGGCTCAGGGTCATCTTCGAAAAGTCGATGTAGGCGTTGCGGATGTCCGATTTGATGGGACGAGTGGATTCGATGATGTCGACGATTTTCATAAGAGTTGTGGTGGTTGGGAAAGAGTGAAAGGATTCAGTGGGGTGCTCAACGAGGTAGTGACGCCCCGCCACAAATGGCAATGTCTTGCCCGGTGATGGCCGCAGCAGCGGGCGACAGCAGGTAGCCCACCAGCGCGGCGATTTCTTCAGGTTGGATGAGCCGCCCAATCGGCGGCAGGCGCGGCGCGCTGGCCGCACGCGAGGGGTCTTGCAACATGCCGGTTTGCGTGGCCGCTGGCGAGATCACATTCACCGTGACACCCTGCGCCGCCACCTCGGCCGCCCAACTGCGCGCCAGTGCCACCAACGCCGCCTTGGTGCCCGCATACTGGCTGCGCCCCGGCATGCCCTGCGCCACACGGCTGCCGATGATCACCATGCGCCCGGCGCCCCTGGCCGCCATGGCAGGCAAAAACACATCGGCCAGCCGCGTCGCCGCGTCCACATGCAGCCGCCACATCAACTCGCCCCCGGTGGGCTCCAGTTGACCCAACGGCCCCACGCGCAACACGCCAGCGGCATGCACCAACGCATCCACACCACGCAATGATGCCGCCGCACGGGCAATGTCGTCCCCCCGGCTCAAGTCCACCGCCACATGCGTGAACCCTGCCTGCTCAATGCTCGGCGCCGCAATGTCCAACCCACTGACGCGCCATCCGCCAGCCAGCAACGACAACGCAATAGCCCGCCCAATGCCCGCACTGCTGCCCGTGACGACCGCGTGTTGAGAAGATGGGTTAGTCATAAAGTGCCTCTAACCGCAGTGACGTCACTGCCTTGAACATGGGGTGCCGCGGAACTGGCTTCGCCAGGCCGCAGGCACCGCCCCCTGCAAGGGGGTTGGCGAAGCGACACGCAGTGCGCGAAGACTGGGGGTGTTCCAAAGCTAGTCCACACGGATATTGCCCTCGGTGATGATCTTTTGGGAGCGCGCCATGTCCTCCTGCTGAAACTTCACGAAGTCCTGCACCGAACCCGGCGTGAGCAACAAGCCTTGTTCCTTCAGCTTGTCCTTCATGTCGGTGGCCAGCGCCTTGTTGACTTCGGCGTTCAGCTTGTTGGTGATATCAGCCGGCAGCTTGGCCGGGCCCCACAGGCCGTACCAGCTGTAGAACTCGTAGCCGGGAATGGTCTCGGCTACGGTGGGCACGTCGGGCAGGTTGGGCGCGCGGCTGGCCGAGGTCACGGCCACCACGCGCAGCATGCCGCTCTTGTGGTACTGCAGCGAGCCGAGGATGGGGTCGATAAAACCGTCGATCGAGCCGCCAATCAAATCTTGAAAGGCTGGCGCCGTGCCTTTGTACGGCACGATCAGGTAGTCGAGGTTGCCCGCGCGCTTGAGGAGTTCGGTCGACAAATGCCCGGCCGAGCCGATGGAGCCCACGGCAAACGTCATGCGCCCGGGGTGGGCCTGTGCGTAGCTGATGAGCGATTTCACATCGGTGATGGGCAGATTCTTGTTGATGGCCACCGACAGCGGCGCCTTGGCCACCAGTGCCACGGGCGAGAAGTCTTTATTGATGCCGTAGGGCACGGACTTCATCGTCATGGGCGCGGTGACGAAGGTGGACGCGTTGAACAGCAGCGTGTAGCCGTCGGCCGGGGCCTTGGCCACGATGTCGGCGCCGATGGTGCCGTTGCCGCCCGCGCGGTTTTCGATGATGAAACTTTGGCCGGTTTGCTCGCTGAGCTTTTGTGCCAGTTGGCGCCCAACGGTGTCCAGCGTGCCGCCGGGTGGGAAGGGGATGACCACGCGCACCACGCGCGACGGGTAGGCCTGCGCCCAGGCGGGCGCGGCGGCCATGCACAGCGTGCCCACGACCATGGCAGCCGCCAGCCCCAAGACTGTGCGGCGGGATTTGGAATTCTTTTGGTTTTGCATTTTTTGTCTCCTCCGATGTGGTTCGGATGGGCTTAGCGGGCCAGGCCTGCAGCGCTCACGGCGCGCTGGATCTCGGCCTCTTCTTCGGCCGAGGGGCGGTGTGTGGGCGCACGCACAAAGTCATTCGCAATGACCCCTGCGCACTTCATCGCGGTCTTCATGCGGGCGTGCGCTTCGCCGGTGGGTTCGCCCGCGCCGTACACCGCTTCTTTCAGCGGCGTGATGATGCTTTGGATGCGCATGGCTTCATGCAGATCGCCCTTCTGCACGGCAGCAAACAGGTCGATGATGAGTTGCGGAATGAAGCTGGCAAAGCCAACCAGTGCGCCGTCCACGCCTTGCACCATGGAAGCCAGCAGGTACTCGTCGTGGCAAGTGAGGATGGCCTTGCTGGCGTCCGCGTCGCGAATGGCCTTGAGGTCGCGGGCGTATTTGCTCATCTCGCGTTGGCCTACCTTGAAGGCCTGCACGTAAGGCAGGCGCGCCAGGTCGGCCAGCAGGGCGGATGAATAGGATGCCTTGCTGTAGGCCGGGTACACGTGGCACACCAGGTCGAGCTTGGCGGCTTGCCAGATGGTGTCGAAGTAGGTGAGGGCGTGGTCGGCGTGGAAGCCGAAGCGCAGCCAGTGGTGCGGTGGCATCACGTCGAGCGCGGCGGCGCCGGCTTCTTTGGCCAGGCGGGCATGGTCGGCGGCATCGGCCAGGCCTTCACACACGATGGACGAGATGACGGGCAGCTTGCCCTTGAGTTCATCGGCCACGATGCGTGTGACCTGCGCACGCTCCAGCGGCGTGAGCGAAAACACCTCGCCGGTGTGCCCGTTGGTCATCACCGCCACCACGCCTTTGTGGCTGGCTAGCCACGACGCCAGGCGGCGCAGCGCCGGTTCGTCAATGGCGCCATCGGCCGTGAAAGGGCAGGCAATGGCCGGAATAATGCCGCGATAATTCTCAATGGTAGGCATGCGTTGTGTCTCCTGATAGGTAGGTCGGATAGGGCGATGCGAATGTCTGCAACGGCCGCGATCTTCCGGCGCCGGCAGTGCAGCGTCCAATACCCGAATCGCATAGAACTATTCAAACGAGACAAACTTCAACCCATGGGCCCCGTAAACCGACCGCTCGACCTTGAATGGCTTGAGGACTTTTTGGCGCTGACCGAAAGCGGCAACTTCTCGCGTGCGGCGCAGGCGCGCAGCATTGCGCAGCCAGCGTTCAGCCGGCACATCCGTTCATTGGAAGAGTGGGCCGGTGTGGCGCTGGTTGACCGCTCGCAACACCCGGCCACGCCCACGCCCGCTGGCGAGGTGATGGTGGACGTGGCGCGCGACGTGGTGCTGCGCCTGACCCAGGCGCGTACCCGCGCCCACGAGGCGCAAGAGCTGGCCGGCCGCAGCTTGCGCGTGGCGGCCACACATGTGTTGTCAATGGCGTTTTTCCCGGCGTGGCTGCAGCGTGTAGAGCAGCAGTTGCCCATGCAGCTGGGGCCGATCCACATGGTGTCCGACAGCTTTCAGGCCTGCGAAGACCTGATGCTGAACCGGCGCGTGCAGTTTCTGCTGTGTTACGGCCACGCGGCCGTGCCCACGCGTTTGCTGGCGCCCGACTTTGAATACGCGCAGGTCAGCCAAGACCACGTGGTGCCGGTGACGGCGCCCGGCCCCGGCGGTGTGCCCTTGCATAGACTTGACGGGGTAGAACCCGTGCCCGTGCTGGCCTACAGCGCCGAATCAGGCCTGGGGCAGATCATGCGTGTGCTGATGCAGCAGATGCAAGGCCAGGCGCGCTTCAAGCCTGCCATCACCTCGCACCACGCGGTGCTGCTCAAGACCATGGCGCTCGAAGGGCGCGGCCTGGCCTGGTTGCCGCGCAGCCTGATCAGCGCCGAGCTGGCCGAGGGGCGGCTGGTGGTGGTGACCGATGACCCGGCGTGGAGTGTGCCGGTGGAGATTCGGTTGTTTCGCGCCACGGCGGGGCAGACACCATTGTCAGAAGCTGTGTGGGAGCGTAGCGCGGTAGGCTGAACCGCCCCGCATGCCCTGATAATGGGCTGCATGCGAATCCCGTTTACCAAAATGCAGGGTGCTGGCAACGACTTCGTGGTGCTCGATGAGACCCGAGGCCGCTTGGGCCTGACGCCCGCCCAGTACCGTTTTCTCGCCAATCGCCATTTCGGCGTGGGCGCCGACCAAATCCTCACCGTACGCCCCGCGCCCGCCGCCGGGATCGACTTCGAATACGTGATCCACAACGCCGATGGCGGCGAGGTGGAGCAATGCGGCAACGGCGCGCGTTGTTTTGCGCGCTTCGTGTTCGAGTCTGGCCTGACCGCCAAAGACACCATCCGTGTGGCCACCAAGAGTGGCGTCATCGCCCCCAAAATTACCCCTGATGGCCGCGTCACCGTGGACATGGGCGCGCCCGTGTTCGACTTGCCCCAAGTGCCGTTTGATGCGGACGGCCTGGCACCCGAGCCTAGCGGTTCGTGGCAAAAATGGCCGCTAGCGCTTACTGATGATGCGCAGGCTGCTCCATTTTTGGTAGCGATTGTCTCCATGGGCAACCCGCATGCCGTGCACGTGGTGGATAACGTCGACACCGCGCCCGTGGCCGCGTTCGGCCCGCTGGTCGAAAACCACCCGCGTTTTCCGCGCCGCGTGAACGCCGGTTTTCTGCAAGTGGTCGACCGCAGCCATGTGCGCCTGCGCGTGTATGAGCGCGGCGTGGGTGAGACCCTGGCCTGTGGCACCGGCGCTTGTGCGGCCGTGGTCGCCGGCATTCGCCTGGGCCTGCTCGACCAGCGTGTGGATGTGCAGACGCTGGGCGGGGTGTTGACCATTGATTGGTCGGGCGCTGAAGACGCCCCGGTCTATATGACCGGCCCGGCCACCACCGTATTCCAGGGGACGATTGATGTTCCTGACGCTCCGGCAGATTTGCCGGCCTGAAGCTGTCGACGCTGTGGATTGCAGCGTCTTAAATTGATCTAAAAAGCCATGAACCAAACCAACCCGATCACCGAAGACGACATCGCCAACTTCTTGATCAACACGCCAGAGTTCTTCGAGCGTCATTCGGAAATTTTGGCTTCGGTACAAATGACCAGCCCACACGGCCACCGCGCCGTGAGCCTGCAAGAGCGCCAGGCCGAGATGCTGCGCGAGAAGATCAAGGGCCTGGAGCATCGGATCATGGACATGATCCGCCACGGTAACGAGAACATGATCATTGCCGACAAGCTGCAACGTTGGGCCGGCAAGCTGTTGGCCACGCGCGAGGCGATCGAACTGCCAGGCTGCATCTGCAACGAAGTGGTGGAGCAATTCGCCGTGCCGCAAGCCGCCATCAAGGTGTGGGGCGTGGCGCCGGCGTTTGCGCATGCGTCTTACGCGCAGGGCGTGAGCGACGACGCGCGCACCTTTGCCAGCTCGCTGACCGCACCGTTTTGCGGCGTGAATTCGGGTTTTGAAGCCGTGTCGTGGCTGCCCGATCCTGCGGCTGCCGTGTCGTTGGCGCTGTTGCCACTGCGCGTGGGCCCCATGGGCAGCGCCGCACCGGCGTTTGGCATGTTGGTGCTGGCGTCGCCCGACGCGTCGCGTTTCGAGTCGGCCATGGGCACGGACTTTTTGGAGCGCATTGCCGAGTTGGCCAGCGCTGCGCTGTCACGCCTTCAAGCCTAAAACTATAAAGAGAGTTCACGTGGGTTCAGCCGCTGACGCAACTGCTGCTCCCGAACTAAGCGCGGCCGACCAAGCTTTGGTGGCGCGCTACCTCACCCACGTCGAAGTGGAAAAGCGGCTGGCCGAGCGTACCGTGGCGCTGTACCGCGAAGACCTGGCCAAGCTGGGGCAAGCGGCGGCCGCAGCAGGGGTGGGGCTGACGCAGGTGCAGCACAGCCACATCCGCCGCTGGGTGGCGCAAATGCACAGCAAGGGGCGCAGCGGGCGCGGCATTGCGCTCATTCTTTCGGGCTGGCGCGGTTTATATAAGTGGCTGGGGCGCGAAGGCTTGGTCAGCGCCAACCCGGTGCAAGACGTGCGCGCGCCCAAAGCGCCCAAACCTCTGCCCAAAGCCATGGGGGTGGACGACGCCACTGCCTTTGCCGACTTTACCGACGCGGGCGACGACCCCTGGCTCGACGCGCGCGACGCCGCCATGGTCGAGTTGCTCTACGGCAGCGGCCTGCGGGTGGGAGAGTTGGTGGGGTTGGACGCACGCCCCAGTGCCGAGGCCAAGGGCTGGCTCGACCTCGACGCCTGCGAGGCCCACGTGCTGGGCAAAGGCAGCAAGCGCCGCAGCGTGCCCATCGGCAGCAAGGCCCTCGAAGCGTTGCAGCTATGGCTGGGTGTGCGCGGCGAGGTGCCCGCAGCGGCACTTTCATCGGCTTTGTTCACCGGGCGGCGCGGCACGCGCCTTACAGCCCAAGCCATTTGGCAGCGGCTGCAGCGGCGCAGCCAGTTGGCGGGGTTGGCGATGCCGGTGCATCCGCATATGCTGCGCCACTCGTTTGCCAGCCATGTGCTGCAGTCGAGCGGCGACCTGCGCGCGGTGCAAGAGCTGCTGGGCCACGCCAACATCAGCACCACCCAGGTCTACACGCGGCTGGACTTTCAGCACTTGGCCAAGGTGTACGACGCAGCGCATCCGCGTGCCAAGCTATCGAAAAAGTAGCGGTCTGCGCTTAGCAGATAAGCGTTAACGGCTTGTTCTGCTGATATTTAGGCATTGGGCACGTGCCAGCGGGCAAAAGCCCGAAAATGGCGGCCATGAAAATCATCCGCCTGCGCGAGGGCAAAGAACGCTCGCTCCAACGTCACCATCCCTGGATCTTTGAATCGGCCATCGCCAAAGGCGGCGGCGACGCGGGTGAAACCGTGCGTGTGGAATCTCACGACGGCAAATTCCTGGCCTGGGCCGGCTTCAGCCCCAGCTCCAAAATCCGCGCGCGGGCTTGGAGTTTTGACGAGTCGGTGCGCATCGATGCTGCGTTTTTTGTAGCTGCTATTGCCCGTGCAGTCAGCGCTAGAGTCCATTTTGATATTCAGAGCGACGGCGTGCGCCTGGTGCATGGCGAGTCGGACGGCATCCCCGGCCTGATCGTCGACCAATACGGCGACACGCTGGTGGCGCAGTTTCTGTTCTGCGGGGTGGAGCGCTGGAAAAGCGTCATCGTGCAAGCGTTGCTCGACGCGACCGGCCTGACCAAGTTGTACGAGCGCTCAGACACCGGCCCGCGTGCCCTCGAAGGTTTGCCCGCGTCGACCGGCTGGCTGGCGGGCGAGGGCCCCACCGAGTTGGTGATCCGCGAGCACAGCTGGCAGCTCGGCTTGGACATTGCCGAGGGCCACAAGACCGGTTTCTATCTAGACCAACGCGACAGCCGCAAGAAAATGGCCGATGTGACCCAGCGCCTGGGCTTGCAGCGCGTGCTCAACTGTTATTGCTACACCGGCGGCTTCTCGGTGGCGGCGCTGGCGGGCATGCGCGCGGCCGGGCTTGAAGGCACGGGGCATGTCACGTCGATCGATTCGTCCGGCCCATCGCTGGAGCGCGCCCGCGCCAACGTGGCGCGCAATGGCTTTGCCGACAGCAGCGCCGACTTCATGGACGCGGACGTGAACGCCTCGCTGCGCCAGTTCGGCGCCGAAGGCCGCACTTTCGACGGCATCGTGCTCGATCCGCCCAAGTTTGCCCCGACCGTGGCACATGCCGAGCGCGCAGCGCGTGCTTATAAAGACATCAACCGTCTCGCCTTCAAGCTGCTGGCGCCGGGTGGGGTGTTGTTCACGTATTCGTGCTCGGGCGGCATCAGCCCCGATCTGTTCCACAAAATTGTGGCGTCGGCGGGCAACGACGCGGGGGTGGACGGCTACATCACCGACCGTCTGAGCGGCGCGCCCGACCACAGCGCGACGTTGAACTTCCCTGAAGGCGAGTATCTGAAGGGGCTGGTGGTGGTGCGGCGGTAGACGTGGCGTTAAGCGCGTAAACCATAAGTGTGCTGATAAAACCACGCTCAAACCGCTGTAAAACCATAGTGAGTGTTGGCATTGAAAGGGCCAGTACACTCCCCACCTAATTAATTCGCAGTAGTTTGCATTTCTGGGGCAGGCCGTGCTTGCGCCGTACGCCCGCATCAGCGCCGGCGGCGCATCCCGGACTCTGCGCAACGGCTTTGGCCCCAAGGTGCTTCCAAGGAAACCATGAGCCTCATTCCCGTAACTATTCTGACGGGCTTTCTGGGGTCGGGCAAAACCACGCTCCTGAAGCGCGTTTTGACCGAAGCCCACGGCCAGAAGATCGCCGTCGTCGAAAACGAGTTCGGTGAAGAAAACATCGACAACGAAATTTTGGTGTCCGAGCCCGGCGAGCAAATCATTCAGCTCAACAACGGCTGCATCTGCTGCTCCATTCGCGAAGACCTGCGCTCCACGCTGAGCCTGCTGGCCGCCAAAAAGCGCAAGGGTTTGCTCGACTTTGAGCGCGTGGTGATCGAAACCACCGGCCTGGCCGACCCCGGCCCCGTGGCCCAGACCTTCTTCATGGACGACGAAATCGCCGAGAGCTACTTGCTCGACTCGATCTTGACGCTGGTCGATGCCAAACACGCCGCCACCCAATTGAACGACCGCCAGGAAGCTCGCCGCCAGGTGGGTTTTGCCGACCAGATCTTCATCAGCAAGACCGATTTGGTGGCCCAGGACGAAGTCGACGCCTTGATCCACCGCCTGAAGCACATGAACCCACGTGCCCCGCAAAAAGCGGTGCACTTCGGCGAAGTGCCGTTGTCGGAAGTGTTTGACCTGCGCGGCTTCAATCTGAACGCCAAGCTCGACATCGACCCCGACTTCCTCAAGGAAGACGACCACGCCCACCATGACCACGCACATGGCGAGCACTGCGATCACCCGTCGCACAAGCATGACCACGACCATGGACATGAGGGCGGCCACGGCCACCACCATCACCATGACGACGATGTGAAAAGCTTTGTGTTCCGTTCCGACCGTGTTTTCGACCCCGCCAAGCTGGAAGACTTCTTGGGCGCGATCGTGAATATTTACGGACCTCGCATGTTGCGTTACAAAGGTGTGTTAAATATGCAGGGTACGGAGCGAAAGGTCATTTTTCAGGGCGTTCACCAGCTCATGGGCAGCGATTTAGGCCCAGCTTGGGCGCCCGATGAGAAACGCACCAGCAAAATGGTGTTTATCGGCATCGATTTGCCGCAAGACATCTTCTCGCAAGGTATGGAGCAGTGTTTGATTTGAGGTTTTAATCTGTGTTTTCTGCCGGATGGACTAAATGATTGCAACGTTTCTGCAAATGATGGGTTTGGCCTTCGGCGTCGTGGAAGAGGGGCGCGTCGGCGGTGCTGCGCGCCCTCGTCCCGAAAACTCAGATAAGCCTCAAGCCGCTGCGGCCAAGCCCAGCGCTAAAAGCAGGGCGCTGGAAAAAGTCAGCGATCGCCCAGCGCGTTCGACGAGTAGTAAACCCAAGGCAGAAGGCCGCAGCAGTGCGGCCGCCAAGCCAGGTGCAAAACCAGGACCCAAGCCAGCCGGTACGAAGACAAGCGCCAAGCCTGTCGTCAAGCCAGCCAGCAAGCCCGCAGCCAAGGCCGTGGCCAAATCAACTCCCAAGGCCTCCCCCGCCAGTGCATCTAAAAGTGCCAAGGCGGCGGCCGCACCGGCGCCTGTTGTGAAAACTAAAACCAGTCCCTCCAAGACCGAGAAGCCAAGCGCCGCAAAGGCTGCAGCCCCGGCACCAGCCAAAAAGGCCGCTGCCAAGGCTGCTCCTGCCGCTCCTGTGGCCAAAGCAGCACCTGCGAAAACCGTTGCAGCCAAGCCTGTGGCCGAAAGCAAGCCCGTGGCTGCCGTGGCAGTAGCGGAACCCGTCGCGGTGCGCACTCCGGTGTATGTGCAACAGCCAGCGCAAAGTGTTCCCTCGTCTACGCTGGCGCCTCCGAAAAGTGCGCGTGCCTCTTCACGGCTTGCGCAAATCACCGTACCATCAATGGCTCAATCGGTGGCCTCGACGGCTGCCAAAGCTAGTTATTTACAGAATATTCCTTCTCCGATGATCGTTTCCCCTCCTCACATGGCTGCGAAAAAAGACCCCAAACTGGCGAACAACTGGAAAACCACCCCGGTGGAACAGTTGACCGACGCCGAAGTGCTGGCCATGCCGGACTCTGAGTACATGAACGAGAAGCAAATGGCGTTCTTCCGGCACAAGCTGGTTTTGCTCAAGCAAGACATGCTGAACAACGCCGGTGAAACCACCGAGCATCTGCGTGAAGACACTGTGGTGGTGCCCGATCCAGCTGATCGCGCCACCATCGAAGAAGAGCACGCCCTCGAATTACGCACCCGCGACCGCGAGCGCAAGCTGCTGAAAAAGATCCAACAGTCCATTGGCCGCATTGATGCGGGCGACTACGGTTACTGCGACGAAACGGGTGAACCTATCGGCGTGGGCCGTTTGCTGGCACGCCCCACGGCCACGTTGTCGCTCGAAGCGCAGCAGCGCCGCGAACTCAAACAGAAGATGTTTGGCGATTAAAGTTGGCTGCAGCGCGGTTCTTTGCATCTTCAAGACGGATGTAGGCCATGGCCCAAGACGAACAACCTTCTTCCGGTTTATTGTCAAAGGTCGTCAAGTTCGTTCGTAACCCGACGGTGAACTGGTCCGACCTGGACCAACCCGAGCTTGATAAAGAAAGCATCTACAGCAAGCAGATGCTCAAGGAGATGATCGAGCGTAAGCGCCGCAACGACTTTGTGCGGCGGCGAGAGTTCGATCAGCTCCGCAAACTACGGCAACGTGAGGCTCAGGCGCACAGCGATACGTCTGGCCGTCCGTCGTTTTTCCAAAGTAGTCTGCAATCCACCACCGACGACCGTGCGGGCACGCTCAAGAAGATCGACGAGATCGAAGAGCAGATGTCCAAGCAGTGGTGGAAGTCCAAGGACGTGGGCGCCTCCAACCCCGTGCCTTTGTCTTCGCGTGCCGGTTTGCTGCGGGCTGCTGCGGCGGCCGCTGAGGCACGGGCATCGGGTGGGGAACTGAGTGGCGAGGTCACGCGTCCGCATAGTTTGGACGCAGAGCGTTCGCTCCCGCTAAGCTTGACCGACAGTGCCGATGCTGACCACGCCCCCCATCACTTTGCAGCAACCGTGCTGAACACGGTGCCGGGCGGGTCTGAGCTTGATGCGCACGATGCCCAGGGTTTCAAGAACACCAATTTCCCCAAGACAGACTTGCAGCCACTGGAGTCCGGTCTGGCCGCTGCCATGGCGCGCAACGAAGGGATGCATGAGCCTATCGTGGACATGCTGGCGGCCTTGGATGAGGCTCTTGAGCTGGACTACGACGCAGTGGTGTCGCAGTCCGATGCAGGCCCCGAGTTCGTGCACGACCCGGCGCTGGAGGAGGCCGCCATCCATTTCGCCAATGGCGATGACGATGGTGCCGAAGACGCCATTCTGGCCTTGCTTGGCAACCCTTCTGCTGGCTCCGCCGCCTCTGACATTTGGCTGACGCTGTTTGACTTTTACCGCGCCACGGGGCGGCACGAGCGTTTTGACTCGGCGGGGATTGACTACGCGACGCGTTTTGGTTTGTCAGCCCCGGTTTGGTTTTCCATGCCCGAGCTCAATGGCTTGGCGGGTGGCGCTGGCGCCGATGTCGCAAACGCCACGGTATTTCGTTGGACGTGTCCAGCGCAGTTGACGGCCTCTGCCGCCATGGGGTTGCAAGCGGCGGTGCAAGCCAAGGGTGCCCCTACGTTACGTCTGAATTGGGGCGCGCTTGCCGCCATGGATGCGGACGCCATGAACGTCTTGGTCGGTTTGTTTAGCGACCTGGCGGAGCGCCCGGTCAAAGTGCAACTCGTCAACAGCGATCGGCTGCAAAACGTGTTGCGCGCGGCAACGCCTGCCGGAGATGCTACGGTGGTCAAGCAAGCCTGGCGGCTGCGCATGGAGTTGTTGCGCATCATGGGGCAGCAAGATGCGTTTGATCTGGTGGCGTTGGAGTACTGCGTGACCTACGAGGTGTCACCGCCGTCGTGGCGCGATGCGCAGTCCAGCTTCGAAGAAGTGCAGGCCGAAGATGTGTTCGACCTCGCGCTGCTGGGCGATGAAGTTGACACCTCCAGCCATGACGACGAAATGGCTGTGCATGACGATGCCTTGCCGGTGCTGGAACTGGAGCCCTCTACCGCGCCGGTGTGCATGGGCTTGATGTCGGGTGTGGTGATGGGCGATGCGGGCGCCTTGCTTGCACCGCTGGAAAACCAGGTGCGCGATGGCGGCCTGATGGTGATCTCTTGCAAGAATCTTATCCGTACGGATTTCTCTGCGGCGGGTTCGGTGTTGAACTGGGCCGCCACGCAACAGGCCGCAGGCCGGCGCGTTGAGTTTCGCGACGTACACCGTTTGGTGGCCACGTTCTTTAATGTGATTGGCATCAACGAAAATGCCAAGATCATTCTGCGGCGCAACTAGTTTTCAGTGACCGCCGGGCTGCTGCGCATCTGCGGACGATGCGCCAAGCCATACACATTTCTTTGCCTCATTTCGCCTCTTTTAAGCCTTTGGCGAAGAGTCTCTTCGGCTTGAGTTTTTAATCTTTGCCCTCACTCTGAAAAGCTATGGAACAGTTTCACGGTACAACCATTCTCAGCGTGCGGCGCCAAACCGCCAACGGCGTGCAAGTCGCCATTGGCGGCGACGGGCAAGTCACTTTAGGCAACACAGTCGTCAAGGGCACGGCGCGCAAGGTGCGCAAGCTTTACAACGGACGTGTGCTCGCCGGTTTTGCAGGCGCCACGGCCGATGCCTTCACCTTGTTCGAGCGCTTTGAAGCCAAGCTCGAAAAACACCAAGGCCACTTGGTGCGCGCCGCGATCGAGCTCACCAAAGACTGGCGCACCGACCGTGTGCTGCGCCGCCTGGAAGCCATGCTTGCCGTGGCCGACAAAGAGGCTTCGCTCATCATCACCGGCAACGGCGACGTGTTGGAGCCCGAGCGCGGCATTGTGGCCATTGGCTCGGGTGGCACGTTTGCGCAGTCGGCGGCGATTGCCTTGTTTGACAACACCGAACTCAGCGCCCGCGACATCGTCAAGAAGTCGCTCGAGATTGCAGGCGAAGTCTGCATTTACACCAACATGAACCACACCATCGAGACGCTGGAGTAAATTTTGACTTCCTCCTCCTACGCTTTGACGCCCCAAGAAATCGTCTCCGAACTGGACCGCCACATCGTCGGCCAGCAGCAAGCCAAACGTGCCGTGGCCATTGCCTTGCGCAACCGCTGGCGCCGTCAGCAGGTCGATGAAAAGCTGCGCGGCGAAATCACCCCGAAGAACATCCTGATGATTGGCCCTACCGGTGTGGGCAAAACCGAAATCGCCCGCCGCTTGGCACGCATTGCCGACGCGCCTTTCATCAAGGTCGAGGCCACCAAGTTCACCGAAGTGGGCTACGTGGGCAAAGACGTCGATTCCATCATCCGCGACCTGGTGGATGTGGCCGTCAAGCAAACCCGCGAATCCGAAAAACAAAAAGTGCGCATGCGCGCCGAAGATGCGGCGGAAGAGCGCGTACTCGACATCCTGATCCCGCCCGCGCGTTTGAGCTCTTCTGAAGGTGCGTCTGCTTCGGCCGCTGGCGACAGCCCTGCGCGCCAAGCCTTCCGCAAGAAGCTGCGTGAAAACCAGCTGGACGATAAAGAGATCGAGATCGATGTGGCCGATGCGCGGCCGCAGTTGGAGATCATGGGCCCGCAAGGCATGGAAGAAATGACCGAGCAACTGCGCGGCATGTTCAGCCAAATGGGCTCGCCCAAGCGCCAGGTGCGCAAGCTGAAAATCGCTGAAGCGATGAAGCTCTTGGTTGACGAAGAGGCCGCCAAGCTGGTGAACGAGGAAGAGCTCAAAACCAAGGCCATCTTCAACGCCGAGCAAAACGGCATTGTGTTCATCGACGAAATCGACAAAGTGGCCTCGCGTGGCGAAGGCCAAGGCAGCGAAGTGTCGCGCCAAGGCGTGCAGCGTGACCTGTTGCCGTTGGTCGAAGGCACGACGGTGTCGACCAAATACGGCCCGATCAAGACCGACCACATTCTCTTCATTGCCTCTGGCGCGTTCCATTTGAGCCGTCCGAGCGACCTGATTCCCGAGTTGCAAGGGCGGTTGCCGATCCGCGTGGAACTGCAGTCACTGTCGGTACAAGACTTCGAGGCCATCCTCACGCAGACCCATGCCTCGCTGGTCAAGCAGTATCAGGCTTTGCTGGCGACAGAGAGCGTGAGTTTGGTGTTTACGCCAGAGGGAATCACCCGGTTGGCGCACATCGCTTACGAGGTGAACGAACGCACTGAAAATATCGGCGCGCGGCGCCTGTCGACGGTGATGGAACGCCTTTTAGACGAAGTTAGCTTTGGCGCCACCAAGTTGGAGGGCCAGACCGTTGAGATTGACGCGGCCTATGTGGATGCTCGATTGCAGGAATTGAGCCAAAACGAAGACTTGTCTCGATACATCTTGTGACTGATAGGTTTGTCAGTGTGTGTCAAGTCTGAAACGTGTTTTACCCCTGGCTTGTAGCTAAGACAACACATTCAAAACTTTTGCTAAGTGCTTAATTTTGAACAGATTTTTGTGCGATCTGACATTTGCAAACACCGCTAAGTCGTTGATTTGATTACAAAAAATACCCTGGTTTGCTAGGTCCACTTTGTTCTTTTCCTGCTACAGTGGGAAAAAGTGCAATTAAGTGGGATTTCGGCGTGAAAACCCTCCTTCTGCACTCTCAATCGCAAGGATGGGCAGGGTTGTGTTTCAAGGGGCTTCGTCTCTCAGTCTGGATGCCAAGGGGCGGCTATCGGTGCCGACCCGGCATCGTGACGTCTTGAGCGCGACGGCCGAAGGACGCCTCACCATCACCAAACACCCCCACGGCTGCCTGATGGTGTTTCCGCGCCCCGAGTGGGAGAAGTTCCGCGAACGCATCGCCGAGCTGCCCATGTCCGCCCAATGGTGGAAGCGGATCTTCCTGGGCAACGCTATGGATGTCGAAATGGACGGCACCGGCCGTCTGCTGATCTCGCCTGAACTTCGTACCGCCGCCGGCATCAGCAAAGACGCCGTTTTGCTGGGCATGGGCAACCACTTTGAACTCTGGGATAAAGCGACGTACGAAGCCCAGGAAGCCGAGGCGATGCAGGGTGAAATGCCCGATGCCTTCAAGGACTTTTCTTTCTGAGGCCGGACGGTGGACGACACAAGAACACACACCACCGTCTTGTTGGAGGAGGCTGTGGATGCGCTCCTTCGCAAACCGGCTGACGCCCAAGACGCCAACGCTGCGGCCACCTACGTGGACGGCACCTTTGGGCGCGGCGGCCACTCGCGCCTGCTGCTGTCGCGCATGGGCCCGCAAGACCGGCTGATCGCGTTTGACCGCGACCCCATGGCCATCGCCAGTGCCGCCAGCGTCAACGACCCGCGTTTTTCCATTCGCCACCAGGCTTTCAGCAGTGTGGGCGAATTGCCCGAGGCCAGCGTCAGCGGTTTGTTGATGGACATCGGCGTCAGCTCGCCGCAAATCGACGACCCCACGCGTGGTTTTAGTTTCCGATTCGACGGCCCGCTGGACATGCGCATGGACACCACGCGCGGCGAAAGCGTGGCTGACTGGTTGGCCACGGCTGAAGTTCAACAGATCGCAGAGGTGATACGTGACTACGGCGAAGAACGGTTTGCTGGCCCGATTGCAAAGGCGATTGTGGCTCGCCGAGAAGAGCGCGGCCCCATCACAACCACTACCGAGCTGTCCGAGCTCGTGGCTGGTGCGGTCAAAACCCGTGAGGCAGGCCAGAACCCTGCCACGCGCACATTTCAAGCTTTTCGGATTTTCATCAATGCCGAGCTTGAAGAGCTCCAGCAAGCGCTAGAAGGCGCGCTGAAGGTTTTGCAGCCAGGCGGCCGCTTGGTGGTGATCAGCTTTCATTCGCTGGAAGACCGCATCGTCAAGCAGTTCATCGCCAAACACGCGCGTGAAATTGTCGATCGCCGCGCGCCGGACTGGATGTTGTCCAAACCCGCCGCCATGAAGTTGGAGGCACTAGGGCGCATCAAGCCCAGCAAAGACGAAGTGGACCGCAACCCGCGCTCGCGCAGCGCCGTGATGCGCGTGGCCATCCGCACGGAGGTGGCATGACCCGGCTGAACCTCATGTTGTTGCTGGCGGTGCTGGTGAGCGCGCTGTACTTGGTGCACACCCAGTATGAGTCGCGCAGCCTGTTTGTGGAGCTGGACCGCGCCAACACCCTGGCGCGCAAGCTGGTGGTGGAAAACGAACGCCTGCAGGTCGAGCGCCGCACCCAAGCCACGCCGCTGCGGGTGGAGAAGCTCGCCAAAGAACAACTGCAAATGCGCTCCAGCTCGCCGGCCATCACGCAATACGTGACGATGCAGGCGCAGGCTCCTGCATCTACGCAAACGCCCACTTCAGGTGCCAGTGCCGGCCGTGTGCAGGGCTTGCAAGGCAATGACACGGCGAGGCCTGTGCAATGAGCCGCCGTAACGGAAGCCGCAACGCCAGCGTGAGCGTGCGCTACACATCGAGCCCGCTGCTCGCCAGCAAGACGCCGGTGTGGCGCAGCAAGTTTGTGGTGGCGATGATCGCCTTGGGCTTCATCGGCCTGACCGCGCGTGCCGCCTACATCCAGGTCATCGGCAACGACTTCTTCATTCGCCAAGGCGAGGTGCGTTTTGCACGCACCTTGGAGCTGCCCGCCAACCGTGGCCGTATTCTGGACCGCAATGGTTTGATCCTCGCGTCCAGCGTCATCGCCGCCAGTATTTGGGCCATTCCCGAAGACGTGGACCGTGACCCTGCCAAGCTCAAAGCTTTGGCGCGCCTGCTCGACATGCCGCTGACCGAGCTGAACAAAAAGCTCGAAAACGAAGACAAAACCTTTGTCTGGATCAAGCGCCAGGTCGACCAGCCGATTGCACAAGAAATTGCCGCGCTGGGTATCAAAGGTGTCTACCAGCGCCGCGAATACAAACGCGAATACCCCGAAGGCGAACCCATCGCCCACGTGGTGGGTTTCACCAACGTCGAAGACCATGGCCAGGAAGGCATGGAACTGGCGTTCGACAAAGAACTTGCCGGCAAGCCCGGCTCGCGCCGCGTGATCAAAGACCGTCTGGGCCGCGTGGTGGAAGACGTGGGCGACCAGGTGCCGCCTGTCGACGGCAAAGACATTCAGCTCAGCGTGGACAGCAAGGTGCAGTTCTTCGCCTACCAAAAGCTGCGCGACTCTGTCATCGCCAACAAAGCCAAAGCCGGCAGCGTGGTGGTGATGGATGCCGTCACCGGCGAGGTACTGGCCCTGGCGAATTACCCTAGCTATGACCCGAACAATCGCCGCCACCTGAGCGGCGAACAACTGCGGAACCGCGCGTTGACCGACACCTTCGAGCCAGGCTCGACCATGAAGCCGATCACCGTGGCCATGGCCTTGGAAGCCGGCCGCGTCACGCCGCAAACGCCGATCGACACCAGCCCCGGCCGCCTCACCATCACCGGCTCCACCATCACCGACACACACAACTACGGGTTGTTGACGGTGGAAGGTGTGATCCAGAAGTCCAGCAACATTGGCGCCACCAAGATTGCGCAGCGCATGACGCCGCACGAGATGTGGGACACCTTCACCGCCGTGGGTTTTGGTCAGAAGCCACAAATCACTTTCCCTGGCGCTGTCACAGGTCGTTTGCGTCCCTGGAAAACCTGGCGCCCGATCGAGCAGGCCACCATGTCGTATGGCTACGGCCTGTCGGCTTCGCTGTTCCAGATGGCGCACTCGTACACAGCCTTCTCGCACGATGGTGAAATCATCCCTGCCACCATGCTGAAGAACAGTGATGAAGTGGTCGGCACACGCGTGTTCTCTGCCAAGACGGCAGTGGCCGTGCGCAAGATGCTGCAAATGGCCGCGGGCCCTGGGGGCACCGGCCAGAAGGCGCAAACCGTGGGTTACTCGGTGGGGGGCAAGTCGGGCACGGCGCACAAACAAGTGGGCAAGGGCTACGCCAGCAACAAATACCGTTCGTGGTTCACCGGCATGGCGCCGATTGAAAAACCACGCGTCATCGTGGCCGTGATGCTGGACGAGCCCAGTGCCGGCCAATACTTCGGTGGCACTGTGGCCGCCCCCGTGTTCAGCGAAGTTGTTCAGCAAACGCTGCGCCAAATGGGTGTGGCGCCCGACATGGACGTGAAGCCGCAAATCGTGGCCAACCCGGTGGAGGAGTCGTTCTGATGCAGGCGCTCAACTCCGTGCACGGTGTCGTGACTTGGCTGCGCAGCCACGTCACGGGCGTGCTGCGTGTCGACAGCCGTCAGGTGCAACCCGGCGACGGCTTCATCGCCTGGCCCGGTGCGGCCAATGACGGCCGCGCCTTCGTGCCGAACGCCATCACCAGCGGCGCCACGGCGTGCCTGGTTGAGCAAGCCGGCAGCGATGCCTTCAAGCTTGACGGCGCGCGTGGCGTGGCGAGTTTTCCCGGCCTGAAGGCCAGCACCGGCCCCATCGCCGCTGCGTATTACAACGCCCCTTCGGAGGCGCTTTCGGTGCTGGCTGTGACCGGTACCAATGGCAAAACATCCACCAGTTGGTGGCTGGCGCAAATGCTCTCAAAAGTAGAGCTGCCTGCGCCTATCCCATGCGCGGTGATGGGTACTTTGGGTATTGGCATTCCGCCCGATGTAGAAGCCACTGGTTTGACCACGCCCAACCCGGTGCAACTGCAGCAGCAGTTCCGCCGTTTTGTGGACGAGGGCATTGCTGCTTGCGCCATCGAAGCCTCGTCGATCGGTATTGCCGAGCGCCGCTTGGATGGCACGAAGATCCGCGTCGCCATTTTTACCAACTTCACGCAAGACCACCTCGACTACCACGGCAGCATGGCCGCCTACTGGCAGGCCAAGGAAGAGCTGTTTGCCTGGCCCGGCCTGCAGGCCGCCGTGCTGAACGTGGATGACGTGAAGGGCGAAGCTCTGGCTGAAAAGTTGGCCGGCGGCAGCCTGGATGTATGGACGGTGTCTTGCGAACGTGATGCCCGCCTGCGCGCGCGCGACATCGGCTACTCAGACCTTGGTTTGCGCTTCACTGTGGCCGAAGGTGACGAACACTACCTGGTCGACACCCCGCTCATCGGCCTGTACAACGTGGCCAACATGCTGGGTGTGATGGGCGCCATGCGCGCCCTCGGCGTTCCGCTGGCCGAGGTCGTACGCGTCTGCGCCTTTGCCACGCCAGTGCCAGGCCGTATGGACTGTTTGACCGAAGCCGGCCAACCCCTGGTGGCCATTGACTACGCCCACACGCCCGACGCACTCGACAAAGCCCTGCAAGCCCTGCGCCCCATGGCCAAAGCGCGCGGCGGCAAGCTGTGGTGCATGTTTGGTTGCGGCGGCGACCGCGACCCTGACAAGCGCCCTTTGATGGCGGCGGTGGCCGAGAAGCAAAGTGATGTGTTGGTGGTGACCAGCGACAACCCACGCAGTGAACGGCCCGAAGCCATCATCAGCCAGATTCTGCTGGGTGTTTGCAACCGCGCTGGCGTGCAAGTGCAGTCCGACCGCGCACTGGCCATTGCCGAAACGCTGGCCCAGGCCGATGCACGCGACGTGGTGCTGCTGGCAGGCAAGGGCCACGAACCCACGCAAGAAATTGCAGGCGTGAAACACGTCTTTTCCGATAAATCCCACGCGCAGGCCGCTCTTCAGCGCCGCGCAGTTTTGAATGCAGGTGCTGCAGCATGAGCGCCACCACCATGATGACCCTGGAGCAGGCCTTGGCCTGGCTCCCCGGCGGCCGCCTGTTTGGCGCTGCCGACACGCCTATCAAGCGTGTGCATACCGACACCCGTACCCTGCAGCCCGGCGACCTGTTCGTCGCCCTGCACGGCGAACGCTTTGACGCCAACACCATGCTGGCGCAGGCCAAGGCCAGCGGTGCTGCGGCTGCTCTTTGCCACCCTGGTGCCAGCGGTGGCTTTGCGCAACACGGCTTGCCGTGCATCGAGGTGGATGACACCCTGGCCGCGTTGGGCACCTTGGGCACAGCTTGGCGCGCGCAGTTCACGCTGCCGCTGATAGCCGTGACCGGCAGCAACGGCAAGACCACGGTGACGCAAATGATTGCGTCCATCTTGCGCGCGGCTGTAGGCGGCGAGGCCGACGCATCACTCGCCACCCAAGGCAACTACAACAACGACATCGGTGTGCCGCTCACGCTGCTGCGCCTGCGTGCCAGCCACAAGCTCGCCGTGGTCGAACTGGGCATGAACCACCCTGGCGAAATCGCCAAGCTGGCCGCCATGGCCAAGCCCACCGTGGCCTTGGTCAACAACGCGCAGCGCGAGCACATGGAATTCATGGCCACGGTGGAAGCCGTGGCGCAAGAAAACGGCGAAGTGTTCCGTGCCTTGGCGGCCGACGGCGTGGCCGTGTTTCCGGCTGATGAACCCTATTGCGAACTGTGGCGTGGCCTGGCTGCTGGCCGACGCTGCAGCACCTTTGCCTGGGACCGAAGCGCACACACCGGTGCCGACGTGTCTGCCGCTGGCGCCGCGTTCTGGGAGCACAGCGCCTGGCAGGCTGCAGCCCACACGCCTGCGGGCGAGCTGCTGCTGACGCTGCACATCGCAGGCCAACACAACGTGAAAAACGCGCTGGCCGCCACCGCCTGTGCCTTGGCGGCCGGTTTGCCGCTGGAAGCCATTGGCCGTGGCTTGGCTGCTTTTGAACCGGTGAAGGGCCGCTCGCGTGCATTGCCAGTGTCGTGGCAAGGCCGCGCCATCACGCTGGTGGACGACAGCTACAACGCCAATCCCGACTCCGTGCTGGCCGCGATCGACGTGTTGGCCGCTCTGCCGGCGCCGCGCTTGCTGGTGCTGGGCGACATGGGCGAAGTGGGCGACCAAGGCCCGCAATTCCACTCCGAAATGGGCTTGCGCGCTCGACAGGTGGGCCTTGAGCATGTGTTCACGCTCGGTGCCTTGGCTACGCACGTGAGCAGCAGTTTTGGCGCTGGCCGCCATTTTGAAAGCATCGATGCGCTGAATGCCGCCGTGCGCGAGATGTTGCCCGAGGTTGCGAGTATTTTGGTCAAAGGCTCTCGTTTCATGCAGATGCCGCGCGTGGTGGAGTTTGTGCAAACACAAACCCAACCGAACCCGCTTGCCGCATCTGCCACAACAACAAAAATGAAGGAGCCGCCCCATGCTGCTTAGCCTGGCCCAATGGCTGCAAACCCTATCGCCCGACTTCGGGTTTTTTCGCGTTTTCCAGTACCTCACTTTCCGTGCGGTGATGGCCGCCATGACGGCGCTGCTCATCGGCGTGCTGGCGGGCCCGTTTGTGATTCGCAAGTTGGCCGAACTCAAAGTGGGTCAACCGATCCGTGGCTATGGCATGGAAACCCATCTGGCCAAACAAGGCACGCCCACCATGGGCGGCGTGCTGATTCTGCTGACCATCGCCATCTCTACTTTGTTGTGGTTTGACCTGACCAACCGCTTTGTCTGGATCACCATGTTGGTGACCTTCGGCTTCGGCGCCATTGGTTGGGTGGACGACTGGAGAAAGGTGGTCAACAAAGACCCCGAGGGCATGCGCTCGCGCGAAAAATACTTCTGGCAATCACTCATCGGCCTGTTGGCCGCTTTGTATTTGGTGTTCAGCATTTCCGAGAACTCCAACTGGCGCGTGATGGAGCTGTTCTTCAGCTGGGTGCAGTCGGGCTTCGACGTGAACCTGCCGCCCAAGGCCGGCCTGCAAGTGCCGTTCTTCAAAGAAGTGACTTACCCGCTGGGCGTGCTTGGTTTTGTGATCATGACCTACCTGGTCATCGTCGGCTCCAGCAACGCCGTGAACCTGACCGATGGCCTGGACGGCTTGGCCATCATGCCGGTGGTGATGGTGGGCTCGGCGCTGGGTGTGTTTGCCTACATCAGCGGCAGCGCAGTGTTTTCGCGCTACCTGTTCTTTCCACACATTCCGGGCGCTGGCGAGTTGCTGGTGTTCTGCGCCGCCATGGCCGGTGCAGGCCTGGCCTTCTTGTGGTTCAACGCCTACCCGGCGCAAGTGTTCATGGGTGACGTGGGCGCGCTGGCGCTCGGCGGTGCCTTGGGCACCATCGCGGTCATCGTGCGCCAGGAAATTGTGCTGTCCATCATGGGCGGCATTTTTGTGGTGGAAGCCTTATCGGTGATGCTGCAGGTCAGCTACTTTAAGTACACCAAGAAACGCTTTGGCACGGGGCGGCGCCTGTTCAAAATGGCACCGCTGCACCACCACTTTGAAAAGAGCGGCTGGAAAGAAACCCAAGTGGTGGTTCGCTTCTGGATCATCACCATGTTGTTGTGCCTCATCGGCCTGTCGACCTTGAAGTTGCGCTGATCACATGCTGCACCTCAAAGACCTCCACGTTCTCATCCTCGGCCTCGGCGCGTCTGGCCTGGCGATGGCACGTTGGTGCGCGCGCCATGGCGCCGTGGTCACAGTGGCCGACACGCGCGAGGCGCCGCCACAGTTGCAAGCCTTGCGGTGCGACGTGCCGGGTGCGCAATTTGTCGGTGGTGCGTTTGCCGCTGCGCTGGTGGAAGCCACGCCGATCCGCGCGGTCTACCGATCGCCTGGCCTCACGCCGCAAACACTGGCACCTGTGATGGACGCGGCGCGCGCCATGGGCTTGGTGCTGGGCGGTGAACTCGATCTGTTCAGCCAGGCGCTGGTCGATCTGACGTTGCAAAGCCAAGAGGTGTTGGCGGCGAAGGCTGCGGCCGAGGCACTTGAGGCTGCGGAAGCAGCGGAAACCGACGAAGCCGCGGCCGTTGTTGTAGCGCCGGTTGCAGAGGAGGCAGTTGAACCTTCTGCCGATGAAACCACCGAAGACGCCCCAGCCGAGCCCGAACTCAAAGACACACACGACGCCGACGAGCCCCTGGTCACGCTGCGCGCGCCAGAGCCCGTGCCCGTGGGGTATCAGCCCGTGGTGCTGGCCATCACCGGCACCAACGGCAAAACCACCGTGACCTCGCTCACCGGCCAACTGGTCGAGCGCGCCGGCAAAACCGTGGCCGTGGCCGGCAACATCGGCCCCACGTTGCTCGACACGCTGAGCGAACATTTGGACAAGACGCTCGACCTCTGCGACCTGCCGCAGGTGTGGGTGCTGGAGCTGTCGAGCTTTCAACTCGACGCGTCGAACCAATTCGAGCCTACCGCAGCCACGGTGCTCAACCTGTCGCAAGACCACCTCGACTGGCACGGCAGCATGGAAGCCTACGCGGCGGCCAAAGGGCGCGTGTTTGGCCGCAATGGGTTGATGCTGTTGAACCGCGATGATCCGGCCGTGATGGCTATGTTGCCACCACCCCTGCGTGTGAAGCTGCAAAAGCCGCAAGTGCGCGCCCACGTGACCTTTGGCGGCGACATGCCCACACGCCCCGGCGACTTTGGCCTGGAAATCACCAATGGCATGACCTGGCTGGTGCGCGCCATGGAAGCCGACGAGACCAAGCGCAAACGCAACGAAGCCGCAGAAGACCTGCACATCCAGCGCCTGATGCCGGCCGATGCGCTGCGTATCCGTGGCCGACACAACGCGGTCAACGCGTTATCGGCTCTGGCCCTGGCGACGTCTGCCGGTTGTGCGCTGGCGCCCATGCTGTTCGGCCTGCGTGAATACCACGGCGAGCCGCACCGCGTGGAGTCGATCGCCTTGGTGGGCGATGTGGAATATTTTGACGACAGCAAGGGCACGAACGTCGGCGCTACCGTGGCCGCATTGCAAGGCCTCGGGGCAGAGCGTCGCGTGGTGGTGATCCTGGGCGGCGACGGCAAGGGCCAGGACTTCAGCCCGCTGGCCGACCCCGTGGCACGTTACGCGCGTGCGGTAGTGCTCATCGGGCGCGACGCGCCGCAGATCCGTGCCGCGCTCGAAGGCACCGGCGTGTCGATACAAGATGCCGGCGGCACACCTGAATCGATGGCGCAAGCCGTGAAGCTGGCCGCCGAGCGCGCGCAGCCTGGCGACGCCGTGCTGATGTCGCCCGCCTGCGCCAGCTTCGACATGTTCAAAGACTACGAACACCGCGCCAAGGTGTTCGTGGCCGCGGTGCAGGCGCTGCAAGATGACGATGGCTTCGGCGCCACCGGGGAGTTTGCAGCATGAGCATGTTCTCGTCCCTGCAATGGCCTAGCTGGTTCAAGGGCCTGCCGAAAACGGCGGCCGATGCCTTGCCTGTGCGCCTGGGGGCGAGCGGCTTTTCGCGCATGCCCAGCAAGCCGGTGGTGGTCAAGGGTTTCGACCAACCGCTGCTGTGGGTCACCGTGGCATTGCTGGCCTGGGGCCTGGTGATGGTGTACTCCGCGTCCATCGCCATGCCGGACAACCCGCGTTTCGCCAACTACGCGCACACCCACTTCTTGATACGCCACATGATCGCCATCGTGGTGGCTTTCTTGTTTGGCTTGTTGGCCTTTCAGGTGCCGTTGCAGACCTGGGAGCGCTGGGCGCCGTGGTTGTTTGTGTTCGCCTTGGTGCTGTTGATCATGGTGCTGGTGCCCTTCATTGGCAAAGGGGTGAACGGCGCACGCCGCTGGATCTCGCTCGGTGTGATGAACTTCCAGCCGTCTGAGCTGGCCAAGCTGGCGATTCTGTTTTACGCGGCCAACTACATGGTGCGCAAGATGGACGTGAAGGAAAACTTCTTCCGCGCCGTGATGCCCATGGGCGTGGCTGTGGCCGTGGTGGGTGTGTTGCTGCTGGCTGAGCCCGACATGGGCGCCTTCATGGTGATCGCGATCATCGCCATGGGCATCTTGTTCCTGGGCGGTGTCAATGCGCGCATGTTCTTCTTGATCGCCGCCATTCTGGTGGTGGCCTTCGGCTTGATGATTGCGCTGAGCGACTGGCGCCGCGAGCGGATTTTTGCCTACCTCGACCCCTGGGGCGAGAAATACGCGTTGGGCAAGGGCTACCAACTGTCGCACTCGCTGATCGCCATAGGACGCGGCGAAATCTTTGGCGTCGGCCTGGGCGGCAGTGTTGAAAAACTGCATTGGCTGCCCGAAGCGCACACCGACTTCTTGCTCGCCGTGATTGGTGAAGAGTTTGGTTTGATCGGCGTGATCTGCGTGATCGGCCTGTTCTTCTGGCTCACCCGCCGCCTCATGCACATCGGCCGCCAAGCCATCGCCCTCGACCGCGTGTTCGCCGGTCTGGTGGCGCAAGGTGTGGGCGTGTGGATGGGCTTTCAAACCTTCATCAACATGGGCGTGAACTTGGGCGCGTTGCCCACAAAAGGGTTGACGCTGCCGCTGATGAGCTTTGGGGGCTCGGCGATTTTGATGAACGTGGTGGCGATTGCAGTTGTGCTGAGGGTCGACTATGAAAACAGGCAACTCATGCACGGAGGCCGTGTATGAGTGGACCGTTTCACCAAAATGGGCACACCGCGCAAGCGGTGCACGACGCGGCACGCGGCGTGTTGATGCACGGGGGGCGTGTATGACGACCGCCAAGCAACCCTGTGCCTTGATCATGGCTGGCGGCACTGGCGGCCACATCTTCCCCGGCCTGGCCGTGGCCGAGACGCTGCGTGCGCGCGGCTGGCGTGTGCATTGGCTGGGTGTGCCCGGCAGCATGGAAAGCCAACTCGTGCCGCCACGCGGTTTTGCGTTCGAGCCGGTCAACTTCTCGGGCGTGCGCGGTAAGGGCTTCAAGACCCTGGCCCTGCTGCTGCCGCGCCTGCTGCGTGCTTTCTGGCAAAGCCTGAAGGTGATACGCCGCGTGCGGCCGGATGTGGTGGTGGGCCTGGGCGGCTATATCGCTTTCCCTGGCGGCATGATGGGTGTGCTGATGCAAAAGCCGCTGGTCTTGCACGAGCAGAACTCGGTGCCCGGCATGGTCAACAAGGCTTTGGCGGCTGTGGCCACACGGGTGTTCACCGCGTTTCCACATGCTCTGCCCAAGTCAAGCTGGGTGGGCAACCCCCTGCGCGAAGCGTTCTTGCACCAGCCCGACCCGGTCACGCGTTTTACCGGCCGCACCGGGCCGCTGAAGGTGTTGGTGGTGGGCGGCAGTTTGGGTGCGCGTGCGCTCAACGAGGTGGTGCCACAAGCGTTGGCCTTGATCCCGGCCGACCAGCGCCCGCAGGTGGTTCACCAAAGCGGCGCCAAACAACTCGACGCCTTGCGCGCCAACTATGCGACGGCCGGTGTCGATGCCGAACTGACCGCCTTCATTGACGACACCGCCAAGGCGTATGCCGATGCCGATCTGGTGATCTGCCGCGCCGGTGCCAGCACCGTGACCGAGCTGGCCGCCGTGGGTGCTGCCGCGTTGTTCGTGCCTTTCCCGGCGGCGGTGGACGACCACCAGACCACCAACGCGCAGTTCCTGGTGAACCACGGCGCAGGCTGGTTGGTGCAGCAGTCGACGCTCACCGCCGAATGCTTGGCTGAAAAGCTGCAAAAAATAGAGCGGCCTGCGCTGTTGCGCTGTGCCCTGGAAGCCAAAAAGATGCAAAAACTCGGCGCCGCAGATGCGGTGGCCGATGCCTGCGCAGAGCTGGTGGCTGGCGATCAAGCCGCTGTGGCCTCGCAGGTGAAGACCGGAGACACCCCATGAAACACGCCATTCGACACATCCACTTCGTGGGCATTGGCGGCATCGGCATGAGCGGCATCGCCGAAGTGCTGTTCAACCTGGGCTACACGATTTCGGGCTCCGACCAGGCCGACAGCGCTACGCTGCGCCGCTTGAGCGGCCTGGGCATCACCACCACCATCGGCCACGCGGCCGAGAACGTGGCCTTGGCCGATGCCGTGGTCACCAGCACGGCCGTGAAGGCCGACAACCCTGAAGTGTTGATGGCCCGCGAGAAACACATTCCCGTGGTGCCGCGCGCGCTGATGCTGGCCGAGCTGATGCGCCTGAAGCAGGGCATTGCCATTGCCGGCACCCACGGCAAAACCACTACCACCAGCCTGGTGGCGAGTGTGCTGGCCGAGGCCGGGCTCGACCCCACCTACGTGATTGGCGGGCGGCTGAACAGCGCCGGTGCCAATGCCAAGCTGGGCAGCGGCGACTACATCGTGGTCGAGGCCGACGAGTCGGACGCCTCGTTCCTGAACCTGTTGCCGGTGATGGCGGTGGTGACCAACATCGACGCCGACCACATGGAAACCTACGGCCATGACTTCGGCAACCTGAAAAAAGCGTTCGTTGATTTCCTGCACCGCATGCCGTTCTACGGCACGGCCGTGTTGTGCATCGACGACCCGGCGGTGCGCGAAATCGTGCCGCAGGTCACCTGCCCCATCACGAGCTACGGTTTTGACGAAGACGCTCAGGTGCGCGCCATCAACGTGCGCGCGGTGGGCGGTCAGATGCACTTCACCGTGCAGCGCCGCAACGGCGTCACGCTGCCTGACCTGGACGTGGTGCTCAACCTCGCCGGCCGGCACAACGTGTTGAACGCGCTGTCGGCCATTGCCATTGCGGTGGAGCTGAACGTGCCCGACGCGGCCGTGCAGAAAGCCCTGGCCGAGTTCCACGGCGTGGGCCGCCGCTTCCAGCCCTATGGCGACGTGCCAGCGGCAGATGGTGGCAGCTTCACCGTGATCGACGACTACGGCCACCACCCGGTGGAGATGGCCGCCACCCTGGCGGCCGCTCGCGGTGCGTTCCCTGGGCGGCGCTTGGTGCTGGCGTTCCAGCCGCACCGCTACAGCCGCACACGCGACTGTTTTGAAGATTTTGTGAAAGTGATTGGCGACGCCGACGCGGTGCTGCTGTCCGAGGTCTACCCCGCTGGCGAGGCGCCGATTGTGGCGGCCGACGGCCGGGCGTTGACGCGTGCGCTGCGGGTGGCGGGCAAGGTGGAGCCGGTGTTTGTGGACGACATCGCGGGCATGCCACAAGCCATTGCGGATAACGCGCGCGGTGGTGACGTAGTGTTGTGCATGGGCGCGGGCTCGATTGGTGCCGTGGCCGGAAAAGTGGTTGAAATGCTATCGAAAGTAGAGCTGTCTACGCAGAAGGGTGGGGCGGTATGAGCCAAAATGGCTTGAATCTTGGCAAGGTGGCGGTGCTCATGGGAGGCGTGTCGGCCGAGCGCGAGGTGTCGCTGATGTCGGGCAACGGCGTGCTGCAGGCCTTGCGCAGCCGTGGCGTGGACGCTCACGCGTTCGACCCCGCCGAGCGCGATCTGACCGAGTTGAAGCGCGACGGTTTTGCGCGCTGCTTCATCGCGCTGCATGGTCGCTTTGGCGAAGACGGCACGGTGCAGGGCGCGTTGGAGTTGCTGGGCATTCCCTACACCGGCTCGGGTGTGATGGCGTCCAGCATTGCCATCGACAAGGTCATGACCAAGCGCATCTGGCGCGCCGATGGTTTGCGCACGCCGGGCTGGTTTGAAGTCAACAGCGCCGAGGCCACACGCGAAGCTTTTGCGGCTTTAGGTGTGCCGATGATCGTGAAGCCCGCGCGCGAAGGCTCCACCATCGGCCTGACCAAGGTTTACACCGCGGAGCAATGCGAAGAGGCCTACCGCCTGGCCGCGCAGCACGACGACTTGGTGCTGTGTGAGCAATTCATCCGTGGTGATGAAGTCACCTGCCCGGTGCTCGGCACGGGGGGCGCTGCTCGCGTGCTGCCGGTGATCCGCATCGTGGCGCCCGATGGCAACTACGACTACAACAACAAATACTTCACCGACGATACCAAGTACCTGGTGCCCGCCGGTTTGCCGGAAGGCGAAGAAGAAGCCATTCAGGAACTGGTGCGCAAGGCCTACCTGTCGCTGGGCTGCCGTGGCTGGGCGCGTGCCGACGTGATGATCGACGCCAGCACCCGCCAGCCGTATTTGCTGGAGATCAATACCTCGCCCGGCATGACCGGTCACTCGCTGGTGCCGATGTCGGCCCGCGCGGCTGGTATTTCGTACGAGGAGCTGTGTGTGCAACTGCTGCAGGGCACGACGCGTGACTACCCCGACCATGCCGAGCCAGCCGCCGGAGGCGCCGCCGCATGAGAAACCAACTGGCCGTGCCCGTGGACGTCAAGCTCATGAACATGACCGCTTCGGTCATGTATGTGGGCGTGGCCGTCGCGCTGCTGGCCAGTGCGCTGTGGTGGGGGCTGCGTCAGCCGGTGTTTGCGATTCGCGGTGTTTCGGTGTTGGGTGATGTCACGCACAACAACGTGGTCACGCTGTACGCCAACGTCGGCTCCAAGTTGCGCGGCAACTTCTTCACTGTCGATTTGACGGACGTGAAAGAAGCTTTTGAAGCCGTGCCGTGGGTGCGTCGCGCCGAAGTGCGCCGCGAGTTCCCGAACCGCTTGCGCGTGGTGCTGCAAGAACACCAGGCCGCCGCCTTCTGGGGGCCGGATGGTGAGTCCAAGTTGCTGAACAACTACGGCGAGATTTTTGAAGCCAACGTGGATGAAGCCGGCCGTGAAGACTTGCCACACCTCAACGGCCCGGCCGACGAAGCCGGCCAGGTGTTGGGCATGTACCGCACGCTGGCGCCGCTGTTCGAGCCGCTGGACGCCACGCTGGAAGACCTGAGCCTGAGCAACCGTGGCGGCTGGTTGGCCAAGACCGACAGTGGCTCCGAGATTGAGCTGGGCCGAGGCAATGCCGACGACGTGGTGCGCCGGCTGCGAAGATTTTTGAGCACGGTGACCCAGGTCACCGGCCAATATGGGCGAACCATCGACGCGGTAGAGCGGGCAGACCTGCGCTACGACGAAGGTTATGCGCTACGGATGAATGGTGTGACCACGGTGACTTCACCGTTGCCCACGCCGAAGAAGAAATAAGGGAAACAGGACGCTGTATGGCAAAAGAGTACAAAGATCTGGTGGTCGGCCTCGACATCGGTACCGCTAAGGTAATGGTGGTGGTGGCCGAAGTCATGTCGGGCGGCGAGCTCAAGCTGGCCGGCTTTGGCGTGGCGCCCAGCAACGGGCTCAAGCGCGGCGTGGTGGTCAACATCGACGCCACCGTGCAGAGCATCCAGCTCGCGCTGAAAGAGGCGGAGCTGATGGCCGACTGCAAGATCTCGCACGTCTACACCGGCATCACCGGCAGCCACGTGCGCGGCATCAACTCCAGCGGCATGGTGGCGGTGAAAGACCGTGAGGTCACGGCAGCCGACGTGGCGCGTGTGGTCGAAACCGCCAAGGCGATCAACATCTCGACCGACCAGCGCCTGCTGTTGGTGGAGCCGCAAGAGTTTGTGATCGACGGGCAAGACGTGAAAGAGCCCATCGGCATGAGCGGCATCCGCCTGGAAGCCAAGGTGCACATCGTGACCGGCGCGCAAAGTGCGGCGGAAAACATCATCAAGTGTGTGCGCCGCTGCGGGCTCGACGTCGACCAGTTGATGCTGAACCCACTGGCCTCCAGCCTTTCGGTCTTGACGGCCGACGAGCGCGAACTCGGCGTGGCCCTGGTGGACATTGGCGCGGGCACCACTGACGTGGCGGTGTTTACCAATGGTGCCATCCGCCACACGGCGGTGATCCCGATTGCCGGCGACTTGATCACCAGCGATATCGCGATGGCGCTAAGGACTCCGACCAAAGATGCCGAAGACATCAAGGTGGAGAACGGTTGCGCCAAGCAATTGCTCGCCGACCCCGATGCCCAGGTGGAAGTGCCGGGCCTGGGCGACCGTGGTCCGCGCATGTTGAGCCGACAAGCCTTGGCCGGTGTGATCGAGCCGCGGGTCGAAGAGATTTACTCGCTGGTGCACCAGGTGATTCGTGAGTCGGGCTACGAGGAAGTGTTGTCCTCGGGCATCGTGCTCACTGGCGGCAGCGCGGTCATGCCGGGCATGGTGGAGTTGGGCGAGGACATCTTCTTGAAGCCGGTGCGCCGTGGCCTGCCGAAGTATTCCGGCGCCTTGTCTGACATGGTCGGCCAGCCGCGTGCTGCTACTGTCATGGGCTTGCTGGAAGAGGCGCGTATTGCACGTCTGCGCGGCTTCAAAGTGGCGCAGAAAAATGGCTCGATGAAAACGGCAGTGGGCCGTGTCAAAGACTGGTTTATTGGGAACTTCTGATGCATGCTGTGTGTTTAACCCACTGGTATGCGCGGGGTAGCCCGCAGGGCCCGCCGTCCAGACGATGGCGAAGCTCTTATCCGCCATGGCGCGAGCCGTGTGAGCCTGGTAGGGGCCCATAAAAGAACAACATCACATACAAGCAACTGCGAAAAATTTGAAAATCTAGGAGAAGAAAAATGCCAATTGAAATGATCGAAGTCGAAGAG
This sequence comes from Hydrophilobacter chitinilyticus, assembly GCF_049860745.1. Taxonomy (GTDB): domain Bacteria; phylum Pseudomonadota; class Gammaproteobacteria; order Burkholderiales; family Burkholderiaceae_C; genus Rhodoferax_B. The sequence continues at coordinate 5,319,419 of NZ_CP187561.1, read as the reverse complement.
TTCAACCTGGGTACGCAGATCAAGGTGATCGGCGTGGGTGGCGGTGGCGGCAACGCCGTCGAGCACATGATTGGCTGCGCTGTGCAAGGCGTGGAATTCATCAGCGCGAACACTGACGCACAGGCCCTGGGCCGCAGCGTTGCACACAAGACCATCCAACTGGGCCAAAGCGGCCTGGGCGCTGGCAGCAAGCCTGAAAAGGGCCGTGAAGCGGCTGAGCTGGCCGTGGACGACATCCGTGCCGCCATCACCGGCGCGCACATGTTGTTCATCACCGCCGGCATGGGCGGCGGCACGGGCACGGGCGCTGCACCTGTGATCGCCCGGGTGGCCAAAGAGATGGGCATTCTGACCGTTGGCGTGATCACCAAGCCTTTCGACTTTGAAGGCCCCAAGCGCATGGCCAACGCCGACAACGGCCTGACCGAGCTGGAAGCCAACGTCGACTCGCTGATCGTGGTGCTGAACGAAAAGCTGCTCGAAGTGCTGGGCGACGACGTCACGCAAGACGAAGCCTTTGCGCATGCCAACGACGTGCTGAAAAACGCCGTGGGCGGCATTGCCGAAATCATCAACGTGCCAGGCCACGTGAACGTCGACTTTGAAGACGTGCGCACCGTGATGGGCGAGCCCGGCAAGGCGATGATGGGTACGGCTGTGGCTGACGGCCCAGACCGCGCACGCATCGCGGCCGAACAAGCCGTAGCCTGCCCACTGCTGGAAGGCATCGATCTGTCGGGCGCCAAGGGCGTGCTGGTGCTGATCTCGGCTGCCAAGGGTTCGCTGAAGTTGAGCGAGTCGCGCCTGGCCATGAACACCATCCGCGCCTACGCTTCGCCCGATGCACACGTCATCTACGGTACGGCTTACGACGACAACCTGGGCGACCAGATCCGCGTGACCGTGGTGGCCACTGGTTTGAGCCGCCAAGGTGCGCGCCGCAATGCGCCTCCGCTGCAAGTGGTGCAACGCACGGGTACCGACAACGTGGGCTTCCAACTGCCGCAAGGCGGTGGCGTGGGCGGCGGCGTGGGTGCTACGGGCGGCCTGGGTGCCATGGGCGGTGCTGGCGGCGTGGGTGGCTCGCAGCCCGACTACGAGTCGCTGCGCGGCCCAGCGGTGTGGCGCACGCCTAACCGCACGCAAGCCAGCGCGCGCGTCGATGCGCTGTCGTCTGGCGGGATGGACGACTACGAAATCCCAGCCTTCCTGCGCAAGCAAGCCGACTAAGGTCTGACCAAGGGCTCACAAGCCCCTTAAAAGCCTACCGCTGCCTAGCTCTGTCTATGGCCGCGGTAGGCTTTTTTCATGACCTTGTAGGATGGATGTGATTGGTCCGCATTTAAAATCGCCGCATGCTCCAGCAACGTACTCTCAAGTCTTTGACCAGCGCCATCGGCGTCGGCATGCACAGTGGCCAACGGGTCGAGTTGACGTTGCGCCCGGCCGCACCCGACACCGGCATCGTGTTCCGCCGCGTCGACCTGCCCGAGCCGGTGGACATCCCCATCTCTGCCATGGCGGTGAGCGACACCCGCATGGCTTCCACCATTGCCACCGGCAATGCCAAGGTGCACACGGTGGAGCACTTGATGTCGGCCTGCGCAGGCCTGGGCATCGACAACCTCTACATCGACATCAACGCCGAAGAAGTGCCCATCTTGGATGGCTCGGCTTCGTCGTTTGTGTTCTTGCTGTCCAACGCGGGCATTGAACTGCAACGCGCGCCGCGCCGCTTCATCAAGGTGACGCAGCCGGTGGAAGTGCGCGAAGGCGAGGGCGCCAACCTGAAGTGGGCGCGGCTCAACCCGTACCACGGCTACAAGCTCAGCTTCGAGATCGACTTTTCGCACCCGGCGGTGGATTCGACAGGCCAGCGCGTCGAGTTCGACATGGGTGAAAACTCCTACTCCCGCGACATCGCGCGGGCACGCACCTTCGGCTTCACCAAAGACGTGGAAATGCTGCGCGCCAACGGCTTGGCGCTGGGCGGTGGGTTGGACAACGCCATCGTGATGGACGACTACAAAGTCCTCAACTCCGATGGTCTGCGTTACGACGACGAGTTCGTCAAACACAAGATCCTCGACGCCATTGGCGACCTGTACCTCATCGGCAAACCGCTGCTCGCGGCCTACAGTGCCTTCCGCTCGGGCCACGCGCTGAACAACCTGCTGCTGCGCGAGCTGCTGGCGCACCCCGAGGCGTACGAAATCGTCACCTTTGACGACGAACGCCAAGCGCCCAAGGGCTTCGCGCAGTTGGCGCGCGCCTGGTAAGGCAGCAATCCCAAGATGCTGCTGTTCCGCTGGTTGATCATGCTGTGCCTGTTGGGCGCAGCCGTCTGTTTTGCGTTTTACGCGGGCACCGGGCAAGAGCGCTACAAGCGTTTCGGCTGGGTCACGCTGAAGTGGACGCTGCTCGCGGCAGCCGGTTTCTTCATCGTCTTGATTCTGGAACGCGTCGCTTAGCGCTACCCTTCACGCCGGTGGCGCCACCGCGCCGCGCCGGTCGATCTTGCGGCTGAGCACGATGGACGTTTGGGTGTGGTTCACCCCGTCGATCAGCCCAATGCGGTCCAGCAGCACATCCAACTGCTCATGCGTTTCGCAGCGCAAAAACACCAGGTAATCAAACGGCCCGCTCACGGCCGAAGCCTCTTCCACCTCGGGCATTTGCTGCAGCGCACGTAGCACCGCCGCCGTGGTTTTGGGCTGGATGCTGAGCCCGCAATAGGCGCGTACGGCAGAGCCCTCCAGCCGCGTGCCCAAGCGCAGGCCATATCCCGCCACCACCCCTTCGCGCTCCAGCCGCGCCAAACGCGCCACCACCGTTGTGCGCGCCAAATGCAGCTTGCGCGCTAGCGTGGCGGTGGGCTCGCGGGCGTTGGCCTGCAGCAGGCTGAGCAGGCGGCGGTCGGTGTCGTCAAGGGTTGTAGACATGGCTGAATCGCATCGGTGGTTATTTCGCTTGTTAGTTTCGCCGTTTTGATAGTTTATAGACAACTTTTTGACGGTCTAGGCGCTACAAATTGACAGCAATTTTTCCTACGATGGGTTACCGATTCACCCATTCCCCGGAGCCCGCTATGACCACCAATCCCAACCCCAACCTGAATGTCGCCGCCCGCCCCATCACCATCCTCGGCGCGGGTCACATCGGCTTTGCCTTGGCCCTGATGCTGCGCAAGGCTGGCGGTTACACCGTGCGCGTGGCCGACCACGACCCGCAGCGCCTGCAGGTGCTGCAAGACCTGGGGTTTGAGGTGTGCCTAGCCCAAGGCGCCGCCGACACCCACGCAGCCATCGCGCACCAGTACGCGGTGCTCAACGCGCTGCCGTTCCACAAAGCCGTGAGCGTGGCGCAAATGTGTGTGGCCGCTGGCGTGCACTACTTCGACCTGACCGAAGACGTGCGCAGCACCCAGGCCATTCAAGCGCTGGCGGCCGATGCGCGCAGTGTGTTGATGCCGCAGTGCGGCCTGGCGCCCGGCTTTATTGGCGTGGTGGGCCACGACCTGGCGCAGCGCTTTGACGCGGTGGACAGCTTGCGCCTGCGCGTGGGCGCCTTGCCCCGCTACCCTAGCAACCGCCTGGGCTACAACCTCACGTGGAGCACCGAAGGCCTGATCAACGAATACTGCAACCCCTGCGAGGCCTTGGTGGACGGCGTGCCGCAACAGGTGCCCGCGCTCGAAGGGCTGGAGACCTTCGCCATCGACGGCGTGGCCTATGAGGCCTTCAATACCTCGGGCGGCTTGGGCACGCTCACCCACACGCTGCAAGGCTGTGCTCGCCATGTCGACTACAAGTCGATCCGCTACCCTGGCCACCACGCCGTGATGAAGCTGTTGCTGCAAGACCTGCGCTTGGCCGACCGACGCGACCTGCTCAAAGACATTCTGGAAGCCGCCGTGCCCGGCACCGACCAAGACGTGGTGCTGGTGTTTGCCACTGCCACCGGCCAGCGTGGCGGGCGGCTGATGCAGGAGTCGTATGCCGCGCGCATCGTTGGCCTGGTGGTGGATGGGCACGGCCTCAGCGCCATCCAAGTGACCACCGCCAGCGGCATGTGCACTGCACTCGACTTGGTGGCCCAAGGGCAACTGCCGCAGGCCGGGTTCATTGGCCAGGAACAGATGGCCTTGGCTGACTTTTTGGGCAACCGCTTTGGCCGTGTCATGGACGGTTCGGCGCAGGCCGATGTGGTTTTTGCGTCAGCTGACCAGCGGGAGACAGTTTCGGAATGAAAGTTGCTTCAAGATGTTTCACCTATGCGCCAGAAGCCCACAAGGCCTCTGGTCGGGCTTTCATCTTTTACTGACCGGAGTTCCCATGCGTTTGTTGAGCCAGCTTTCCATCCGTGCGCGTTTGTATTTCAGCATGGTGTTTTCGTTGCTGGCCTTGTTGGTGGTCGGCGCCATGGGCTACGGCGCCCTCGACCAGACCCGCAGCACCCTCGAGGAACTGCTGGGCCGCAAGCTGCCGGTGATGACCGACGTGGGCGACCTGCGCACCACCCTGGGCGATGTGCGCCGCATCGAGAAAGACATTCTCATCAACGCCAACAACGCGGTCGAAGTGGCTGCCTTGCGCGAGCGTTGGTCGAAGTCGCTGGCTGCACTGCGCAGCGGCATGAGCACCTTGGCCAAGGCGCAAGCCGACGACGCGGCCTACCAAAAAGGCTTGGCCAATGTGAGCGACCTGCTCAAACAATATGAAGTCGGCATTGCCCCCGTGCTGGCGCAAATTGAAGCGGCGCAAATTGACGGCGCCGTGGCCGGGGCCTACGCCGACCGCGTGAAAACCCACATGGAAGGGGCTGACAAAAACCTGTCGGAATTGGTGCTGTTGTCGCGCAGCCAAATGCAGCAAGCGCAAGAAGATTTGAGCACCCGCACCGCCGCCATGTCGGGCCTGCTGGTGGGCATTCCTTTGCTCGCGCTGGCGGTGTTGCTGCCGGTGACGTTGTGGACGGTGCGCAGCATTGCCGGTGCGTTGACGCGCGCCACCGCGCTGGCCGATCGCATTGCCGAAGGTGATTTGTCGGTGGACGTGGAGCTCACCTCGAACGACGAAGTGGGTCACTTGGTGCAGGCCATGGGCCGCATGCAGGAAGCCCTGCGCGCCCTGGTGCAGCAGGTGCAACACGCGGGCGAAAGCATTGCCTTGGCCAGCAGCGAAATTGCCAGCGGCAACCAGGACTTGAGCCAGCGCACCGAACACACGGCGGCCAACCTGCAGGTCACGGCTTCGTCGATGGCGCAGTTGTTAGAGGCTGCGGAGCGCAGCGGCAACGCCAGCCGCCAGGCTAATACTTTCGCCGCCGGTGCGGCGGAAGTGGCCGAGCGCGGTGGCAGCATGGTGGCGCAAGTGGTGCGCACCATGGACGAGATCAACACAAGTTCGCAACGCATTGCCGACATCATTGGCGTGATCGACGGCATCGCCTTCCAGACCAACATCCTGGCGCTGAACGCGGCGGTAGAAGCCGCACGTGCCGGCGAGCAGGGACGAGGCTTTGCCGTGGTGGCCAGCGAAGTGCGCAGCCTGGCCAAACGCTCGGCCGATGCCGCCAAGGAAATCCGCGACCTGATTGGCGCATCGGTCGAACGTGTGCAAGGCGGCACGCGCCTGGTGGGCGACGCTGGCACCACCATGACCGAGCTGATGCGCAGCGTGCGCCAAGTGACCGATGTGATGACCGAGATCGCCGCATCGGCACAGGCCCAAGGCGAAGGCCTGCGAGACGTGAGTGGCTCGGTGCAGCAGTTGGACCAAATGACGCAGCAAAACGCGGCCTTGGTAGAGCAGTCGGCGGCCGCTTCGGCCTCGCTCAACGACCAGGCGGTGCAACTGGGCCATGCGGTGCGCCAGTTCAAATTGAACACCCCCAGCCATGGCCGTAACCGCTTGGGCGTTGCGGCGGTGGTAGCACAGAGCGCGGCACCGGCACCATTGAGGATTGCCCGCGCAAACGTCTAGTTTCAGTTCTGTTTGTCTTTGATGCGCGACTTTTGTGACAGATTCCGCCGGATCAGTATGATCTCCCGGCGCACTCTGAACCCACAAACAAAACGCAAGAGGAGACCATCTGATGCTGAAATCTGCACTGTCTTTTTCCGCCCTGGCGCTGGCCGTCCTGGCGGCCACGGCCACGCCTGCCTTTGCCGGTAAAACGCTGGATGCGGTGAAGAGCAAAGGGGTGGTGACGTGTGGCGTCAATACCTCTGCGCCGGGTTTCTCCAACGCCGACAGCCAGGGCCGGTGGTCGGGCATGGACGTGGACCTGTGCCGCGCCGTGGCCGCTGCGGTGCTGAACGACCCCGAGAAGGTGAAGTTCATCCCGCTGAATTCGCAACAACGTTTTGCCGCGCTGCAGGCCGGTGAGGTGGACGTGTTGTCGCGCAACACCACCTGGACGCTCACGCGCGATGCGTCTTTGGGTCTGACCTTCCTGGGCGTGAACTACTACGACGGTCAAGGCTTCATGGTGCCGAAGAAGCTCAAGGTGGCCAGCGTCTCCAAGCTGGCCAACGCCACCATCTGTGTGCAGGCCGGCACCACCAGCGAACGCAACGTGGCCGACTACTTTGGCGGCAAGGGCATGAAGTACAAATCGGTGGTGTTCGACACCGCTGAGGCTGTGCAAGCGGCGTTTTTCTCGGGCCGCTGCCAGGCCTTGACCACCGATATTTCTGACCTGGTGGGCGCGCGCTCCAAGGCGCCCAATGCCAACGACTTTACGATCCTGCCCGACGTGATTTCCAAAGAGCCGCTCGGCCCAGCCGTGCGCCGTGGCGATGACGAGTGGGCCGCCATTGTCAAGTGGACGCTCTACGCCACGCAAGAAGCCGAAGAGCTGGGCATTGCCAAAACCAACGTGGCCAAACTCAAAGCCGAGAGCAAAGACCCGGCCGTGCAACGCTTCCTGGGTGTGAGCGAAGACACCGGCAAGCTCCTGGGTCTTGACCGTGAATGGGCCTTCCGCATCGTCAACGCGGTGGGCAACTACGGCGAGAGCTTTGAGCGCAACATGGGCGAGAAAACGCCTCTGGGCTTGCCTCGCGGCGTGAACAAGCCGTGGACACAAGGCGGCCTGATTTACGCCATGCCGATTCGTTGAGCATCCATCTGTGTGTTGAAGCCGGGGCGGTGTTGAGCCCCAGCATCTAACACCTGTTGACCATGCCACTGTTTTCTTCTTCCGCTCCGCCCGGCGACGCCGCTTATCTGGCGCGGGAGCGCGCGCGTCGGCGCAACAGTGTGCTGGTGCAGGGCGCGTTTTTACTGGCTCTGGTGGCGTTGCTGGCCTGGCTGGTGGTCAACGTTTCCGACAACCTGAAGGCGCGGCAGATTCGCGCTGGGTTCGACTTTCTGATGTCGCCTGCTGGCTTCAACATCAGCGAGAGCTTGACCGAGTTCGACTCCAGCGACGTCTATCTCACGGCGTTCTGGGTCGGCATGCTCAACACCTTGCGTGTGGCTTTCGCGGCGGTGCTGCTGGCCACCGTGTGCGGCGTCACCATCGGCCTGGCCCGCCTGTCGCACCACCCGCTGGTGCGTGGGTTTGCCGGGCTGTGGGTGCAGTTGTCGCGCAACACACCGCTGCTGATCCAACTGTTGGCCTTGTATTTGATCTTCACCGAGCTGTTCCCCGAAGCCACCGAACCTTGGATGTTGGGTGGCATCGCGCTGTTCTCCAAACAAGGCTTGCAAGTGGCGGCGCCGGCGCAAACCGGTTGGGCCGTGCTGGCCGGCTTGGGGCTGGGCGCGCTGCTGGCATGGGGCGTGGTGCACTGGCTGCGGCGCATGGGGCAGAGCGCTTCGCTCATGGCCACCAGTGGCCTGGCGGTGGCCGGGTTTACGGTGGGGCTGGCGTTGGCTTGGCTGGTGGCTGGTGCCGTGGGCGGGTGGACGCACCCCGAGGTCGATGGTTTGTCCATCAGCGGTGGCGCGGCCCTATCGCCCGAGTTTTTGGCGCTGTGTGTGGGGCTGACGTTTTTCACTTCTGGCGCCATTGCCGAGCTGGTGCGCGCCGGCGTGCTGGCCGTGCCGGTAGGGCAGTGGAATGCGGCGCTGGCCACGGGCATGACGCGGCAGCAGACGATCAGCACGGTGATCTTTCCGCAGGCGCTGCGGCTGGTGATTCCGCCGCTGGCCAGCCAGTACATGAACCTGATCAAGAACTCGTCGCTGGCGGTGTTGATTGGCTACCCCGATGTGGTGTCGATCGGCAACACCGCCATCAACCAGAACGGCCAGGCTTTGGAGGTCATCGTCATCATCATGCTGGTGTACCTGAGCATCAACCTGGTGGTGTCGTTGGTGATGAATGTGGTGAACGCGCGTGTGACGCGCGCGCCGCGCTGAGATGGACTGATGTGGGCTGATGTCTAACGCCGCAACCGACTTCGCCGCACCGCCAGCACCTGGTTGGTGGGCGCGCACCCAAGCGAGCCTGTTCTACAGCCCGCTGGCCAGCGCGGTGTCCATCGTGGCCCTGCTGTGTGCAGGCGCAGCCTTGTTTGCCCTGGCGCAATGGGCGCTGGTGAACGCTGTTTTCCGCGCCGACTTTGAAGCTTGCCGCGCGGCCATGGGGCATGGCGCGTGCTGGGGTTTTGTGACCGAGAAACACCGCCTCATTCTGTTTGGCCGCTACCCCTACGAGGAGCAATGGCGCCCCTTGATCGCCACATTGCTCGTGCTGGCGATGTTGGTGGTCACGGCGATCCCGCGCTGGTGGACGCGGCGCGGCGCTTGGGGGCTGGGGCTAAGCTGGGTGCTCACCCTCACGGTGTTCTTTGCTTTGTTGCGCGGCGGAGTGGCTGGCTTGTCGCTCATCGAATCCGACCGTTGGGGCGGCTTGCCACTCACGGTGATTTTGACGGTGATTGGCATGACCGCTTGTGTGCCCGTGGGCATTTTGCTGGCGCTGGGGCGGCGCTCCAAAATGGCCGTGGTGCGCGGCTTTTGTGTGTTCTACATCGAGCTGGTGCGCGGTGTCCCGTTGATCACCGTGCTGTTTTTTGCCACCTTTGTGTTCCCGCTGCTGATGCCGCCGGGCTGGCGCTTGGATGCGTTCACGCGCGTGGCCCTGGGCATTACTTTGTTCCAGGCGGCTTACGTGGCCGAGACGGTGCGCGGCGGTTTGCAAACCGTGCCGCAGGGGCAGTTTCATGCGGCCGCTTCGCTGGGGCTGGGCTACTGGGGCGCCCACAGGTCCATTATCTTGCCGCAGGCCATGGTGGCGGTGGTGCCGGCGTTTGTGAACAGCTTGCTCAGCACCTTCATGGACACCTCGCTGGTCACCGTGGTCAGCATGTACGACCTCACGGGCTCGCTGAAACTGGCGTTGGGCGATGCACAGTGGCGGCAGTTTTTTGTCGAAGGTTATCTCTTCGTTGCGGCCATCTATTTCGTGGGCTGCTGGGGGCTGGCGCGCTACAGCGACTGGCTGGAGCTGCGGCTGCGCACGCCGCATCGGTAAGGCAAAGGCTTGGGGGTCGGCGTGTTTACCGCAGCACGGGCCGGCCTGCTTTGCGTGACTGTTTGATCTGGTACATGGCGGCATCGGCGGCTTTCAGCGCTTCTGCCGCATTTTGCGTTTCTGGCGGCACACCCAACACACCCACACTGGCGCCTTGGTAGTCGAGCTGGACGTGCCCCAGGTTGTACCGGCCCAATGTGGCTTGGAATACTCGATCCTGGAGCGCGCGCTCAGCATCCGACAACAACGCGAGTTCCTCTGGCCCCATGCCAATCACCACAAACTCGTCGCCGCCCAGGCGTGCAGCCAGATCTTCGACGCGTAGCACCGCACGCAAGCGGTCTGACAACGCAACGAGGAATTGGTCGCCAATGTCGTGGCCGTAGGTGTCGTTGATGGCTTTGAACCCGTCGAGGTCGACAAACGCCACCAGCACCGCCGCACGCCGCCGTGCCCCATGCGCCAGCATCCGCGTCAGTTCCTGCTGTAGCGCGCGCCGGTTGGCCAACTGGGTCAGCGGGTCGGTTGTGGCGTAGGCCGTCAGTTGCGCATTCGCCTTCAGCAGCTTTTGCACCAGTTGCTCGCGCTCCACTTGCTGCGCGATCAAGGTGGCAAACAGCGAAAGCATGCGCTGGGCCTGTGGTGGCAGGTCGTGCCGGTCGGAACTGGCGGCGCACAAGGTGCCGTACAGCGCGCCATCGGCCAGATGCACGGGGGTACTGAGGTAGGTTTGGATGCGCAGATCACGCGCTGCGGCGGAGTCACCCCAGCGGGTGTCCACATCATTGGCAAACGGCTGGTTGGAGTCCAGGGCGCGTTTGCAAAGCGTGTCTTCCCAGGGCACAGCCAGCCCTTCTGGAATCTGCATCTGGCTGACGTTGCGTGCGTACAGAATTTGCTGAACGCTTTGCTGCAGGTCAATGGTGGTCAGGTAGGTCGACTCCATGCCGGTGACCGACTCCAACATTTCCAGTAACGGCCTCGTCAGATCCTCGAGCGTTTTGGCCGACGTGATCGTGACGGAAAGGTGATCAAGTAGAGGATCCATGCGCGCATTATTGCGCGCTTAAAAATAAAGGCTAGTGCCCGAATGGGCGGATAGCCGCTTCGGCAACGCCGGCTTAGTTCCAGCCTCGGCGGTCGCCGTTGCGGAACCCTGAAGACAAGCTAGGCAACAGGCTGTCGGGGGCCTTGCCACTCGCGTCGCGCCAGTCGGCGAGCACTTGCAAGGTCGTGGTGCGCCAACGGCTGGCGGTTGATGAAACGGCAAGGGCCGCCGTATGCGCGCGGTTGCGGTTGTGGCGGCTCGTTTGAATTGTTTTGTCGGGCATGATTTTCTTCCTTCGTCTGTCTTGTGCAGTCTGCAGCATGTTTTAGCGCAGCAGTGTGACGATAGGCTACGACCCCCTGGCAAGGGTAGCAGTGCAGTCTCAAGTATGGGTAGGCCAAGGCCTACAGTTGGCGGCTGCTATCCATTTCGCGCAGCACGCTCTGCAAAACCACGGCCTGGTTTTCGGTCTCGTTGCGCGCGCCAAAAACCAGGGTGATGTCTTGCGCGCCAGCCGCTGCCAGCAGCGCTTGCAGGTGTGTCTTCATCGCGGGAGAGGCCAGTTCTTCGAGGTAACGGGTGCGAAACTCTGGCCACTTGGCGGAGTCATGACCGAACCATTTGATGAGTGCCGGTGTGGGAGACACCTCGCGCGCCCATGCCGCGAGCTTCAGGTCTTCTTTGCGGCGGCCGCGTGGCCAGAAGTGATCCACCAGTACGCGGTAGCCATCTTTGTCCGTGGGGTTTGTGTAGGCCCTTTGAATGTGAATGTGCCGTGACGGTTTTTCTCGCATGACGTTTTACTCGCGTGCTGAGGCAGAGGGCTTTGCCAGCACCTGCCACACGCGCGCGCGCAACATCGGCAGCACATCGTCCTCAAACCACGGGTTGTGCTTGAACCATGCTGTGTTGCGCGGCGAAGGGTGGGGCAGGGGCAGGTAATGGGGGCCAAACTCAGCAAACCGCGACACGGTTTGGGTCACGCCTGACTGCGCGGCGGCGCCTAGAAAGTAGTTCTGTGCGTACCGGCCAATCAGCAGCGTGAGTTCGACTTGCGGCATATGTTGCAGTAGTCGCTCGTGCCACAACGTCGCGCATTCTTCGCGCGGTGGCAGGTCGCCGCTGGCGCCTTTGCCGGGGTAGCAATAACCCATGGGCATGATGGCGATTCGGTTGGCGTCATAAAAAACATCGGCGTCGATTTGCAGCCAGCGGCGCAGGGTTTCGCCGCTATTGTCGTTCCATGGAATGCCGCTTTGGTGCACCTTGGTCCCCGGTGCCTGGCCCACGATGAGCAAGCGTGCCGTGGCGCTGGCTTGCACAATGGGACGCGGACCTAGCGGCAGATGGGCCTCGCAAACGCGGCAAGCCCGAATGTCGGCTAGCAGCGAAGGCAGATCAAGGTGCGGTAGGTGTTGTGGTCCCCTCGACAGGAATCGAACCTGTATCTGACGCTTAGGAGGCATCCGTTCTATCCATTGAACTACGAGGAGGAGCGGCGATTGTAGGGGCTCTGTCGAGGCGCTTTCATTCTGCGCTAGTCGTAGCGCAAGGTGAAGATCAAATCGACTGCGCTATTGGTACCACTCTGCCCACGCAAGGTGAAGCGCTGCGACAAATCGTAGAACACATACAGCGTGCCCAAGGCGCCGGCCAGGCTGGCTTCGTACGACACATAGAAGTTGCGCGAGAAGCGTTTGCCCAGCGTCACGGCGCCGGTTTTACCACCGTCGGTGGTGTTGGTGCTGCCCACAGACAGTTCGTCCAGGCCGAGCTTGCCGGCAAAGCCACCATCGGTTTGTTTGCCGCCCACCAAGGCCATCGCAGCTTGCTGCAGCAGCGCGGCTTCGGCCCCGCCCGAGGCGGATGAATGCCCCAGCAGCAACCAAGCCAGCGCTTCGGTGTCGGACAGCGCGGGTGACGAGTAGATACGGATGTTCGGCGCCAGCGCCGTGCCGGTGATCTGCACACCCACGCGTTGGGTGAGGTTGGGGCGAATCGCCAGAATGTCGAGCAGGGGGTTGTCGTAGCGGCCGGTGAAGCGGATCACGCCGGTGTCGATATCGAGCCACTGGCCGTAGGCGCGGTATTCGCCGTTGTGGGTGCGGATGGTGCCCACCAGCTTGGGCGTGGTGCCGTCGCCAGTGAGGGTGACGTCGCCGCGCAATTCGGTGTTGATGCCCAGGCCGCGCAGGTGGAAGTCGTTGCCCACATCGAGTTTGATGTTCAGCACCGGGGTGATTTGTCGGGCCTTGGGGGGCACGGCTGCCGTGGTGGTGGCGGCACTGCCGGGGCGGCGCACCACCACGTCGTTGTCGAGCTTTGGGGCACTTTCTTCGGGCAGGTTGATGCGTGCGCTGTCGACTTTGAGGGTACCGTCGAGCGCGAGTTTGGTGTCTTCGAGCTTTGCGCCAAGTTGGCCGGAAACGGTGATGCGCATGTCGGGTCGCGTGGTGACGCGCAATTGGCGCGCTTCGGCCTGGATGTCCATGCCCGGTTTGCCGTTCGGCCAGCCCACCACGCCGTGCGCGGTGACGTCGCCGCCGCCCGCGCCTTTGAGGGTGAAGCTGTCAATCGTCATGCGGTCGCCTTGCAGCGTGGCTAGCAGGCTGCCGTCGGAAAGCTCTATACCGTCCACCACGGAGCGCAGCGCCAGGTTGCGCGCCTGCAGCGTGCCGTGCAACTGCGGCGCACCGCGTGTGCCCGACAAGGTGGTGTTGGCTTCCAGATTGCCGCGCATGCGCCAGCCCGGGGGGGCCAGCGCCGACCAGTCGGCAATGCGCGGCAACTTGGCGACCATTTGGCCGGACAGCGGGGCTTGCTCGGGCCAGCTCCAGGCGCCGTCTTGTTGGGTGAGCGTGGTATTGGCGGTGGCGTCGACTTGGCCAGCGTTGACGGTGTCCCAGCGCAGCGCGGCACGCAGGGCAGGGCCGTCGCTGGTCAGGCTGATGCGAGCTTCGCGGATCTGCGCGCGGATGCTGGTGCCGGCCTCTTCGCCGCGCAGAACGATGTCGCCACTGGTGCGCTGCACCTGGGCACGCACGCGCAGTTGCTGGGCCAGGGTGATGTCCCAGTCGCCGCCAAACACCAGGTCGTTGTCGAGCCCGGCTTCGGTCAGGCTGCTGCCGGCAATGGCTTCGAGCCAGCCCATGGGCAGGCCTTCGAGCTTGCCCGCGCTGTGGATCTGGCCGGGTTTGCCTTCCGCCGGTTCCCAGCTCAGCAGCGCAGACCGTGCGTTGGCCCCGGAGATGCGCGCGGGCGGCGTCAACGCGGCCTGGCCGGCACCCACACTCCAACTGCCTTGGGCAAATTGCAGCGGGATGGGCTGGCGTGTGGCCAAGGTCCATGTGCCAGGGCCACGCAACGGGGTTTCAACGCCAACTTTGAGGGTGTTGAGCGTGCCTTGGAGGCCCGCCTTGGTTTGCCCCGCCTGCCCCTGGATTTGCAGCGCGAGGCGCTGCGCCACGGTGGCCGCCTTGGCGTTGACCTGGATATCGGCGCTGCTGAGCCGGCCGCGCACGGTGGCCTCGGTTTCGGTGATGCGGATGGTGTCGTCTGTGGCTTGAGCCGAGGGCAGAGGTGGTGCAGCGACTGGGGCAGATGTGGCGGTGGGCGTGGCTGCGGGTTGTGGTTTGGCTGCCGCCGCAGCGGCGGGGGACGTTGCCGCGCTTTTGCCCGTTTGGCGAATGTTGAGTTTGGCGACCTGCAGGCGCGCATCGACCGCCGGGTCACGCCAGCCACCATCCCAACTGGCTTGTAGCTTGGCGCCGCCTTCGAGCGAAAGCCCCAAGGTTTTCAGTGCTTCAGGTGCGCCGGGCACACGCTGCAGCCAACGCAGGCTGGCGTTGGCGTCAAGCACGTCCAGTGCCACCTGACCCTTGCCTTTGGTGGCGCTGATGTCGCCCTGGCCTTGCAGTTGCAGGCCAGGCGCTTTGAGTGCCACTTCGGCACGGCCCGATTGTTGGGCGATGTTGCCTTCACCGCTGGCCTTGAGTTCGGCTTCATTGGTGTTGACGACCAACTGCTGCAGGGTGACGACCTGGTCGGCCCAGCGGCCATTGGCGCTGGCCTTGCGCAAGTACAGGCCGCCCAGGTCGACCGTGTTTTGCCGTGTGGCGGCCAGGTCGGCGTTGAAGTCCACACCCATGTGCTGCCCTTGCAGGCTGCTTTTTGCGGTGACTTTGCCGTCCAAATGTGCGGCGGCCAGTGTGCTGTAAAGCTGCGCCAAGTTGAGGTTGTCGAACTTCAGGTCGAGGTTCCACGATGAGGCGTCTGCGCTGTTCCATTGTCCTTGTGCGCTGAGCTTGCCGGGCTGTGGGTCACTGCGGCTGGCGCCGGGCACGGTGACCAGCAGCTTGTCGATCAGCACCAACCCATCGTTCCATCCCGCATTGGCTTCCAAGGCGCTCACGGGCAGGCGTTGTTTGTCCCAGGGGCCGGGCAATTGGTTGTCGATGGTCGCCGTGAACTGCCATGCTGCGGCCGGTGCGGGCTTGGCTTGCACCTTGCCGTTCAGTTGGGTGCGTGGGGCTTCGGGCCAGAAGGCCGCCAGGTCGAGTTGCGTGAACTCTGCATTGGCTTCGGGTACGGGCTGGGGCGCCCAGGGTTCCACCACCGCGTGCAGGGTGGCGTGGGGGCTGGGTTCGGGGGCTGATGGTTTCGACGGTGCTTTGTTCGGTGCGTTCTTGGCGGGCGCTGCTTCAATGGCGGCTGCGTCGACCTGGCCTTCCACCACCAGCCGGGTCAACGGGCCTTTCAGCGTCACCACGGCGTTGAGTTTGGCGCTGCGCTGGTGGGCCAACGCGGGCGACACCAAGCTGGCCTTGAGTTCGGCCGCCAACTGCATGGGCGCCTGGCCTTGCAGGGTGGCGCCGCCTTGGTATTGGCCGTCGGCCACGCTCAGTTGGTCGAGTTGCAGTGCGTGTTGGGTGCCGTCAAAGTGATAGCTGGCGCGCAGGCCGGTGGCGGTCAGGGCCGGTGGGCCGGCCCATTCAAACTGGTCGACGCTGAGTTGCTTGACCTCGACGTTGCCCGGCAGCAGCAAGGCCGTGGGCGGTGGTTCGGGCGTGGCTGGTTTGGGTTTCGGCGGGCGTTGGTCGTCCACACGCAAACGGTCGATGTGCAGCTCTTCGACTTCCAGTTGGCGGTGCAGCAGGGCCAGCACGTCCCAGCGCAGCACCAGGCCGTGGCCTTCTACGGTGAGGCCGTCTTGTTGCCACTGCGCGCGGTCGATCTTGCCGCCACGGCGCAGCGAGCCGCCGGCCCCGTCGACCTGCAGGGGCAGGTCGGGCTGCCATTGCTGCGCCCAACTCAGTGCGGTGGGCAGCGAGTTGTCGGTACCCGCCCACCACCACAGGCCTGCGCCTGCGGCCAGCACCAGGGCCAATAGCAGAGCGAGGGGTAGCAGTACCCAAAGGGCCAGTTTCTTCATCAGAACGTAAACCCAACAGAAAGGTGCAGCCGCACTTGTTTGGCTTCCACGCCGTAGGCCAGGTCGATTTGCAGCGGGCCCACGGGCGAGCGCCAGCGTGCGCCCACGCCCACGCCGGTTTGCGGCGTGAGGTTGCCGACCGAGTTGGCCACGGCGCCGCTGTCGACAAACAGCGCGCTTTCCCAATCCGACGCCCGGCCATCCATGTAGATGGGGCGCTGCCATTCAACGCTGCCCACGGCCATGTAGCGGCCGGCCTCGACGATGCCGGTGGAGGTGGGCACACCAATCGAGCGGTAGCCATAGCCGCGTACCGTGTTGTCGCCGCCGGTCAAGAACTGTTGGGTGGCGGGCACGGGCGCTTCTGCGTCGGCAAACACCGCACCCGCTTGCGCGCGTACCGCAATGCGGCCTTGCCTTGGGCTGATGGGCAGGTAGCCCTGCGTGCGCAGCAGACCGCGCAGAAATGGCTTCATCTGGTTGCCGATGGTGATGCCGGGGCCGATCTCCACCGCCAGGCCCCAGCCGCTGGTGGGAAACACCACGTTGTCGAAGTAGCGCCGCGTCCAGCCCCACGACAGGGTGAAGGCGTCGTTGGCGTCGTTGTCCACGGTGGCGTCGCCGCCCGTCACGCGCGCACGGTCGTATTGCAGGTACAGGCTGCGGTCCAGCCGCTCGGTGGTTTGCAAGCGGCCAGCGCGTAGTTGTTCACTCTTGGTGACGAGTGGGTCATCGACCTCGCGTTTGAGGTGGCCCCCGACCACCCAGCGCCAGTAGTCTTCATCGGGCAGCGAGGTGACTTCGGTGCTGAGGTATTGGTTGCGTTTGTCGATCGCGAGTTTCGAGATTGAGCGCCAGTCGATATAGGGCACCTTGTTGTGGGTATGTTCTACCGAGGCACGCGGTCCGCTGTCGGTGCTGATGCCCACACCGAGCACCAGCTTTTGCAGCTTGGCTTCGCGCACCTGGGTTTGCACGGGCGCAGCAGCGGGGTCGGAGTTGGGGTCTACCAGCAGAAAGGCCGAGTCGAAGTAGCCGCTGTCGGCCAGGCGTTGCTGCGCTTTGTAGATCTCTTCGCGGTCGTACACGGTGCCGGGTTTGAGCTGGGCGAAGCGCTCCACCATTTCCTTGGGGTGGTGCTCCAGCCCGGTAATCACCATCGGTCCGACGTGGTACTCGGGGCCCGACTCCAGCGTCACGCCCAGTTGCGCCTGGTGCGCTTCGGGGTCGATGTCGGCGTTGCTGCTGCTCATGCGCCCGGCCAGGTAGCGCCGCCCGGTGAGTTCGCGCAGGGTGGCCGACTTCGCGCCGCTCCAGTCGGATTGTGTGAAGGCCCTGTCCGCGGGCAAACGCCAGTCGCTGCGGATGTGCTGCTGTTGCTCGGCCACATCGGGGGCGGGGTTGGTGGCGATGTCGCCGGTGAAGTCGATCTTCACTTGGGTAACCTGGGTTTGCGGGCCTGGCGTGACTTTCATGTGCACCACTGGTACAGGCACTGGTGTGGGCGTTCCCAGGGATGGCGTGGGCACTGCGGCCTCGGCATCACGCGTGATCTCGATGGTGGGTGAAAAGTAGCCCAGCGTGGCAATCAAATCGCGGGCATTGGCCTCGGCCATGACCAGCAGGCGAGAAAGCTCGGATGCGTTCAGGTCCGCCAAAGTGCTGTAGCGTTGCAGGTCCAAGTGCTTAGTCAGCAGCTCTTTGATGTTGGCAGGGGCGTCGATTTCCAGGGTGAAGGCCTTGGCTCTGGCGTCTTCATGGGCTTGGTCGCGTGCTTCTTCGCGGGTTTTGTTTTCTTTGCTTTGGGCTTCTGCATCGGCGTCGCGGCCGCCGAAGGCTGCGCAACCCGTGAGGGCCAGAGCGCACAACACCAGCCCACACAGCTGCAGGCCAGCGATGGGCGGGCGCAGTGTTGAGCTATTTTGGAGGGGGCGAGGCTGAACGCGCTGGGGGCACCAGTGCGCGGTCAGCGACTGCAGCAGGCGTCGGAGCATGGCCCAATTTTGACACGCGTGCTTTGTGATCCTGTGGGTCTCCGCGCCGCTTACATTCGCTTGCGAATTGAGCCGTTAAGGGCGGCGCACCGCCATGAGGCGCTGTGCCCAATAACGCGCATCCATGTTGTCCATGCGCACCGTGCCTCCGGTCGAGGGTGCATGGACAAATCGCCCTTCACCCACAAAGATGCCCGCATGCGTGGCGTTGCCGCTGCTGCCAAAAATCACCAGGTCGCCAGTGCGCAGTTGGGAGCGGTCGATCACGTCGCCCCAGCCGCTGATGGCGCGCACGGTGCGTGGCACTTGCAGGCCGGCGGTGTAGCGGTAAACAAAGCCGATCAGGCCGCTGCAGTCAAAGCCCGAATCAGGCGTGTTGCCGCCATAGCGGTAGGGCGTGCCCACCAAGCCCAGCGCATACATAGCGGCGTCTTGCGCTTGTTGGTCAGAGATTTCAGAGGGGGGAGGCGGCGGAATGCCGTAGTCGGTGTGCGCGGATTTAGGCGGCGCCGTGGAGCAACCCACCAGCAGCAGAGCAGCTACTGTGGCGAGGGCTAGGGTGAGCCCCCGCAGTGTGGGCGATTGGCTGTCCAGAGGCATAGGGCCGATGGTAACGTGAGGGTCGCGCGCACAGGCTGAAACCCGCTCTGTGGACAGGTTATTCGGCGACTTGGCGCCAGTCCACTGTGGCTATTTTGTCAACAAGCGCATGGCCTCTTCCAGGCCCTTGAGGGTGAGCGGGTACATGCGGTTGCTCATCAGCTGCTGGATCATGCTGATGCTTTGGCGGAACTGCCACACGCCTTGCGGCTCGGGGTTGATCCAGGCGAACTTGGGGAAGGCGTGTGTCAGCCGCTGCAGCCATTCGGCACCGGCTTCTTCGTTGTTGTATTCGACGCTGCCGCCGGGCTGCAAAATCTCATACGGGCTCATCGTCGCGTCGCCGATGAAGATGAGTTTGTAGTCCTTGTTGTACTTGCGGATGATGTCCCAAGTGGCGAACTTTTCGCTGTAGCGGCGGCGGTTGTTCTTCCACATGAAGTCGTACACGCAGTTGTGGAAGTAGTAGAACTCCAGGTGCTTGAACTCGGCCTTGGCGGCGGAGAACATTTCTTCCACGCGGGCGATGTGGTCGTCCATGGTGCCGCCCACGTCCATCAGCAGCAGCACCTTCACGTTGTTGTGCCGCTCGGGCACCATCTTGATGTCGAGCCAGCCGGCGTTGGCGGCGGTGGCGCGGATGGTGTCGGGCAAGTCCAGCTCTTCGGCCGCGCCCTCACGCGCAAAGCGGCGCAGTCGGCGCAAGGCGACCTTGATGTTGCGTGTGCCCAGCTCTTGCGTGTCGTCGTAGTCTTTGTAGGCGCGCTGGTCCCACACCTTCACGGCGCTCTTGTTGCGACCCTTGTCCTGGCCGATGCGGATACCGCGCGGGTTGAAGCCATTGGCGCCAAACGGGCTGGTGCCGCCAGTGCCAATCCACTTGCTGCCGCCTTCGTGGCGCTCTTTCTGTTCTTCGAAGCGCTTTTTCAGCGTCTCCATCAGCTCGTCCCAGCCAAGCTGTTCGATCTTCGCCTTTTCTTCGGGGCTGAGTTCCAGTTCCAGGTTTTTGCGCAGCCACTCCAAAGGGATTTCTTTGGTGAAGTCGGCCAGCATTTCCACACCCTTGAAGTAGGCGGCAAAGGCGCGGTCGAACTTGTCGTAGTGTTTCTCGTCTTTGACGAGGGTGGTGCGCGCCAGGTAGTAGAAGTCGTCGATCTGGTAGCCGGTGCTGGTGTCGCTATCAACGTCTTGCGGCGTGTTCGGTCCCACCACACCCTGCTGCAAGGCTTCGAGCAGGGTGAGGTATTCCTTGACGGAAACCGGCAGCTTGGCGCTGCGCAAGGTGTAGAAGAAGTCGATCAGCATGGCTATCCCCCAGACGCATCAACTACGTCGTTTGGCGAGCAGGTCTTTCAGTTGCGCCTTCACATCAGGCCATTCGCCGGCGCGCAGGCTGTACATCACAGTGTCGCGGATGGTGCCGTCGCGGCGCAGCGCGTGGCCACGGATCACGCCGTCTTTCTTCGCGCCCAGGCGCTCGATGGCGCGCTGCGAGGCGTGGTTGAAGTTGTCGGTGCGCCAGCCCACGACGTTGCAACCCAGCGTGTCAAACGCGTGGCTCAGCATCAAGAGCTTGCAGGTGGTGTTGACGTGGGTGCGCTGGCACCGCGCGGCGTACCAGGTGTAGCCAATCTCTACAC
The DNA here is from genome assembly GCF_049860745.1 of Hydrophilobacter chitinilyticus. Lineage (GTDB taxonomy): Bacteria > Pseudomonadota > Gammaproteobacteria > Burkholderiales > Burkholderiaceae_C > Rhodoferax_B. The sequence continues at coordinate 5,299,217 of NZ_CP187561.1, read as the reverse complement.
GTTTCACGGCGGGCAGGATGTCATGGAAGCTGGTGCTGCCCAGCACCGTTCCTGTGGCAGCTTCTGTGACGGCAAAAGCAAAACGGTCAGCGGTTTTCAGCGCGGTCTCGATGTAGGCGCGGGTGTTTTCCGGCTCGGGCACCGAGGTGACGCGGATGTTCCACAGCTCGCCATCGGCGGCGGCGACGCGCAGGCCGGCTTCGTGTTCCAGAGACAGGGGGACCAGGGCCAGGTCGCCAGCTTTCAGCGTGACGGGTTCTACGAATGCCATCTACTCAACTCCTATCGGTGAACTTAACGGTTGTTGCGTTGCATGAAAACCAGTTTTTCGAACAGCGTCACATCCTGTTCGTTCTTCAGCAGGGCGCCCACCAGCGGCGGCACGGCGACCTTGTCGTCTTTGCTTTGCAGCGCCTCGACGGGAATGTCTTCGGCTACCAGCAGCTTCAGCCAGTCCAGCAGTTCGCTGGTGGACGGCTTTTTCTTCAGGCCGGGCAGGTTGCGCACGTCGTAGAAGGTCTTCATGGCGGCGGCCAGCAGTTCTTTCTTCAGCGTGGGGAAGTGCACGTCCACGATCTGCTGCATGGTGGCGGCGTCGGGGAACTTGATGTAGTGGAAGAAGCAGCGGCGCAAGAAGGCGTCGGGCAGTTCTTTTTCGTTGTTGGAGGTGATGAACACCAGCGGCCGGTGTTTGGCCCGGATCATTTCGCGCGTTTCGTAGCAATAGAACTCCATGCGGTCGAGCTCGCGCAGCAAGTCGTTCGGGAACTCGATGTCGGCCTTGTCGATTTCGTCGATCAGCAGCGCCACAGGTGCATCGGAGGTGAAAGCCTGCCACAACACGCCTTTGACGATGTAGTTGTGGATGTCTTTGACGCGCTCGCCGCCGTCCACATCAGCCAGTTGGCTGTCGCGCAGGCGGCTCACAGCGTCGTATTCATACAACCCTTGTTGCGCTTTGGTGGTCGATTTGATGTGCCACTGCAACAGTGGAATGCCCAAAGTCTGTGCCACTTCTTCGGCCAACATGGTCTTGCCGGTGCCGGGTTCGCCCTTGACCAACAGCGGCCTTTTGAGAGTGGCGGCGGCGTTGACTGCCAGCATCAGATCGGGGGTGGCGACGTAGTTTTCAGAGCCTTGGAACTTCATATTCAAGCGGGTTGGACGGTTGGTACGGCAGGCAAATCCCTAGGTGCTTGAAAGAGACTCATCGATATAATCGAAGGCTGATCAGAGGCAAGATTTTCTCTAGATTGTGCTCGCAAAATGAAGAATAAGTTGTTGACCACGGTGTTCGCGGTTTCTGTAGCAACAGTGGCCGCCATGTCTAGTGCACAGGAGATCAAGGGAGACGCCAAGGCTGGAGAGTCGAAGGTTGCCATGTGTATTGGCTGCCACGGCATCAAGGGCTACCAGGCGACGTTTCCCGAGGTCCACAAGGTGCCCATGATTTCGGGACAAAGCGCCAAATACATAGTGTCTGCCCTCACCGCCTACCGTGCGGCTGAGCGCAAGCACCCCACGATGCGCGGCATTGCCGACTCGCTGACCGACCAGGACATGGCCGATGTGGCCGCGTACTACAGCGTCAACGGGGTGGTTGAAGGCGCACCGGCCCTTCCCGCCAAGCCCGCACACGAGGCGAGCGGCAAGGTGGCCGAGTTGCTGACCAAAGGCAACTGCATCTCCTGCCATGGCGACAACTTCTCCAAACCCATCGATCCCGCCTATCCCAAGATTGCCGGCCAGCACCCAGACTACCTGTTTGTGGCCCTGAAGTCCTACAAGGTGGCGAATAACGGCAACATTGGCCGCAGCAACGGCGTGATGGCCGGGGTGGCCAAGCAGTTCTCGAATGCTGAGCTGAAGCTGATGGCCAATTACTTGTCCACGCTCGACACCGAGCTCAAAGTGGTGCCCGAGAAGCCGTTCCGCTGATCCGGCGCTGCTCCCCACCGATGCTCGCTTTAAGCGAGCATTTTTTTGGGGTTTTTCGACAGATGGCTATCGTGCGGGCCTGGTTTTTTGGCACCTTTATTGCATCCCGTGTTGTTATCGAATCACGCGATGTGTTAATTCGCCGAGTAGCACCTCGTCGAGCAGAGGCGGCTCCACAGTCTGGAATCGATGTTATTCACCACCGCCATCTTTGTGCTGCTGTTCCTGCCCATCACCTTGGCGGGGTTCTTTCTGATAGGGCACTACTCGCGCTACGGGGCCGCAGCGTGGTTGCTGATGGCGTCGCTGTTCTTTTACGGCTACTGGATGCCCGAGTTCACATGGCTGCTGCTGGGCTCCATCGGTGTTAATTTTGGGGTGGGGCTGCGGCTGGCGGCGGCGCGCAAAGCCGGTGCACACCCTGGCCATTTGCGTGCGTGGCTCACCTTGGGTGTGGTTTTTAACCTGGGACTTCTGGGCTACTTCAAATACGCCAATTTCTTTGTGCAAAACCTGGAGTACCTGCTAGGCGCTTCGTACAGCCTGGCGCGTGTGGTGCTGCCCATTGGTGTGTCGTTCTACTGCTTCACGCAGATTGCCTTTTTGGTGGACACCTACCACGGCAAGGTGCGCGAGGCGAATATCTTGCATTACGGCCTGTTCGTCACCTACTTTCCGCACCTGATTGCGGGACCGGTGCTGCACCACGCGCAAATGATGCCGCAGTTCGGCAACAGCGCCATTTACCGGCCGAATAGGGGCCATCTGGTGGCCGGGCTGCTGATCTTCGGCATCGGCATGTTCAAGAAGGTGGTGCTGTCGGACGGCGTCAGTCCCTTCGCCAACGCCATCTTCATCCCCGTCGATGCGGGGGCAATGCCCACCACGGCCGAGGCCTGGTTGGGTGCGGTGGCCTACACCCTGCAGTTGTACTTCGACTTTTCGGGTTACTCCGACATGGCGATCGGCTTGTCCTGGATGTTCAACGTGCGACTGCCCTTCAACTTCAACTCACCCTACCGCGCCACCAGTATCAGCGACTTCTGGCGGCGCTGGCACATCACGCTGTCGGCCTTTCTGCGCGACTACCTCTACATCGCGCTGGGCGGCAACCGTTATGGGCCGGTGCGGCGCTATGTGAACCTGATGGCGACCATGGTGCTGGGCGGCCTGTGGCACGGTGCCAGTTGGTCGTTTGTCATTTGGGGCGCCTTGCACGGGGTTTATTTGGTGATCAACCACGGTTTTCGGGTTGTCATCGGCCCGCGTGCCTGCGCCGCGCTGGGCCATAGCCGCCTGTGGGCGGTGTTTGCCTGGGGCTTGACGTTGGTGTGTGTGGTCGTGGGTTGGGTGTTCTTTCGGGCTGAAACGCTTCCCGGTGCGATGCGCATGTTGTCTGCGATGACCGGGGGCGCCGATGCGGCGCAGGGTGGTGTGGCGGTCTTGATGTGGAATGCGGGGTTGCAATGGTCTGCCGCCGCTGTGTGGTGCGGCGTGCTGTTGGCCACTGCCGTGTGGGCACCAAACGCCAACGCCATAGGCAGCAGGGCGCTGCAGTGGTGCGAACACGTGTCGTTGGGGCGCACCGTGGCGGGCACGGTTGGCCTGTTGGGCGTTGCCTTTCTGCTGCTGGTGAACGCCGCTCGCGACGCGGTCAGCGCCTTCATCTACTTCAATTTCTGACATGAAGAAGACTGTTCTTCGGGTTGTGCTTGGGGTCGCCATCGGCGGGCTGGGGTTCGTGTTGGGGTTGGAGATGCTGTTTCGGCTGCTGCCGGTCTCTACCGCTACGCAATCCAGCTACTGGATAGACCCGGTGATCGTGACCTACCCGCCGCACCACCGTTGGGTGGCGTCTACCGGCTGGGATCTGCGCCGCCCGCAAACGCTGCGCGCCAATAACCTGGGCTTTGTGGCCGAGCGCGACTTTGTGCCCAACCCGCAAGCGCTGGCGTTGATTGGCGATAGTTTTGTGGAAGCCACGATGCTGGAGGCCGATGCACGCCCCGGCGCCCAACTGGAGCGCGCATTGGGGGGCTTATCGGGTGTAACGCGCCCGGTATACGCCATGGGCGGGGCCGGATCGGCGCTGCTCGACTACGCCGAGCGGGTGCGCTACGCCTACCAGCACTTAGGCGTGCGTGACTTCGTGATCCAGATGGAAGGCGGGGATGTACGGCAGTCGCTTTGTGGCTCGGGCAACGTGCACGGACCCTGCCTCGACCGCGAAACGCTGGCGCCGCGCATCGAAACCATGCCCCCGCCATCGACGGCCAAACGGCTGTTGCGCCACTCGGCGTTGGCGCAATATGTGGTGGGCCAGCTCAAGGTGGATTTTCGGCACCTGGCCGCGACGGCTTTCCAACGCAACATTCCCGAAATGGCGGGCGAAGACGAGCCAGAAGAGCAGGGCCGTCAAGAGCCGCAGGCGTCGTCGCCCGGGCATAGCTTGTCGCCCGTGAATGAAGCGCGTGTGGTCGCTGTCACCGATATTTTCTGGCAGCGCCTTGCCGCTTTTGCGCCACAAGCGCGGGTGCTGTTTGTGGTGGACGGCGGCCGCAGTCCCGTGAATGGGCCGTTGTCGGATATTGCGCTAGAGCGCGTGCGCTTCATTGAGATGGCGCGAGCCCGTGGCTACAAGGTGCTGGATGCCGAGCAGGTGTTTGCCCCTCATGTGGCGAATTCCCCTTTGTCGCTGCTGGTGGCGCCCGACGACGGCCACATGAACAGCTACGCCGTGGAGCTGCTCATGCGCGCCACAGCCCAAGCGTTGCGCTGAACCCGCAAGCGAAAAGGTCAGTCGCGCGTGGCGCGGCGCTGCACGCTGTCGACATACGCATCGCCGTCCGGCGGGCGGCCGGCGCGCTGGCTTTCCCACAGGATTTGCCCCAGGCATTCCATGGCTTCGTGGTGGGCGTCGTGTAATGAGTCGCGGCGGCGCGTGAGCAATTCCACCGCTTGGCGAATGCCGCGTGGCTGGTCGATCGAGCATTGTTCGCTCAGCGACAAGTGCATCGACAAATGCAGAAACGGGTTTTCCTGGACGGTGCTGACCTCGGCCATTTTGGCCAGGGCGGCGTCTACGTCCTGCAGCTCGGCGTGGTACTCGGGGTGCTCGTCGATCCACTGGCTAGCTATTATTTCAATAGCTTCCATCGCTTGTCCTGTCTTGTTTTTATCGTAAACAGAACAGAAGAAGCGGCGGACGTCGGCTTGTGATGGGTTGAACATGGGCGGCAGGTTATCACGCAGCCCTTTTCCCTTGCTGGGCTGGCGTTTTGCGCTGGGTGCTGGCGCGCCCAAGTGGCCGCGTCCTACGCAAAGCGCTTCGGCCGGCCCCTACATTGGCCCTCACAAACATCTGTCGAGGGACACACCATGAACGCCATCCGTATTGTTGGAATTGTCTTGATCGTTGGCGGCCTTGTCGGCTTCTTCACCGGCGGCTTCAACTTCACCAAGGAAAGCACGGCGGCCAAAATCGGCCCGCTGGAACTGAAGGTGAAGGAAAAAGAATCGGTGAACATTCCGCAGTGGCTGAGCGTGGGCGCCGCCGTGGCTGGTGCGGTGCTGCTGGCAGCCAGCGCACGTAAATCTTAAATAGAGCGGCAAGGGCGCCGCTGCTGGAAAACTCATTTCCAGCCAGCCGCTTGAGCCCGTAGGCGGGCAAAGCCACACTGCTGGCTTTGCTCGCCGTGACCTCTCACCTTCCTCAGCACCTCCACCCCTTCGTTTTTACCAGCCAGCCTCAGCGCGTGGTGTTCGGCGCCGGGCGCCTGCAGCAACTGGCGGAAGAAGTGGCCTTGCTTGGTGCACAAAAAGCGTTGGTGCTCAGCACGCCCGGGCAGCGCCGCTTGGCCGAGCGGGCCGCAGATTTGTTGGGTGCGCGTGCCGCTGGCATCTTTGACCAAGCGGTGATGCATGTGCCGATCGCATCGGCTCACGCCGCAAGGGCCGAGGCTGCGCGCTTGGGGGCTGACTGTTGCGTCGCCATCGGCGGCGGTTCCACCACGGGACTGGGCAAGGCGATTGCGCTGGATTCTGGCCTACCGGTGGTGGCCGTGCCCACCACCTACGCTGGTTCCGAGATGACGCCGATTTACGGCATCACCGAAGCTGGCCTGAAGAAAACCGGCCGCGACCCCCGCGTGTTGCCGCGCACGGTGATTTACGACCCCGAGCTGACATTGCAATTGCCCGGGCCCATCAGCTTGACCAGCGGCATCAACGCCATGGCCCATGCGGCCGAAGGTTTGTATGCGGCCGATGGCAACCCCATCACCCAATTGATTGCCGAGGAAGGCATTGCCGCACTGGCCCGCGCGCTGCCAGTGCTGGCCGATGAGGGGCAAGCCGCGTCCATCAGCGCACGCACCGACGCGCTTTACGGCGCCTGGCTTTGCGGAGCGGTGCTGGGCAGCGTGGCGATGGCGCTGCACCACAAGTTGTGCCACACCTTGGGCGGCAGCTTCAACTTGCCGCATGCCCCCACCCACACCATCGTGCTGCCGCATGCGCTGGCCTACAACGCCAGCCACGCGCCCGACGCCATGCAGCGCATGGCGCGCGCACTGGGGTCACCCAGTCCCGCGCAGGCCCTCTACGATTTGGCGCAACGCCACGGCGCGGCGGTGGCGCTGCGCGACCTGGGGCTCCAAGAGGCGGACCTGGATACCGCTTGCAACCTGGCGCTGCAGAACCGCTACCCCAACCCGCGTCCACTGGCGCGTGAGCCGATCCGTGCGCTCTTGCAGGACGCCTGGGCGGGTGTGCGCCCACCAGCCTAATAGACGTCGAAGCGCTGCGTCCACTTGCGTTCAAAGTCCATGCGTTCAAAGTACTCAGCAATGAAGTCAATGAAGGTGCGCACCTTGGCCGACAAGTGCCGCCGGCTCGGGTACGCCAGGTTGATCGTCAGGTGCGGCAGATCCCATTCGTCGAGGATAGGCACCAGGCGCCCGGCCACGATGTCGTCAAACAAGATGTAGGTGGGTTGCACCAGGATGCCCATGCCGTCGAGTGCGGCCGCACGCAGCACCTGGCCGTCGTTCGATTCGAGCAGGCCCTTGGCGTGCACCATGGTCACCTGGCCGTCGCGCTCGAAGCGCATGTCGTTGGGGTTGTTGGCGTAGGTGTAGATCAGCATCTTGTGCTGCTGCAGGTCTTCCAATGTGCGGGGCCGGCCATGCAGCGCCAGATAACGCGGAGAGGCCGCGAGGATGCGGCGCGTTTCGCCCAGGCGGCGGATGGTGATGTTCGAGTCGGGCTCCACCTCGCGTGTGCGGATGGCCACGTCGATGTTGTTCTCGATCAAATCAAAATAGCGGTTGGCGGCTTCCACATGCACCGTCACTTTAGGGTAGCGGTTGGTGTACTCGCGCAGCAGTGGCGCGATGTGGTGCATTGAAAACGACAGCGAGGCCGTCACGCGCAAGGTGCCGCTCGGGGCCAGTGCCGTGGCGTTGACGTTCGACTCGGCATCTTTCAGCTCGGCCAGAATGCCCTTGGCACGGCTCAGAAACTCCTGGCCGGTCTCCGTCAAATAGAGCCTGCGCGTGTTGCGCTCCACCAAGCGCGCGCCCAGGCGCTGCTCCAGCGCCGCCAGGTGCCGGCTGGCCGCCGCGTTCGACAGGTCCAGCGCCTCCGCAGCGCGGCTCAGGCTGCCGGTTTCGGCCACCTGCACAAACAGCTCGATTTCGGTCCAGCGGTCCAATCGTGTCTCCTATTCAGGGCGATTTTTGTTGGTTTTAGCGCATTTTGCGGCGACAAGGCGGTCGATTCTTCCGCTAGGCGGAAAAGTCATTTGTCGCCTCGGGCTTTTCAGCGGGTGCCATGTTTTCTACATTGCCTGCACACCCACAAAAAAAAGCCAGGAGACCCACTTGCGCAACCTCAACCAGGACAACATCACCCAGGCGGTTATGGCGCGCTTTTGTGACACCCCGGACCCACGTCTGAAAGAGGTGGTCACCAGCTTGGTGCAGCACCTGCATGCCTTTGCGCGTGAGGTGCGGTTGACGGAAGACGAGTGGGCCAAAGGCATTGCCTTTCTCACCGCCACCGGCCAGAAGTGCGACGACAAGCGCCAGGAGTTCATTCTGTTGAGCGACGTGCTGGGCCTGTCGATGCTGACCGTGGCGATGAACAACGACAAACCGCGTGGCTGCACCGAATCAACGGTGTTCGGCCCGTTCTTCATCGAAGGTGCGCCGCACTTTGAACACGGCGCCGACGTGGCCAACGGCGCCAACGGCGAGCCTTGCGACGTGGTGGCGCATGTGCGCAGCCTGGACGGCCGGCCCATTGCCGGTGCGCGGGTCGACGTGTGGCAGGCCGACGCCGAAGGCCATTACGACGTGCAAAACCCGGCGCTCGACCACGCCCAGGCGCGCGGCGTGTTGACCACCGGCGCCAAAGGCGAGCTGCACTTTCAGACCATCGTGGCCGAGGCCTACCCCATTCCCACCGACGGCCCGGTGGGCGAACTGCTGGCCGCCACCAAACGCCACCCATGGCGCCCGGCGCATCTGCATTTCAAGATTGCGGCCGAGGGCTATGAACCGCTGACCACGCATGTGTTTCGCGACGGCGACCAATACCTCGATTCCGATGCCGTGTTTGGCGTGCGCCAGTCGTTGGTGGCCGATTGGGTGTGCCAGCCCAATGGCCGCTACCGGCTGGACTACGACTTTGTGCTCAACCCCCTCACCGCGCGCTGACGCGTGTGCATCCTTTAACCGGTTATCCATGATCAAACATATCGTCATGTGGAGCGTCCGTGGCAGCACCCTGGCCGAGCGCCGCGAACACAGTGCCTTGCTGCGGCGCGAGTTCGAGTCGCTGAGCGGGCAGATCCCCGGCCTGCTGCGGCTGGAAGTGGGCATTGACCACAGCGCCGTCGACTACGCCTGTGACGTGGTGCTCTACAGTGAATTTGCCAGCCAGGCGGCACTCGACGCCTACGCTAGCCACCCCGAGCACCTGCGGGTGAAACAAGCGGTAGGCGACCTGCGCATCAGCCGCCACCAAGTGGATTACGCCGTATGACTGCGCCCACTGTTCCTGTGCACGCACCGATGCGAACTTCGATGCCAGCGTTGATGCCGGAGCTGTCGTTGCACCATTTGACAATGCTCAGCGCCGACCCGCTGACGCTGGTCGATGCCGCCGCCGCCGGAGGCTTTGAATACTGCGGCCTGCGCATCGTGCCACCGTCGCCCACCGATGTGCTTCTGGACGTGGTGGGCAACCCCGCACTGGTGCGCGAAATCGAGCAACGCCTGCGCAGCCACAATGTGCGCCTGCTCGATATCGAGGCCATCTGGCTGCGCCCTGAAACCGATGTGGCCGCGCTGGTACCGGCGCTCGAAGTGGGCCGCCGCCTGGGTGCGCGCCAGGTGTTGGTGGTGGGGTTTGACAGCGAACAGGAGCGCCTGTTCGACAACTTCTGTCGCTTATGCCAAGCCGCTGCCGCGCTGCAGATGAACGTGGCGCTGGAGTTCATCACCTATTGCACCATCGGCACGTTGGCGCAAGCGCTCGGTCTGGTGCAGCGCAGCCAGCAAGCGAATGCGCGTTTGTTGATCGACGCGCTGCAGTTTTTTCGCTCGGGTGCGCAGAGCGCTCAGCTTGCTGCCATTGACCCTTTGCTGCTGCCCTACATGCAGCTTTGCGACGGCCCGTTGGTGGGCCCCGAAAGCGTGGACGACCGCCGCGTCGAGGCACGTACCGCGCGCCTCCTGCCGGGCGAAGGTGAGCTGCCGCTGGCCGGTTTGCTGAAAGCCTTGCCGTCGGGTATTCCCATCAGTGTGGAAGCGCCCACACGGCGCCTGGCCGGCCTGCCGTATGCCGAGCAGGCGCAGATCGTGGGCGACACCACGCGGCGTTTTTTCAAGCATTTGCATTCAATCTCATAGAACCTGGAGACACATAACATGACCATGAACATTCCCGCTGACGCCGAACGCGACGTGCACACCATTCGCCAGTTGCTGGAGAACTGGGTGGTGTGGCGCGACGCCGGTGACTGGCAGCGCTTTCGCACCGTGTGGCACGACGATGGCGTGATGATGGCCACCTGGTTCCAGGGCGTGGCCGACGAGTTCATCCGCGTGACCCGTGAGGGCTGGGACAAGGGCGTCAGCATCTTGCACTTTCTGGGGGGCACGGCGGTGGACGTGGCGGGCCACCGTGCCGTGGCGCAAACCAAGATGACGATCTCACAACGCGCACTGGTGCACGACGTGTGGGTGGACGTGGTGTGCACGGGGCGCTTCTATGACTTTCTGGAAAAGCGCGATGGCCGCTGGGGCATGGTGCTGCGCCAACCGATCTACGAAAAAGACCGCATGGACCCGGTCTCGCCCAATTCTCGGCTGGTGCTCGACACCGACCTGCTGCTGTCGTTTCCCGAAGGCTACCGGCACCTGGCGTACCTGCAGAGCCAGATTGGCTACAAGATCAAAAAAGACATGCCCGGCCTCAAAGGCCCCGAGGTGCAGGCCCTCTACGCCAAGGGTGCGAACTGGTTGTCCGGCGGTGCACTGTAAAGGGGACGCAAGATGTCCATCATGCAACCCGTGAGTTTGCAGGGCCAGGTGGCCGTGGTGACCGGTGGCGCACGTGGCATTGGCCTGGGCATTGCGCAGCGGCTGACGGCCGAGGGCTGCCGCGTGGTGGTGTGGGACGTGAATGTGGCGGCGCTGGCCGACGCCAACTACACGCCAGCCTTTGCCACGGTGGTCGATGTGGCCAGCCGTGCCTCGGTAGACGCCGCAGTGCGCGCCACCACCGAGGCCGTAGGCCCGATCGACATTTTGGTCAACAACGCCGGTGTGAACGGCCCTGTGATGCCTACTTGGGACTACCCCGACGACGCCTGGGACAAGGTCTTGGCCATTGACCTGACCGGTGTTTTTTACTGCTGCCGCGCGGTGCTGCCGGCGATGCGCGAACGTGGCTACGGGCGCATCGTCAACGTCTCGTCAATTGCCGGAAAAGAGGGCATGCCGGGCATTGCCGCGTATTCGGCGGCCAAGGCGGGCGTGATCGGGTTTACCAAGTCGGTGGCGCGCGAGTTGGCGGGCAGCGGCGTCACCATGAACGCGATTGCGCCGGTGATCACCGAGACCGATCTGTTCAAAGAGATGACGGCCGAGCACATCGCCAGTGCCAAGGCGAAGATCCCGATGGGGCGGTTTTTGCAGATCCCCGAGATTGCGGCCACGGTGGCGTTCATCGCCAGCCCGGAATGCAGCTTCACCACGGGTTTTACGTTCGACTTGTCAGGGGGACGGGCAACGTATTGAGGCTTGGTCGGCAGCGCACAAAGAAGGCGTTGGTTTTTCGTGTGTATTCACCCAAAAAGGAGACGGACATCATGAAGAAGAGCTACCCCATCGTGGCAGGACTGTTGGCGCTGGCGCTGCAGGCCCCGGCCCACGCGCAGCAAACCATCAAGCTGGCCAACCTGCTGGAGCTGACCGGCCCCATCGCCTCGGCCGGCACCAATTACCGCAACGGCGTAGAGCTGGCGGTGAAGGAAATCAACGCCGCCGGTGGGGTGCTCGGACGCAAGTTCGAGGTGGACATGCTCGACACCCAAAGCAACCCCGGCGTGGCCAAAGCCATGGCCGCCAAGGCCGTGGATGAAGACGTGTTTGCCGCCATCGGACCCACGTTCTCCAGCTCCATGGTGGTCAGCATGAACGAGACGCGCCGGGCCGAAATTCCCAACTTCACCGGCGCGGCCGCCGCCTCGATCACCAGCCAGGGCAACGCCTACGTGATCCGCACCAACAGCACACAAGCCACCACCATGCCCAAGGTGGCGCGCTACATGATGGACGGGCTGAAGGCCAAGACGGTGGACATCATCTACGTCAACAGCGACTTCGGCAAAGGCGGGCGCGACGAGTTCATCAAGGCCGCCAAAGCCATGGGGCTAACCATCGGGGCCGATGTGTCAACCGACCAGGCGCAAGTCGATTTTTCGAGTGCGGTGCTGAAGGTCAAGCAGTCGGGCGGCGACGCCTTGTTTGCCTACACCAACGAAGAAGAATCGGCCCGGTTGCTGCGCGAGCTGCGCAAGCAGGGGTATGCCAAACCCATCATGGGCGACACCACGCTGGTCAGCCAGAAGACCATTGAGCTCGCCGGTGAGGCCGCGAATGGCGCGCTCGGTCACGTGCCTCTCACGGCCGATGCACCCACCGATGCCATGCGTGCGTTCGACAAGAAGTACCTCGATGCCTACAAGGTCCGCTCTGACCATAACGGCATCCAGGGCTACACCGTGCCCTACATCATCAAGGCCGTGAGCGAGAAGATTGGCAAGGTGGACCGCAAAGCCTTTGCCGCCGCGTTGAAGAACATGCCGCTGTACGTCAAAGACTACCCCGGCCTGCTGATGGACATCAAGTTCAACGACGCGGGCGACCCGGACCGGGTGAGCTACCTAGTGGAGATCAAGGGCGGCAAGCAGCAGGTGCTGTCGATCCTGCCCCCGGCAAAAGCTTTCTGAAAAAGCCTTCTGAGCCCATGACGGTTTGAACCCACGAGTTCCCCATGCCGCACATCACCATTGACTACACCGCCAACCTGGCGGCCGACGTGGCAGAAAGCGGCTTGGTGGCGGCGCTCCACCAGGCCGCCATCGGCACCGGCGCTTTTCCGCTGTGGGGCATCCGCACCTTGGCGCAGCCCGTGCACGACTACCGCGTGGCCGGTGGCCAGGCGGCCAACGGCTTCATCAAGGTGGTGGTGCGGATTGCACCGGGCCGCGATCTGGCAACGCGCAAGCGCATCACCCAAACCCTGTTCGATGCCGCCGTGCAAAGGCTGGCACCGGTGTATGGGCGCCGGCCACTCGGCTTTCAACTCGAACTCACCGAGTTCGATGCCGATCTGTGCCTGCAAAAGATCCACCTCGACGAGCCTGCGGCGGGGCCCACATGAGCCAGGTCACCGAGGGGCACAGCGCCCAGGGCCACCTCATTCAGGGCCACCTCATTCAAGGAACAACCCGGCTGGTCACCATCGTCGGCTCGCCGGTCGCGCAGGTGAAGATGCCCGGCACCATGAACCGCTACTTCGCCGAGCATGGACTCGACCTGGCGTTGGTGCCGCTGGACATTCCGCCCGCCGGTATTGCCGACTTCATCACCCTGCTCAAACAAAGCCGCAACCTGCTGGGCAGCATCGTTACCGTGCCGCACAAACAGGCCTTCGCCGCGCGGGTGGACCACATCACCGAGCGGGGCCGCATGGTGGGGGCGGTCAACGTGGTGCGGCGTGATGCCGAAGGTTTGCTGCATGGCGACCATGTCGACGGGTTCGGCTTCCTCAACGCCGCGCGTGTGCATGGCTTTCACCCCAAGGGGCGCTCGGCCCTGGTGGTGGGCGTGGGCGGCGCTGGCGGGGCGATTGCACATGCGCTGTGTGAAACCGGCATCGCCGCGCTGTGGGTGCTGGACCTCAACACCGAGCGCGTGCAAAGCCTCAGCGATGCCTTGCGTGAGCGGTTTCCGCAGGTGCAGGTCAGCACCGGTTGCAGCAGCCTGGGCGGGCTGGATGTGATCGCCCAGGCCACCCCCATGGGCATGCAAGTTGGCGACCCCTTGCCCTTGCCTGCGGCACTGCTGCAAACGCTGACGGCACGCACACTGGTGGCCGATGCGGTCACTGTGCCGACCATCACGCCGCTGCTGGCCTTTGCGAAAGCCAGGGGTTGCCGCGTGCAGACCGGGGTTGAAATGTCGCGCGCTTCCATGGCGTTTCTGGGCAGCTTTCTCGGCGTCATGCCGCAGGTGGACCCGGTGGGCGTGGTGTCCGCACCGTTGCTTTCGGCGGCGGTATGAAAACCGTTGTCTTGGGCACCACTCAACTGGCGGCCATCGTCGGCCACCCGGTGGCGCAGGTCAAACTGCCGGGCATCCTGAACCACTACTTTCACAATAAGCGGCTGGACTTGGCCATGGTGCCGTTTGACGTGCCGCCGGCCGCCCTGGCAGACTTTTTCTCGGTGCTGCGCCAAGGCGCCAACTTACCCGGTTGTGTGGTCACGGTGCCGCACAAACAAGCCGCCGCCGGTTTTCTGGATGTGTTGTCGGAGCGTGCCTGCGTGCTGAGCGCCGTGAACGTGGTGCGCCGCGAGGTGGATGGCCGGTTGCATGGCGACCATGTCGACGGCTTCAGCTTCTTGAGCGCGGCGCGTGCACACGGCTTTCACCCCAGCGGCTGTTCTGCCGTGGTGGTGGGCTCTGGCGGCACAGGCAGTGCCATCGCCTACGCGTTGTGTGCCACGCATGCGGCCGAGCTCTGCCTGCTGGGCCGCAATGGCCCGCGCATCCAGGCCTTGGGGGCACAGTTACAGGCGTTGTTTCCGTCGGTGCAGGTCACGTATGTCTGCCGTGATTTGGCCGACGTGGACCTGCTGGCCCAAGCCACAACCCTGGGCATGCGCGCCAGCGATGCCAAACCTGTGGCGCCGGAGCTGTTGGCCACCCTCACGCCGCGTGTGTTGGTGGCCGACGTCATCACCGCGCCCAGCATCACGCCGCTGATCGAGCTGGCGAGGGCGCGCGGTTGCCGAACCCAGATCGGCGTGGAAATGGCGCGCGCCTCCATGCCTTTCCTGGGCGGCTATCTGGGGGTGATGCCGTCGGTTGACCCACTGGCCGCAGTGCTGGCGCCGCTGCCACCACGGCCACCACTGCCCGATAAATCAAAACCACCCCACTGAAAAGAGCTTCTCCATGTCCCTTGCAGAGTCCTCGGAAACCGGCTTTGGTGGCAGCACCTTTTCGTTCATGTGGAGCGAAACCGCGCTTTCTGCCATGCGCCAAATGCGCGCTTTGGGCTTGAACGATTTTGATGCGCTGATGGTGCCGGGCCATCTGTGGCATGACGAACTGAACACCGCCGCGCGCAGCGCACTCGCGCGCGATTTACGGGCCGAAGGCATTCGCATCGAATCGCTGAACCTGCCCGCGCTCGACCATAACCTAGCCAGTTGTGTGCCCGAGGCGCGGGCCTATGCCTTGGCGCTGTTCACGCATGCCTTGCAGCTCAGCGCCGAACTGGGTGGCCGCGCGGTGGTGGCGGTGCCGGGCCGGGTGTCAGGCCTGTTTGCACCGCCGCAGCAGCAAAGTGAAGACTGGTTGGCGGCGAGTTTGGAAGCCTTGCTCAAGGTGGCAGAGCCGTTGGGCCAGAAGATCTACATCGAGTCGCACCCGCAAACGCCCATTCCCACCGTCGACAAGATCGAGCGCTTTTTGCAGCGCATCGACCACCCGTTGTTGCAGGTGGCTTATGACGTATCGAACGCTGAATACGTGAGTGAGAACCAGGGCGATGCGTTGCGTCGACTGGCATCGCGTTTGGGCCAGGTGCATTTGTCTGACGGCACGCGCACCCGCTGGCGACACGACCGCGTAGGGCTGGGCACGGTGGACTTCCCGGAGATCCAGCGCACATTGAAAGACATCGGTTTCCAAGGCGTGCAGGTGCTGGAGATCATTGGCACCACACCCTTGCCCGATATTGCGGCGTCGCTTGCCGCACTGGAACGACCCTGGCGACCCTAGCCACCCTGCAGTGTCTACATCGCTACGAACGATAAAAAGGAGACGAACACCATGGCCCATTCGCATCACTTCGATCGTCGACGCGCGCTCCTCGGCGTGCTGGGGGCAGGCAGCCTTCTGCCCCTGCTGGCGCGTGCCCAAGGGCCGAGCACCGGCTGGCCCAGCAAGCCCTTGCGCATCATCGTGGGGTTTCCGGCCGGCACATCGCCAGATCTGTTGGCGCGCGCCCTGAGCGACCCCATGGCCAAAATCCTGGGCCAACCGGTGATCGTGGAGAACCGCGTCGGCGCCGCCGGTGTGTTGGGCGCCGAGGCTTTGGCCAAGGCCACCGACAACCATAGCTTTGGCGTGGTGGGCAATGCAGCGTTGACCAGTGCGCCCATCCTCTACCCCAAGCTGCCGTACCGGCTGCAAGACTTTGCGCCCATCACCGTCATCGGCAGCTCGCCGCTGTTGATCGTGGCGTCGACCAAGATCACATTTGATTCACCGGCCGACTTCTTCAAGCAGGCGCGTGCGGCGGGCAACACCTGGAGCTACGGCTCGCTGGGCGTGGGTTCGGGTGTGCACCTGATCACCGAACTGCTGAAGGCCAAGGCTGGCATCACGCCGGTGCACGTGCCGTTCAACGGCGCGCCGGCGGTGATCAACGCGATGATCGGTGGCGACATCCACCTCGCGGCCTTGCCCATCGGCACTGCGTTGGCCCAGGTGCAGGCCGGGCGCATTCGCGGGGTGGCGGTGACCTCGGCCAGCCGCAGCATTCTGGCGCCGGACATGCCGGCGCTGACCGATGCCGGCGTGCCTGCCCTCAACATCGACATCTGGAACGCGGTGGTGGCGCCGGCCAACATGCCCCAACCGCTACGCGACCAGTTGAGCCAGGCGGCAGCGCAGGTGATCCGCTCGGACGACATGCGCGCCAAGCTGTTTCAACAAGGCTGGCGCGCCGAGGGCACCACACCCGAGGCCTTGAGCCAACGCATCCGCGACGACACGGCGGTGTACCGCGAGATCATCACCGCGCAACGCATCACGGTGGAAGGATGAGCGTGACGTTCGCTACAAGACGGCATACCTGGCCGGAAGAGACGGGGGACGAGGTGGCCATCATGTCGTACAGCGCAGGCCAGGGCCCCGCGCTGGTGCTGCTGCACGGCTACCCCGAAACCCACCTCGGCTGGCTGCCCGCTGCCAAGTTGTTGGCGGCCCATTTCAGCGTGGTGATGGTCGACCTGCGGGGTTATGGCGACAGCACCGGCCCCGAGCCCGATGCCGATCATCAGCATTACAGCAAACGAGCCGTGGCCGCTGATGTAGCACGCGTGATGCGCGATTTGGGCCACCACCGCTACGCCGTGGCCGGGCACGACCGTGGTGGCCGCGTGGCGCACCGGCTGGCGCTGGACTTCCACGCCGAGGTCACGGCGCTGGTGTCGCTCACGGTGATTCCTACGGTGGAGATGTGGCGGCGCATGAACCTCACATTTGGACTGCATGCTTACCACTGGTTGATGCTGGCGCAGCCGGCACCGTTGCCCGAAACCCTGCTGGCCGCGGATCCCGACTTCTTCCTGGACGACACCTTGGCCCGCATGACCCATGGCAAGTCCGTCATTGCCCCGGCCGCGCTGGCTGAGTACCGTCGCTGCTTTCGCAAACCAAGTGTGCGTTTGGCCATGATCGAAGACTATCGTGCCGCCGCCAGTGTGGACCTGGTGTTGGACGAGGCCGACCACGCCGCCGGGCGCCGAGTGGCCTGCCCGGTGCTGGTGCTGTGGGAAGCGGCGCGCTACACGCAGGGCGAAACGCCGGTGCAGATCTGGCAGCGCTGGGCCAGTGGCCCGGTGCACGGCGGCACACTCGACACCGGTCATTTGATGATGGAAGAAATGCCCGAAGCCACAGCCCACAAGATCAGCCAATTTCTACGCGACGGAATTCCTTCATGAACATCCCAACCGAACGATTCGACGTGGTGGTGGCTGGCGGTGGTGCGGCCGGTGTGGCGGCGGCTGTGGGGGCGGCGCAAATGGGCGCGCGCACCTTGTTGGTCGAACGTTATGGCTTTTTGGGCGGCGCGGCCACCAATGCGTTGGTGTTGTCGTACTGTGGTTTCTACACCGGTGGCAGTGCCGATAAAGCCCCGGTGCGCACCATTGGCGGTGTTGGTTGGGACTTGATGTTGCGGCTGCAGCAAATGGGTTTTGACGTGGCGCCGGTGCGCTCGAAAAGCGGCAACCAGATCATCATGATCGATGTCGAGGCGTTGAAGGTGGCGTTAGACCGGCTGGTGCTGGCACAGCCGATGGCGCTGCAGTTCCATACCAAGCTGGTGGCCGCGCACCGCAGCGGCGAGCGCTTGCAAGCCGTGACCCTGGCAGACCACCGGGGCCTGCACGACGTAGAGGCCGGCGCCTTCGTCGACGCCAGCGGGGAGGCCAGCCTGAGCGCGTTTGCGGACGTGCCGATGTCGCAACCCGGTGGCCCCGGCGCGCACCTGCAACCCGCTTCGCTGCCGGTGCGCATCGACGGTGTGCCACCCGACGTGGTCTTCGACCGCGCGCTGATGACGCGGCTGATCGCCGACTACAACGCCACGGCCGAGATCCCCATGCCGCGTGCCGATGGCGGTGTGGTGATGCGCCTGCCGGTGTCGCAAGACATCTGGTGGATGACGGTGGACCTCGACACCGACGGCGTCAGCGGCAGCGATCTCGCGCGTGCCGAAACCAGCGCCCGTGAACGCTCGTGGCGCTTTCTGGAAGTGCTGCGCCGCCACCCCGGTTTTGAGTGCGCGCACCTGGCGGCCACCGGCCCGCAGTTGGGCATTCGAGAAAGCCGCCGGCCGTTCTCCAACGGCGACGTGGCCGCCGCCGACGGCCTGGCCGGGCGGCGCAGCGATGAGGGCATTGCGCGCGCCAGTTGGCCGATGGAGGTGCACCTGGCGCCGGGCAAACAACGTTTTGTGCCGATTGGTGGCGAGGGCTTTTTTGACGTGCCGCACGCGGCAATCCAGGCGCGTGGCCTGGCCAACCTGCGCCTGGGTGGGCGCGTGATCGGTGCCGACGCCGAAGCCTATGGCTCGGTGCGGGTGATGGGGACGGCCTTTGCCACGGGGCAGGCGGCGGGGGTGTCGGCCGCACTCCAGGCGTTGCGCGGCGAGGCTCAGACGGCCGAGGTGCGCCGCATCTTGCTGGCCCAGCACGCCCTGGTGTGAGGTGTGGGCGGAACGTGACAACACCCCTACGCTGTCGCACGGCTGTCACATTACCGACTTAATCTGATGCATGTACTCCGCAGCCTGCGGAGGTTTTGGAGCTTTCATGCGTTTGTCGATTTTGGCCCTGGCCGCCGCTGCTGTGTTCTCGGGTGCTAGCCACGCGGACACCGTTTACCCCCTGGACCGCGCCACCATCCTGGCCGGTTCGCGTTTTGACTTCAAGGTCGAGTTCGACGGCGTGGTGCCCGAGTCCGACATCCAGGTCACCATCAACGGCCAAGACTACCGCCAACTGCTGGGCGCCCGCGCCACCTACGTGGAACGCGAAAAGGGCGACAAGGGGCCTGTCGGCTCGGCCCTGATCCTGCGCGATGTGTCGATCGCGACGCCCGGCGCCTACAACGTCGTCAGCCAAGCCGCTGGCGTGCGCAAGCAAGTCACCTGGGATGTGTATGGCACGCCCGCCAAGCCTAAGGCCAAGAACGTGATCTTCTTGCTGGGCGACGGCCTGTCGGTGTCTTTCCGCACCGGCGCACGCATCATGTCCAAGGGCGTGACCGAAGGCAAGGCCAACGGCCGCCTGAACATGGACGAGATGGACCGTATGGCCTTCATCGGCACGTCTTCTACCGATTCCATCGCCGTGGACAGCGCCAACAGCATGTCGGCTTATATGACCGGCCACAAGTCGGCCATCAACGCGCTGGGCGTCTACGCCGACCGCACCCCCGACAGTCTGGACGACCCCAAGGTCGAAACCATTGCCGAAGCGCTGCGCCGCACCGGCCGCAAGTCGGTGGGCATCGTCTCTACCGCTGAACTGGAAGACGCGACGCCCGCCGCCGTGGTCTCGCACACCCGCAAGCGTGCCGACAAGCCCGAGATCGTCGGCATGCTGCACAAGGTGCAGCCTGAAGTGCTGCTGGGCGGTGGCTCGGCCTACTTCCTGCCCAAGAGCACGCCTGGCTCCAAGCGCAAGGACGACATGGACTACATCAAGTCCTTCCGCGACAGTGGCTACAACCTGGCCACCAACCGCACCGAGTTGCTGGCCGCGCCGAAAAGTGGCAAGCTTTTGGGCTTGTTCCACCCCGGCAACATGGACACCATCCTCGACCGCAAGGACCTGAAGAAGGGCACCGTGGCTGACTTCCCAGACCAGCCCGGCCTGGAAGACATGACGCGCGCCGCACTCGAAGTGTTGTCCAAAAACAAGGACGGCTTCTTCCTGATGGTTGAAGGAGCCTCGATCGACAAATCTTCGCACCCGCTGGACTTCGAGCGCACCGTGTACGAGACCATCGAGTTCGACAAGGCCGTGGGCATTGCACGCGAATTCGCCAAGACGCACCCCGACACCATGATCGTCGTCACCGGCGACCACACCCATGGCGTGTCGCTGATCGGCACCGTGGACGACAACAAGCCCGGCACCGAGATGCGCGAAAAGGTCGGCACCTACGCAGCCGCAGGCTTCCCCAACTACACCTACAACAAGGGTGATGGCTATCCCGACAAGATCGACGTGTCGCGCCGCCTGATGTTCTTCTCGAACAACTTCCCTGACTACTACGAAACCTTCCGCCCCAAGATGGACGGTATGTTCGTGCCCGCGGTGCAGAACGAGAAGAAGCAATACGTCGCCAACGAAGCCTACAAGGACGTGCCCGGCGCCGTGCTGCGCACCGGCAACATCCCACGCGACCAGGACTCCGGCGTACACGCTGTAGACGACGTGGTGCTGCAGGCCACCGGCCCGGGCACCGAAGGCTTCCATGGCTACATGGAAGAGAGCGACGTATACCGCGTGTTGGCCGACGCCTTGGCGCTGGCCCCCGCCAAGGGCAAAGCAGCGAAAGCTGCTGCGGCGAAGAAGTAAGCCGATGGCCATGCAGCGTCGCACTTTGTTGGCACAGGGCTTGGCCGCTGGCTTGGCCTGGTGCGCCACGCGGGTGCACGCTGCCACGGCCACGCTCGGCTTTCGCGAGATGTATGGCAAGGTCGGTGTGCTGGGGCTGACGTTTTCGCAGAAGATGCAGTCCCTGCAAGGCCAGGCCGTGAGCATGCAGGGCTTCATGGCCCCGCCGCTCAAGGCCGAGGCCATGTTCTTTGTGTTGACCGAAGTGCCGATGGCGCTGTGCCCGTTCTGCTCGTCCGATGCCGACTGGCCGAACAACATCGTCGTGGTGTACTTGAACGAGCGCCAGACGTTTGTGCAGAACAACGCGCCCATCCGCGTCACCGGCAAACTGGAGGTCGGCTCGTGGACCGACCCGGCCACCGGCTTTGTGAGCCTGGTGCGCATCACGGGCGCGAAGTTCGCGTCCGTCTAAATTTTTTGCATCATGTTGTCGTTGTCTGTACGCGGGCTTGAAGTCCGCTTTCCCGGCTTGGCCGTGCCAGCGTTGTCTGTTGATGCGCTTGACCTGCCTGCGGGGTCCCACGTAGCCGTGGCCGGGCCGTCAGGCTCGGGCAAAACCACGCTGGTGAACGTGTTGGCCGGACTGCAAATGGGGCAACGCGGCGGCGTGTTCTGGCAAGACACCGACATCGCCACCCTGTCTGAACCGCAGCGCGACCAGTGGCGTGCCACCCACGTCGGCTTGGTGATGCAGGACTTCCATTTATTCCCTGGCTTGAGCGCACTCGACAACGTGTTGTTGCCGATGCGTTTGCGCCAGCCGCGCCACGCCAAGCTGTTTGTGGCGCGCGCCCGCGAGCTGCTGATGCAAGTCGGCATCACGCGTGAAAAGCAGCCGGTGGAAACCTTGTCGCGCGGGCAAATGCAGCGTGTGGCCGTGGCGCGTGCGGTGCTGGCCTCGCCCGGTTTGATCGTGGCCGATGAGCCCACGGCCAGCTTGGATGCCGACAGTGGCGCAGCGGTGATCGACCTGCTGTTGTCGCTGGCGCAGGCGTCACTGGCCACGCTGGTGGTGGTGAGCCACGACCCCCGTGTGGTGGCGCGCATGCACCGCACCTTGACGCTGCGCGATGGCCGCCTGGTGGAAAGCGAGGCCGTCGCATGTTGAGTTTTATGTTGGCCGATTTGCGCCGCATGTGGGCCGGTGCGCTGGTGGTGGTTTTGTTGATGGCACTGGCCACCGCGCTGGGGGTGACCGTGACGCTGCAAGAGCGTGCGTTGCGCCTGGGCAGTGCGCGCGCCGCAGACCAGTTTGATTTGGTGGTGGGCGCGGCCGGCAGCGAAACCCAGTTGGTGTTGTCTTCCGTGTTTTTGCAGCCCGCCGCCTTGCCGCTGATGCCCGGCGACGTGTTGACACGCCTGCAAAAAGACCCACGTGTGGCCTGGGCCGCGCCGGTGGGTTTTGGCGACTTCTTTCTCGACCAGCCGATTGTGGGCACCACGCCAGATTTGTTGACCATGGGCGGCCAGCGGCAACCGAGCGAAGGGCGCTGGTTTGCGGGGCTGCAAGAGGCGGTGGTGGGGTCTGCGTCGCCTTTGACCATGGGTGAACGGGTGGTGCCGATGCATGGCTTGTCGAACCAGGGCGGGCACGAGCACGCGGGCGTGGGCTACACCGTGGTGGGCCGCTTGCCGCCCACGGGCACGGCGTGGGATCGGGCCATTCTGGTGCCGATTGAAGCCGTGTGGCGCCTGCATGGCATAGAGGCGGATGGGCATGACCACGATCATCACGATGGTGATGAAGAGGAGCATGAAGATCACGACGAAAACGGTGACCACGAACATGCCGAGGCAACTGCGCCGCCCGGCCTGCCCGCCATCGTGGTCAAACCCAAAACCGTGGCCGACGCTTACCGCCTGCGCGGCGAGTACCGAGCCAACGGCACCGTAGGCGTGTTCCCCGGCGAAGTGTTGACGCAGTTGTACGGCACGCTGGGCGACGCGCGTTTGGTGCTGTCGTGGGTGGCTTTGGGCGCGCAGCTTTTGGTGGCCGCTGCGGTGGTGTTGGTCACCGTGGTGCACGTGAGCCAGCGGCGCCGGCAGATTGGCGCGCTGCGGGCCTTTGGCGCGCCGCGTCTGGCGGTGTTCACGCTAGTGTGGGGCGAGTTGCTGGCGCTGGTGGTGTTGGGCGTAGGGCTAGGTTATGCGCTGGGCTTTGCTGCAGCGTGGAACTTGTCGCGGCTGTTCACCGGCAGCTTTGGCGTGTATCTGCCCGTGGAGTTTGTGGCGGGTGATGCGGCGGCAGCGGGTGGGTTGCTGTTGGTGGCCGCGCTGGTGTCGGCGGTGCCTGCGGTGCTGGCGTACCGGCAATCACCGGCGAGCGCTCTGCGCGGTTGAAGCGTAAAGGCTAGACTTCTTTGCTCGGGCGACGTGTGTTGTCCTCATCCAAAGAAGGTAAGCGCACGTGTCGTTTCCGTTGATCACCGATTGGGGCTTTTACGCCGTCGCCATTCCCGCTGTGTTGTTGTTAGGGGTGAGCAAAAGCGGCTTTGGTGCCGGCTTTGGTTCATTGGCCGTGCCGATGATGGCGCTGGCTGTGTCGGTGCCGCAAGCCGCCGCCATTCTGATGCCGGTGTTGCTGGTGATGGATTTGCTGGGGTTGCACGCTTACCGGCGCCACTTCGATGCCAAGCTGCTGAAGTTCTTGATTCCCTGGGGGCTGCTGGGCACGGTGGTGGGTACGCTGCTGTTCAAGGTGCTGGAGCCACGCATGGTGGCCGGCATTGTGGGCGCGTTCACGCTGCTGTTTTTGGCGCAACGCTTGTTGTTTCCGCCCCGGCCAGACAGTCCGCCGCCGCCCCGCTGGGTGGGCGCGTTGTGCACCGCTACGTCAGGCTTTACCAGTTTCATCGCCCATGCGGGCGGCCCGCCGGTCAACGCTTATGTGATTCCGCTGCGCCTGTCGCCGGTGGACTTTGCGGCCACCATGGCGGCGTTTTTCTTTTGCGTGAATTTGTCGAAGTGGATTCCGTACGCCTGGCTGGGTTTGCTGGACACGCGCAACTTCGCCACGTCCTTGGCACTGCTGCCGTTGGCGCCGCTGGGCGTTTATGTGGGCGTGCGCATCGCCAAGGTGATCGACCAGAAGCTGTTTTACCGCTTGCTGTACCTGGGCATGTTGCTGACCGGGTGCAAGTTGCTGTGGGACAGCTTGGTCTGAGTTTGGGAACTTGGTGCTATTGAATCGGTAGCTGCTTACGCTTGGTGGATAAGCGTAAGTGGCCGATTTGGCTAAAGCCTTCAACAAAATTTGGGCAATAAAAAAGGGAAGCCTAAGCTTCCCTTTTTGCCAAATTCTGGAGCGGGAGAAGAGTCTCGAACTCTCGACCTCAACCTTGGCAAGGTTGCGCTCTACCAACTGAGCTACTCCCGCATGTACTTTCGTGCTTTGTCGAATCTAACTTTAGATCAAATCCGGCAAGCCTCAGATTATATACCCGAAAAATGGCGAAATCCACAAATCGCAAAAATTATTGATCCCAACGCTCCGAACGGGCTGCGCGCAGCTCGGCGGCCAAGGCGCGTTCTTGTGCCATTTGCTCTTCTAGCTGCTGGCGGCCGCGCTTGGCCACGGCCATGGTTTTGGCGCGGTCGTTGCGGTGCGGGTAGAGCTGCTCAAACAGCGCCAGGTTGTGGCGGCGAAAGCGCATGGTGTGTTGCCGCGCGGCGTGCGGGCTTTGGCCCAGTGCTTCGAGCACCGAGCGCGCGCTGCGAAGGCTGGACTCGAACAGCTCGCGCTCCACGTGCTCCACACCACGGTCGCGCAGGTCGCCCCAGTGCGGCACGTCGCGGGCACGGGCGATGATCTTCAGGTGCGGGAAGTGTTCGCGCGCCAGGTCGACGATTTGCAGGCTTTGGCTCACGTCGTCCACTGCCACCACCAGCACCTTGGCCGTTTGCGCGCCCGACATGCGCAGCAGGTCTAGCCGGGTGGCGTCGCCATAAAACACGCGGTAGCCGAAGCTGCGGATGGTCTCCACCGTGTCGGCGTTGTGGTCTAGCACCGTGCATTGAATGCCTTGGGCCAGCAGGGTGCGGCCCACAATCTGGCCGTAGCGGCCGAAGCCAGCAATGATGATGGGCGCTTCTTGCGGCTCGGCAATCTCGTCCAGCTTTTTGCCGCTGCCGCGGTTGGCCAGCTTGTTGAGCAGCAGTTTGTCTACGGCCACCAGCAACAGCGGGGTGAGCAGCATCGACAACGCCACCGCCGCCACCAACTGCGAGTTCAGCTCGGCGCTGAACACGCCGGCGTTGGTGGCCGCTTGGAACACCACGAATGAGAATTCACCGCCCTGGGCCAGCAGCAGCGTGAACACCGGGCGTTCTTGAAACGGCAGCTTCATGGCCTTGGCCAACGCGTAGATGACCAGCAGCTTGGCGATCAAAAAGCCCACCAAAATCAGCGCCGTCATGCCGGGCGAACGCAGCAACACACCAAAGTCCACGCTCATGCCCACGGCCATGAAGAACAGCCCGAGCAGCAAGCCTTTGAACGGGGCGATGTCGGTTTCCAGCTCACGGCGGTATTCGCTTTCGGCCAGCAGCACGCCGGCGAGAAAGGCACCCAGCGCCATCGACAGGCCAATGATCTGCATCAGCGCGGCAATACCCACCACCAACAAGAGTGCTGCGGCGGTGAAGATTTCGGTGCTGTGGCTGCGCGCAATCCAGCGCAGCACCGGGCGCAACAACAAGCGCCCGCCGAGGATGACGCCGGCGATGGCCGCAATCGGTTTGACCACGTCCAACCAGTCGTGCGTCATGTCAGGGTGGTTGTAGGCGGCGGTCATGCTGCCCAGGGCCGGGATCAGCGCCAAGATGGGGATGGCCGCCACGTCCTGGAACAGCAAAATAGAGAAACCGGCTTCGCCGCTGCGCGTGCCCAGTAGGTTGCGCTCCGACATCACCTGCATGGCAATCGCCGTGCTGGACAACGCCAGGCCAAGCGACGCGGCCAGCGCCACCTGCCAGCTTGCGCCCATGGCATAGGCGCCGCCAAAAATCACCAGTGCGCAGGCGGCCACTTGTGCTGTGCCCCAGCCAAAAATGGGCCGGCGCAGGCTCCACAAGCGCTTGGGCTCCAGCTCCAGGCCAATCAAGAACAGCATCAACACCACGCCGAATTCAGCGAAGTGCAGGATGTCGGCGACGTTGGTCACCAGGCCCAGGCCCCAAGGGCCGATGGCAATGCCCGCCGCCAGGTAGCCAATGATGGAGCCCAGCCCCAGGGCTTGGCTCAGCGGCACCATGATGACGGCCGCGCTCAGATAGATCAGGCTGTTGAGCAGCCAGGTGGGAAGGTGTGGTTCCATGGGAATTTCTTAAAGGACGGGCGGCGGGGTGTCGCTCAACCCGCAGGCGGCACGGCCGTAATACGCGAGTTTTTTCTTGAACAGCTCGATGTGTGTCTTGACTTGCTCTTTTCCGGCCGACTGTGCGTTGTGCAGCACCAGCGGTGGCAAGAATGTCATGCCGCAGACGGCGGCAATCTCCCGGTAGGGCGGCAAGAAGGGCGCGCCCGCGTCTTGTTCGGTCATGGCATTGGCATCGTCTTGTGCGGCCGAGGTGGTGGCGACCAGCCAGAGCTTCTTGCCGCGCAACGCCGTGCCCGGTGCATTGGCCGGGGCGGAAGAGTTGTCGCCGGTGCCGGTGGACACGGCGCCGTAGGCCCAGCCGTAGGTCAGCACTTCGTCGATCCACAGCTTTTGCAGGGCCGGCATCGAATACCACTGGATCGGGTGCATCAACACCACCATTTTGGCGTTGGCGATGCGCTCCTGCTCGGCGGCTACGTCGATGCTGTAGTCGGGGTAGCTGTGGTACAGGTCGTGGATGTCCAGCGCGGGCATGCCTTCGGTGATGGCCATGGCGCGAGCCGCGGTCAGCAGCCGGTGCAGCACGCGCGAGTTGCGCCAGTCGGGGTGGGCCGCCATGAGGTAGATGCCGGCGTGGGGTTGGCTATCGTGGGCGTTGGGTTCAGAAGACATGGAGAGAGTGTCGCGTTCAAGCATCTCGCTAACATAACGCAGTTTTCGAGCGGAAAAGTATCAAATAATCAGGCTGATTCAATCCTCTGTTGTAAGCACGGTCTAAGGAGCTGACTATGCAGGTTGTGGTGGTGGCCAATCCGAAGGGCGGGGTCGGGAAGTCGACGCTGTCTACCAATGTTGCCGGGTATCTTGCCTCCAAGGGGCATGCCGTGATGCTGGGCGACGCTGACCGTCAGCTGTCTTCCAAGCTGTGGCTGGGCCTGCGTCCGCCTACGGCGCGGCCCATCCAGACCTGGGACTTGGGTGACGACGACATCGCCCGCCCACCCAAGGGCACCACGCACGTGGTGCTGGACACCCCCGCCGGCCTGCACGGCAAAACCTTGAAGCAAGTCATGAAGTTGGCTACCCACATGGTGGTGCCGCTGCAGCCCAGCGTGTTCGACATTTTTGCCACGCGCGCTTTTCTCGATGATGTGATCGAGAGCCGCCGCGCAGAGGGCGTGAAGATCGCGCTGGTCGGCATGCGCGTGGACGACCGCACCTTATCGGCCGACAAGCTGCGCGACTACGCCGCAGGGTTGGAAGTGCCGGTGCTCACCTACCTGCGCGACACGCAGAACTACGTGCACCTGGCGGCCAGCGGCCTGACGCTGTTTGACGTGGCGCCGGGCCGCGTCGCCAAAGACCTGGAGCAATGGGCGCCGCTCTGCCAGTGGCTGGACGCGGTTTGAGAACCTTCGCCACCCACGCCGACCTGCTGGCCTGTGTGGGACAAGAGGTGGCGGTGAGCGATTGGGCCGAGGTCACGCAGGCGCAAATCCAGTTGTTTGCGGATGCCACGGGCGACCAGCAATGGATCCACGTCGACCCCGAGCGCGCCAAGGCCGGGCCGTTTGGCACGCCCATCGCGCATGGCTTTTTGACGCTGGCGCTGATTCCGCGCTGGATGGAAACCTCGGTCAGCATTTCTGAGGCCCGCATGAGCGTGAATTACGGGCTCAACAAATTGCGCTTCCCAGCGCCGGTGCCGGTGGGCAGCCGCTTGCGCGCGCACTTCACGTTGGCCGAAGCTGAGGCGTTGGAGGCCGGTGGTGTGCAACTACAGTGGAGCGTGACCGTGGAGCGCCAAGGCCACACCAAACCGGTGTGTGTTGCCGAGCTGGTGGTGCGCAGCTACGCGTAAACCGAAATTTGATGAAATTCGTCTCTAACGCTTGCTTAATAAGCGCAAGTAGCTCTGTTATTGATAGTGAGCTAACAGGCGCTTAGACCTCGGCGCCCATCCCAAAGCCACATTGCCGCCAGGCTTCAAACACCGTCACTGCCACCGCGTTCGACAAATTCAAACTGCGCTGCCCTGGCCGCATGGGCAATAGCAACTTCTGCTCGGGCGCAAAGGTGTCGCGCAATTCGGGCGCCAGGCCACGGGTCTCGGAGCCAAACACCAACCAGTCGCCCGGCTGAAAGCGCACGTCGTGTACGCGGCGTGTGCCGCGCGTGGTGAGGGCGAACATGCGGTCGGCCGCCGGCTGCTCGCTGGCCAGGAATGTGGCCCAGTCGGCATGGCGGCGCAGTTCGGCGTACTCGTGGTAATCGAGCCCGGCACGGCGCATGTGTTTGTCGTCCATCGAAAAGCCCAGGGGCTCGATAAGGTGCAGCTTGCAGCCGGTGTTGGCCGCCAGGCGGATAACGTTGCCGGTGTTGGGGGGGATCTCGGGCGAGACCAAAACGATATGAAACATGCGGCTATTTTCGCCGCAGTGGTGCGCGGGTCTGGCTAGTTCGCGGGTGTGCGGGCCAGTACCAGTGCCGAAACGCTTGCGGCCCCGGCGTTGCGCAAGGCCAGGGCGGCGGCGTGCAACGAGGCGCCAGTGGTCATCACGTCGTCTACCAGCAGCACGCGGCGCTGATGGACTTGCCCGGCGAGCGAGGGCTCGACCAAGAACGCGCCACGCAGGTTACGCAGGCGCTGCTCGCGCGCGAGGCCCTGTTGCGGCGGCGTGTGGCGAATGCGCAGCAGAAGCTGTGTGTTGGTTTTGCCGGGCGCGAGCTGGCGGGCCAGCAGCAGTGCCTGGTTGTAGCCACGCTCGCGCAGGCGTTCAGCGGAAAGCGGCATGGGTAGTAGCAAATCGGCGACTGATACGGCCTCTACCGCACCCGGCGCTTGCTGTATCAGCGTGGCTAGGCTCGCGGCAGCGCCTACCTGGTCGCTGAACTTGAAGCGGTTGATGCGTTCCGCCCATGGGTAGGCGTAGTCCACAGCGGCCAGGCAGTGGTCGAGCAGTGGCGGGTCTTGGATGCAGGCGCCGCATTGCGCCACGCCCTCGGGCACTTGCAACGCGCAGGTGCGGCAGCGTGGCACCACGTAGGCAAAGCGTGCCCGGCAGTCTTCGCAAAGCGGTGCGCGCGGCCACGCCTGGCAGATGTCGCACTGGCTGGGCAGCCAAGCGGCGCCTGGGGTGAAGAGCCTGGCGATGAGCGCGCGGAACATGGACTCAATATACTCGGCGAGCCTCTTTTTCTGCCTCTTCATGTCCACCCAGCGCCCCCCCAGCATCGATCCCACCGCCGCCGCCCGTTGGGCCGCGCTACCCACCACCACCTCGCCGTGGTTGCACGAAGAGGTGGCCCGGCGCATGGAAGAGCGGCTGCAGTGGATCACCATGAAGCCGCAGGCCTGGGCCCACTGGGCACCGGTGCGTGGCGGGCTCAAGGCGCACGCCTTGATCGGCGCGCGTTACCCCGAGGCCGAGTGTTTTGTGGTGGAAGAGCGCCCGGAGCAAGCGCAAGCAGCTATTAAATCGGTAGCTAAGCCGTGGTGGACGCCCGGCCGCTGGAAAGCCCCCGCGCAGCGCGCCGCGTTGCCGGGCGATGGCGCCGTGCAACTGGTCTGGGCCAACATGCAACTGCATTCGGCAGCAGACCCGCAGGCGCTCATCGCGCAGTGGCACCGGGCTTTGTCGACCGATGGGTTCCTGATGTTCTCGTGCCTGGGCCCCGACACCGCTTACCAATTACGCGACGTCTACGCCGCCATGGGCTGGCCCGTGCCGAGCCATGAGTTCACCGACATGCACGATTGGGGCGACATGCTGGTCGGCGCCGGTTTTGCCGAGCCGGTGATGGACATGGAGCGCATCGAGCTGACCTACGCCAGCGCCGCGCGTTTGCTGCTGGAGCTGCGAGAGATCGGCCGCAACCTGCAACCCGCACGCTTCCCCGGCCTGCGCGGCAAGGTCTGGCGGCAACAGTTGGAGGCCGCTTTGACCGAGCGTTTGGCCGATGCCGCGCAGCAAGGACGCTTGTCGATGACGTTTGAATTGATCTACGGCCACGCCTTTAAACCCAAGCCCAAACTGCGCGTCGATGCGCAAAGTGCGATCTCTTTGCGCGACATGCGCGAGATGCTCACTAGGGGAAAACCTTGAGGCATTTGAGGGGGTGAATGCGTCGGAAATGCGCGACTGGTGTGGCTTTGCGTGAAATAAGCACGGCTACAATGAAACGCAGAAGAACAATTTGGATTTGGGCATTTCCCCACGTAGACAGCTTCACCTGCCGAATGCAACAGGCTGGGTAGAGGTTGATTTTTGTGAGTCTCATCCGTGTCGAATCTGGTCTTTCGTTTCGCCACTGTTTCCGGTCAGAACGTCTACTGGCTGCTGAAACGCAACTGCTCGGTCACGCCGCTGCAGTTGGGGTGTCTGTACGCTTCCATCTGCGTGGTGTCGTTGGCCATCGGGACATTTTTCTGGGTGCAGGGCGCCACGTTGGTGCTGCCGTTTGCGTGGATTGAACTGGCGACGGTAGGCATTGCGTTTTTGGTCTATGCCCGCCATGCGACCGACGGCGAAAGAATCTCACTCCAAGGCGCTCAACTGGTGGTTGAACGTGAGAATGCTGGACGATTGGAACGGGCGGAGTTCAATCGCGAGTGGGTCAGGATCGAACCTAAAACGGGCGATTACTCACTGATAGAGGTTTCTGGGAGAGGCAAGTCGATCGAAGTGGGGCGGTTCGTGCGCCCCGAGCAGCGTTCAGCGCTGGCCCGCGAGCTCCGCATGGCGCTACGCGGCGGTGCTGGCAGCGGCAACCTTCGGCCGGACAGTGGTTTGGTTCAATAGCAATGTTGAAAAAAGTGAAAACGATGAAGATGACGCATAACAAGTTTGTTTCACTGCTACCCGCTTTATGTGCGTGGGCTGGCGCCTGGTTCAGCACCGCCGCACATGCCACCAACGATTTGCCCGGAGGGCCCGGCGTTCGCCAGTTGAATCTGCCTGTGGGCGTGACCCGCATTGCCGAAGAGCAGCACTTTCTGCACTGGGGCATGTTGATCGTCTGCACGGTGATCTTCATCGCCGTGTTCAGCGTGATGTTCTATTCCATCTGGAAGCACCGCAAGTCCAAGGGCTACAAGCCGGCGAACTTTCATGAATCGGTCACGGTCGAAATCATCTGGACCATCGTGCCTTTCGTCATCGTGATCTTGATGGCGCTGCCCGCCACCAAGGTGGTGGTGGCCATGAAAGACACCACCAACGCCGATGTGACCATCAAGGCCACGGGCATGCAGTGGAAGTGGGGCTACGACTACCTTACCGGCGAGGGCGAAGGTATCTCGATGATCTCCACCCTGGACGCCACGCAACGTGCCATGTCCAGCGCCGGCGGCCCCAAAGGCGATCAGGTGGTGGACGACTACCTGCTGAAGGTCGACAACGCACTGGTTGTGCCGGTCAACAAGAAGGTGCGCATCATCACCACCGCCAACGACGTGATCCACGCCTTCATGGTGCCGGCCTTCGGCATCAAGCAAGACGCGATTCCCGGCTTTGTGCGCGACACCTGGTTCCGCGCCGAGAAGATCGGCACCTATTACGGCCAATGTGCCGAGCTGTGCGGCAAAGAACACGCCTACATGCCCATCCAGGTGAAAGTGGTCTCCGCCGAGGACTACACCAAGTGGGTGGCCGACGAGAAGAAAAAAGCCGCCGCCAAGCTGGATGACCCGACCAAGGTCTGGACGCTGGACGACATCTTGAAGCGCGGTGAAAAGGTCTACGCCGCCAACTGCGCCGCCTGCCACCAAGCCAACGGCAAGGGTGCCGGTCCCATCAAGCCTCTCGACGGTGCCGCCGTGGTGCTGGACGCCGACCACACCAAACAAATCCATGTGGTGCTGACGGGCCAGAACAACGGCGCCATGCCATCGTGGAAGCAACTCAGTGACACGGACATTGCGGCCGTGGTCAGCTACACAAAGAACACTTGGTCGAACAAGACGGGTCAGTTGGTGCAGCCCTCCGAAGTGCTGGCCCAGCGCGGTAAATAAGTCAGGCGTGTCCAGAGACAACGACAAGGAAATATAGAAGATGAGCGCAGTTCTTGACCCACACGGCGATCCTCACGGCCACGCACATGACGACCACCATGACCACCACGCCCCCACCGGCTGGCGGCGCTGGTTGTTTGCCACCAACCACAAAGACATCGGCACGCTTTATCTGCTGTTCAGCTTCACCATGCTGATGGTGGGCGGTGTGCTGGCGCTGCTGATCCGCGCCGAGCTGTTCCAGCCCGGCCTGCAACTGGTCAACCCCGAGCTGTTCAACCAGTTCACCACCATGCACGGCCTGATCATGGTGTTCGGCGCCATCATGCCGGCCTTTGTGGGCTTTGCGAACTGGATGATCCCGCTGCAGATTGGCGCCTCTGACATGGCGTTCGCGCGCATGAACAACTTCAGCTTCTGGCTGATGATTCCGGCCGCGCTGATGCTGGTGGGTTCGTTCTTCATGCCCGGTGGCGCACCCGCTGCCGGCTGGACGCTGTACGCCCCGCTGACGCTGCAAATGGGCCCGTCGATGGACGCCGGCATTTTTGCGATGCACATCCTGGGTGCTTCGTCGATCATGGGCTCGATCAACATCATCGTCACCATCTTGAACATGCGCGCCCCGGGCATGACGCTGATGAAGATGCCCATGTTCTGCTGGACCTGGCTGATCACCGCCTACTTGCTGATCGCCGTGATGCCCGTGCTGGCTGGCGCCATCACCATGACGCTGACCGACCGCCACTTCGGCACCAGCTTCTTCAGCGCTGCCGGTGGTGGCGACCCGGTGATGTACCAACACATCTTCTGGTTCTTCGGCCACCCCGAGGTGTACATCATGATCTTGCCGGCCTTCGGCATCGTGAGCCAGATCGTGCCGGCCTTTGCGCGCAAGAAGCTGTTTGGCTACGCCTCCATGGTGTACGCCACCAGTTCCATCGCCATCCTGTCGTTCATCGTCTGGGCGCACCACATGTTCACCACCGGCATGCCGGTGACGGGCCAGCTGTTCTTCATGTACGCCACCATGCTGATCGCCGTGCCCACGGCCGTGAAGATTTTCAACTGGATCGCCACCATGTGGCAGGGCTCGATGACGTTTGAAACCCCGATGCTGTTTGCGGTGGGCTTCATCTTCGTGTTCACCATGGGCGGCTTCACCGGCTTGATTTTGGCCGTGGCGCCCATCGACATCCAACTGCAAGACACCTACTACGTGGTGGCCCACTTCCACTATGTGCTGGTGGCCGGTTCGCTGTACGCCATGTTTGCCGGCTTCTACTACTGGTGCCCCAAGTGGACGGGCGTGATGTACAACGAGCGTCGCGGCAAGATCCACTTCTGGTGGTCGCTGATTGCATTCAACGTGACCTTCTTCCCCATGCACTTCTTGGGCTTGGCCGGCATGCCACGCCGTTATGCCGACTACCCCATGCAGTTCGCCGACTTCAACGCCATCGCTTCGGTGGGCGCGTTCTTCTTCGGTTTTGCCCAGGTGTATTTCTTCCTGTTCATCGTGGTCCCCGCCATGCGTGGCAAGGGCGAAAAAGCTTCTGCCAAGCCATGGGAAGCCGCTGAAGGTCTGGAATGGGAAGTGCCTTCTCCTGCACCGTTCCATACGTTTGAGAACCCACCCAAGCTGGATGCCACGGCAACCCGCGTGATCGGTTAAACCAGGTTCAACACGCCATGGCCGCTACCCCCGAACAAAAACGCCACAACATCCGCACCGCGCTGATTTTGGCCACCATCGCCTTGGCCTTCTTGGTCGGGTTTGTGGTGAAGATGGTGGCTATCGGCCGCTAGCCATATCAACCAAACCAGCCACAGAAACCACTGCCCACCATGCTGCGCCGCGAAAACTTCAAAATGCTAGGCAAGTTGACCGTGGTCACGGCCTGCATGTTTGCGTTTGGTTATGGCATGGTGCCGCTGTACCGCGCCATCTGTGAGGCAACGGGCATCAACATCCTGGCCTTGGCCGAGCGT
This sequence comes from Hydrophilobacter chitinilyticus, assembly GCF_049860745.1. GTDB lineage: Bacteria > Pseudomonadota > Gammaproteobacteria > Burkholderiales > Burkholderiaceae_C > Rhodoferax_B. The sequence goes on along the minus strand of NZ_CP187561.1, from coordinate 5,265,226 downwards.
GAAGTGCCCGGTGTAGGCAAGGCCGGGAAGAGCGCGCAACAGCCCGCCAACAGCCAGATCGACACCACGCGCACCATCACCGTCCAGTTCGACGCCAATGCGCGTGGCCCGTGGGAGTTCAAGCCTGAAAAGAGTTCGATCCAGGTGCACCCCGGCGAGTTGGCCACGGTGATGTACGAGTTCCAGAACGTGCAAAACCGGCGCATGGCCGCGCAGGCCATTCCCAGCTATGCGCCGCGCCAGGCGCAGGCGCACTTCAACAAGCTCGAATGTTTTTGCTTCAACCAGTACACACTGGAGCCGGGTGAGAAAAAGCAATGGCCTGTGGCCTTTGTGATCGACCCCAAGCTGTCGAAAGACGTGACCACCATTACCTTGTCGTACACCTTCTTTGAAGTGGGCGGCAAAACCCCAGCAGCGCCTGACACGGCCGACGCCAGCGCCCACGTGACCAATGAGCGTGGTGGCTGACATGGCAACCCCTACGCCACAAACCACAGAGGTGGGGGGCTTCTGGGTCACGCTCAAAGCCGTGGCTTGGGCGTTGCTCGGGATACGCAAGCGAGAGGGTTACGAGAGCGACCTGCGCAAGATCAACCCCGTGCACCTCGTGGTGGTGGGCTTGGCGGCGGTGTTGCTGTTGGTGGTGGGATTGATGTTGTTGGTGCGCTGGGTGGTTGCAACATAGCGCGCACCGGACCATGATGAAAACAAAATTAGATTAGGGACTAGGAGCTGAAAATGAGTTCAACTGCACACGGCGCAACCCCGTACTACTTCGTACCCGGCCCTTCGCGCCACCCCATCATGTCGGCGATCGGGCTGTTCTTCGTCATTCTGGGCGCTGGCCAGTGGGTTAACGGCGTGGAGTGGGGCAAGTACTCGCTGGCCTTTGGCATGCTGTTCTGGTGGGTGGTGTTGTTCCAGTGGTTCCGCGACGCCGTGAGCGAAAGCGAAGGTGGCTTGTACGGCCACAAGATCGACCTGTCGTACCGCTGGAGCATGAGCTGGTTCATCTTCTCCGAAGTGATGTTCTTCGGCGCCTTCTTCACCGCCCTGTGGTGGGCTCGCGCCCACTCGGTGCCTGTGCTCGGCAGCCTGGACAATGCCTTGTTGTGGCCCGACTTCAAAGCCGTGTGGCCCAGCATGGCTGCTGGTGTGACGGCATCGCCCGCCGGCACCACCGAGCCCTTCACCACCATGACGCCATTCTGGCTGCCGACCATCAACACTGCGTTGTTGTTGTCGTCCGGGGTCACGCTGACCATCGCCCACCACGCATTGGTGGCAGGCAACCGTGGCCGCACCATCGCCTTCATGTGGGCCACGGTTCTGCTGGGCACGATCTTCCTGTTTGTGCAGGGCTACGAATACGCGCACGCTTATTCTGAGTTGAACCTCAAACTCAGCTCGGGTGTGTATGGTTCGACGTTCTTCCTGCTTACCGGCTTTCACGGCTTCCACGTGTTGGTGGGCATGTTGATGTTGCTGTTCATCACGCTGCGTTTGATGAAAGGCCACTTCACACCAGCACGCCACTTCGGTTTTGAAGGCGCTGCCTGGTACTGGCACTTTGTGGACGTGGTGTGGCTGGGCCTGTACGTCGTGGTCTACTGGTTGTAGGTTTGTCGCAGCCAGCCTTGCGCGCGCGGCTCCAACAAAAAAGCGCCTCCAGGGCGCTTTTTTGTTGGTCGACTTCGAAAGTCTTAGCGCCAGTGGCCGTGGCCGCCCGAGCTGTAACCCAGGTTCAGTGACACGCCGATGGGCGAAACAAAAGGCGCGGCATACGGCGTCGCCTGATACCAGCCCACCGGTGCGGGTGCCGGTGCAATCACGGGCGGGGCGTAAACACCTTCGCTTTGCATCACGGGTTGGTTTACCGGCATGCTTTCCACGGCAGGGCTCACCTGCAGCGGAATCGACTGACCTGGGTCTTGCGGCAACTGCACAGTGTACTGCTTGCCCGCATATTCATAGACCACGTTGTAGCCGACGGTGCGGTTTTCGTAGACGTTTTGCGTGCCGCAGTTTTGTACCGTTTGGTACTGGGTGCCGCCAGGGCCTTGGATGTTGTTGCCCAAGATGGCACCACCCACCACGCCCAGGCCTGTGGCCACTGCGCGGCCCGTGCCGCCGCCGACCGCATTGCCCAGTACGCCACCAGCGATGGCGCCTAACAATGCACCCGCACCCGAAGGCGCAGACTGCGTCGCGACTTGCTGGGTGCTACACACCTGTCGCGGCACCGTGACTTGCTGCACCACGGGGGTGGACGACAGCACGCGCCCATATTCCTGAGCAGACGCAACAGAAGCGACAGACATAAGGCCTGTGCCAAGGGCCAGAACAGACAGCACAAGGGTTTTTTTCATGATGCGTATTAGAGAGTCGTGTTCAGTAGAAGTTTGAACCTTTACACGGCCTTTTCAAATCCGCCCTCAAAGCGCCCGCGCGCGGCGAGCGAGCTTTGGAGGTGGATTGAGCATTCAATTGGCACTTTAGGCAATGCCGAAGAACGCAAGCAGCTATTCTTTTGGAAGCGTTTTGAATGCTGCGCGGGCAGCTTCAATGGTGGCGTCGATGTCGGCATCGGTGTGTGCCGCGCTTACAAAGCCCGCCTCGTACAGCGCCGGGGCAATGTAAACACCCTGATCCAGCAAACCATGGAACAGGTGGTTGAAGCGCGGGTTGCTGCTGCGCATCACCTGGCTGTAGTTGCTGGGCAATTCCGGCAGCAAGAAGAAGCCGAACATGCCCCCCTCGCTCTCGGTGCAAAACGGCACGCCTTCGGCATCGGCTGCCGCTTGCAGGCCTTGTACCAAACGCTGGGTTTTCGCGCCCAGGGCTTCGTAAAAACCAGGTTTGGCAATTTCGCGCAGCGTGGCCAGCCCGCAGGCCGTGGCCACAGGGTTGCCGGATAGCGTGCCGGCTTGGTACACCGGCCCCATCGGCGCCAGTTGTTCCATGATGGCGCGCGGGCCACCAAAAGCCGCCAGTGGCATGCCGCCACCAATCACTTTGCCCATCACGGTCAGGTCGGGGGTAATGCCCAACACACCTTGTGCGCCGCGCAGGCCCACGCGGAAACCGGTCATCACTTCGTCGAACACCAACAGCGCGCCATGTTGCGTGCACAGTTCGCGGCAGCGCTTGGCAAAGGCCGGCGTGGCACGCACGAAGTTCATGTTGCCGGCGATGGCTTCGATCATCAAACAGGCGATGTCGTGGCCGTGCAGCGCAAAGGCCTCTTCCAGTTGGGTGAGGTTGTTGTATTCGAGCACCAGCGTGTGCTGCACCACTTCAGGTGGTACGCCGGCCGAGGTGGGGTTGCCAAAGGTCGCCAGGCCGGAGCCGGCTTTGACCAGCAAGGCGTCGGCGTGGCCGTGGTAACAACCTTCAAACTTGATGATGTGTTTGCGGCCCGTGGCGCCGCGCGCCAGGCGCAGGGCGCTCATGGCGGCTTCGGTGCCGGAGCTGACCAGGCGCACCATTTCCATCGACGGCAGCAGCTGCAGGATTTGCTCGGCCAGCTCGACTTCGCGCTCGGTTGGCGCGCCGAACGAGAAACCGTCCAGCGCCGCCTTTTGCACCGCTTCCAGCACTGCAGGGTGGCCGTGGCCCAGGATCATCGGGCCCCAGGAGCCGATGTAGTCGATGTAACGCTTGTCGTCAGCGTCCCAGAAGTACGCGCCCTCTGCGCGGCGGATGAAGCGCGGCGTGCCGCCCACGGCCTTGAACGCACGCACGGGAGAGTTCACGCCACCGGGAATCACTTTTTGGGCGCGGGCGAAGAGTTCGGCGTTCAAGTCCTGGTGCATGTCTAGGTATATCTGAAGGTTCTAATTAGTGGCGTGTATTGCTCGGCGTGGCCTCAAGCGCGGCCAACGCCAGCTTGGTTTCGTCGTCCATCTCGTCGTCTTCGCCTTCTTCATCTTCATCGGGCTGCGCCCAGAACATGCGGTCGGGAATGACGTGGCCCATGCCGGGGCGAAACCCAGCGTCTAGGCAACGGTCGAGGTAGCTCAGGGCTTCGCGAGTGGCTTCGGCCAAGTCTGTGCCGCCTGCCAGCAAAGCGGCCAGGGCGGCTGAAAGGGTGTCGCCGGCGCCGGTGAACACGGCTTCAAAAAGCTCAAACTTGCTGCTGACCATCACCGCTTGCGGGCTGGCCAAAACGTTGTCGACATGTTGGTCGGGCAGGGGAATGCCGGTGACCAGGGTGTAGGCCACGCCCATTTCTGCGGCGACTTTGGCAATGTCGCGCGGCGTGGGATTGCGTTCGCCTTCCCAGTCGGGCAGCAGCCAGCGGCGCAGGGTACTGTGGTGTCCAACCAACACTGTGGTTTGCGGCAGCATCAGCTCGCGGAAGGCGTCTAAATACTCGTCGATCTTCGACTCGTCCCACCACGACAGGTTGGGCATGTAGGCCACCACCGGTACGTCGGCATAGTCGGCGGTGATCTCGGCGATGACGCTGATGTTTTCGGGGTCACCGACAAAGCCGACCTTGATCACCTGCACCGTCATGTCCTCCAAAACAGCGCGTGCTTGCTCGCTCACAGCCTCGTCGTCAAAGCCGAAATGCTCAAAGATTTCGCCAGTGTCGCGGGCATAAGCACCTGTTACAACTGGCAGGCAATGCGCGCCCACAGAGGCGATGGTGGTGACGTCTGCAGACAATCCGCCAGCGCCGCTGGGGTCGCTGGCGTTGAAGACCATGACACAGGCTGGGCTGCCCAGATCGTCGTCTTCTTCACCGTCTTCGAGGGTCAGGTCAGCGGGGGGGGCGGAGGGGGGTGTTGTCATGTGGCCGAGAGATTCTGGCTAGGTGGCGAACAAGCCTTTGGAAGGCACTGCTGCGTCGATACAATCGTTGCATTCTATTCGAAGGCCCCTTAAGCTGTGACTGATACAAAAGATACAAAAACTTGGATGTGCTTGATTTGCGGATGGATCTACGATGAAGCCACCGGCTCTCCAGAAGAAGGCATCGCACCTGGCACCGCCTGGGCCGATGTGCCGATGAACTGGACGTGTCCTGAATGCGGCGCACGCAAAGACGATTTCGAAATGGTGCAGATTTAGCCCGAAGCTGTAACAGCGGCAGGGCTGCGTGGAGCAAGGTCTTTCAGGAGCCGCTTTAGTGAGTACAACCGCATTGACCCTCAAGGTCCTGGTGGTGGATGACAGCAATACGATCCGCCGCAGCGCCGAGATTTTCCTCAAGCAGGGAGGTCATGAGGTGTTGTTGGCCGAAGATGGCTTTGATGCCCTCTCCAAAATCAACGACCACAGCCCGCAGCTGATTTTTTGCGACATCTTGATGCCCAAGCTGGACGGTTACCAGACCTGTGCCATCATCAAGCGCAACCCTCTTTTTGCGGCCATTCCGGTGGTCATGCTGTCCTCCAAGGACGGGGTGTTCGACAAGGCACGCGGCCGCATGGTGGGTTCGCAAGATTACCTGACCAAACCCTTTACCAAAGACCAGTTGCTGCAGGCGGTACAACAGTTCGGCGCCGCAGCGCAAGGAGTTGCTTGATGCCCATCCACCATGTTTTGATCGTGGACGACTCGAAGACCGAGCTGATGTACCTGACCGACCTGTTGCAGAAAAGCGGCATGGTGGTGCGCACGGCAGAGAATGCCGATGACGCTTTCAAAAGACTGGCCGAGCAAAAACCCGATCTGATCCTGATGGACGTGGTGATGCCCGGGCAGAACGGCTTTCAGCTCACCCGCTCCATCAGCCGTAACCCTGAGTATGCCGACGTGCCCATCATCATGTGCACCAGCAAAAACCAGGAAACCGACCGCGTATGGGGCCTGCGCCAAGGCGCCCGCGACTACATCACCAAACCAGTGGATGCCGCCGAGCTGAAGGCCAAGATCAGCGCTTTGGGTTAACCCAGAAATGGCGAATCGAGCAGCCCTAAGAGAACTCCACACCCGCCTCGCAGCACGACTGCAGAACGCCCGCGCGCAAGGCCAGGCCATGCAGTGGCTGGCGGTTGAAATTGGCGCGGGCCGTTTTTTGGTGCCTTTGGCCCAATCGGGCGAAATTTTTCCGTGGACATCGGTGCAAACCACGCCCTATACGCAGGACTGGTTCCTCGGTGTGTCGAACCTGCGTGGCAGCTTGTGCGGCGTGGCCGACATGGCTGCTTTCATGGGCTTGGCTGCACCCGCTGGTGCCTTTGAGCGAGACCGCTCCGAATGCAGTTTGCTGACCTTCAACACCAGTCTTGAATTGAACTGCGCCATTCTGGTGGACCGCCTGGCGGGACTGCGTGGCCCTGAAGCGTTCACCGAGTCTCAGGTGGTGGCCGTCGACAGTTCCAAACCGTACCTTGGATTGCAGCATACCGATACCGCTGGCCAGCCGTGGCAAGAGCTGAACCTGCTAACCCTTTCCCAATTTCCCCCTTTTCTGAGCATCAGTGCTTAGGCACGTCCATAAGGCTGCACCATGTCCGTCGTTGTCAAGCTGACACAGCTATTCGAGAAGAAGCAGGCCGAGTCCGAATTCGCCCCCAGCATGGGTATTTCTGAAGCCCCTGATACGCCTTTGGGTTCACGTGCCGCGCCAGATTCGGTGCAGGGCCGGGGTTCATTGCAGGGGCCACTGTCGTTGTCGGCAGAGCCGGGTGGTAAAGGGCAGGACTTTGCGGAAAGCCGTTTCGTGGATGCGGCTGGGTTGGATCACGTCGACGAGCCCGTCACGCTGCCCGTGTTGGGCCGTCGCGCACCTGGCCAACACCAGCGCATTTTGGGTGCCGTGCTGGCGCTGGCGCTGCTGGCTCTGATTGGCTTGACCGTGTTTGCACTGAACCAGGCCGACAAAACCGCGCAGCAACTGGCGGCTACCGGCCAGGCGCTGATGCAGTCGCAGCGGCTGGCCAAGTCGGTTTCGCAGGCGTTGGTGGGGACGCCAGCGGCGTTCCCGGACGTGGCCGACAGCGTGGGCGTGTTGAACCAGGCGGTTGACGGCTTGGCCAATGGCGACGACAAGCTCAGCGCGCTGCGAGGCGATGCGCGCACTGAACTGGAAGCCATTCAACCGTTGACCGCGCGCGCCGGTAAAAACGCCGCCACCGTGATGGCCCAGCAAAAAATCCTGACCCAGGTGGGCACGTCGCTGCAAGGCATCAACCGGCAGTCGCTGGAGATGCTCGACCTGGCGGAGAGCGTCTCGGCCACCAAGCTGCAGCAAAACGCGCCGGCCATCGAAATTTCGGCCGCTGGTCAGTTGGTGATGTTGACCCAGCGTATTGCCAAGTCGGCGAATGAATTCCAGACGCTGGATGGTGGTAGCCCCGAGGCCGTGTTCCTTCTGGGCAAGGACTTGAGTGCTTTCCGTGAAATCACCCGTGGCCTGCTCGACGGCAGCGCTGACTTGCGCTTGAGCTCGGCCAAGGATGCGGGCATGCGCGAACAACTCAACGCGCTGTTGAAGGCCTATGAACAAATGCGTACCGACGCGGGCGCGATTCTGGGCAACCTGCAAGGTCTGGTCGCAGCGCGCGAGGCGCAGTCTTCCATCATTGCCGAGAGCGAACCGCTGCGCCGCCAGCTTGAAGTGCTGCAAGGCCTGCTGTCTTCGCAAAGCGGCATCGGTGCCGGCTTGATCTTGGGCATGGTGGCGTCGGCTTTGCTGGTGTTGGCCAGCGGTGCCGGATTGGCCTTGGTGCAACTGCGCAGTAGCCAACAACGCCAATCGGTCGCAGAAGGTCAGCGCCAGCAAGCCGAGTCCGCGCAGTTGGAAGCCAAGCGCGTGAACGATGCCAACCAGGCGGCGATTTTGCGTTTGATGAACGAACTGCAGCAGGTGGCCGAGGGCGACTTGACGCAAGAAGCCACGGTGACCGAAGACATCACCGGCGCCATTGCCGACTCGGTGAACTACACCGTGGAAGAACTGCGCGCCCTGGTGGGCAGTGTGCAAAACACGGCCAGCCGCGTGGCGCAAACCACGGCGCAGGTGGACAACACCTCCACCGAACTGCTGGCCGCATCGACCGAGCAACTGCGCGAAATTCGCGAAACCGGCCGCTCGGTGCTCGACATGGCCTCACGCATCAATGAGGTGTCCACGCAGGCGCAAGAATCGGCCTCGGTGGCGCGCCAATCTCTGCAAGCGGCAGACTCCGGTTTACAAGCCGTACAAAACGCTATCGGCGGTATGAATGCCATCCGCGACCAGATCCAGGACACCTCCAAACGCATCAAGCGCCTGGGTGAATCGTCGCAAGAGATTGGCGAAATCACCGAACTGATTTCCGACATTACCGAGCAAACCAACGTGCTGGCGCTGAACGCCGCCATCCAGGCTGCATCTGCTGGTGAAGCTGGTCGCGGCTTCTCGGTGGTGGCCGAAGAAGTGCAGCGCCTGGCCGAACGTTCAGCCGACGCCACGCGCCAAATTGCCGCGCTAGTGAAGGGCATTCAAACCGACACCCAAGACGCCGTGGCCGCCATGGACCGCTCCACACAAGGTGTGGTGGCAGGGGCACAACTGTCTGATACGGCTGGTACCGCGCTGACCGAGATTGACCACGTGTCGCGCCGTCTGGCCGAACTGATCGAACAAATTTCGTCCATCACCTCGCGTGAAGCCGAGAAGGCCAACATCGTGGCCAACAACATCCAGCACATTTTTGCCGTGACCGAGCAAACCGGGGAAGGCACACGTTCCACTGCGCAGCAGGTGCGCGAGTTGTCGCACATGGCCGAAGAACTGCGCCAGTCTGTCGCCCGATTCAAGATCAGCTGACCCCACTCTTTCAAGAGTCCGCAATGGATCAACTTATGCACGCAGCCACGACCACCGGGGCCCACGCGTCCGATCAAGACCTGGGGCCTCTGGCCTGGGTCTTGGACGAATTGCGCAAGACGCTGGACAACGCGGTCAAAGCGCTGCGTCGCCACGTCCGCGAAGTGGAAAGTGGTCAGGCCGATGCCACCGCCATTGCCAATGGCACACACCTGCAATTGGCCCGCCAGCAATTGCACATGGCCGTGGGCGCCTTGTCGATGGTCGGCATGCGCGAGCCCGCCCAGATGCTCGGCGCCATGGAGGATGCGGCGCAAAAGTTTGTGCAGCAGCCCGAGCTGTGCACTGAGCCGGCCGTCTCCACTGTAGAGGCCGCAAGCTTCGCGTTGATCGATTACCTTGAAGGCGTGCTGGCTGGCAAGCCGGTCTCGGCCGTGGGCTTGTTTCCGCAGTACCGCGACGTACGTGTGCTCGCCGGTGGGGGCCAGGCGCATCCGGCCGATCTGTGGTCGGTATCAAGCAAAGCTGCAGCCGTGGGGGGTGTGGCCGTGGTGCCACCGTTGGCTTATGCGCCCGAAGTGCGTTCGCAGTTTGACCAAGGCGTGCTGAAGATCGTCAAGACTGGCGACCCGGTGTCGGCCAAGCACCTGGCGCAGTTGAGCTTGGGCTTGGCGTCGGCGCAAACAGCCGCGCCTGTGCGCGCTTTCTGGATGCTGGCCACGGCGTACTTTGAAGCGCTGGGTGAAGGCCTGATCGCTGCCGACCTGTACGCCAAACGCATCGCCTCGCGCGTGCTGACGCAATACGCGGGCTTGGCGAAAGGCGACACCAACCTCACACCGCGTCTGGTGCAGGACATGTTGTTCTACGCGGCCCAGGCCGTGCCGACGGAAACATCTGACACCCCGACCCTGGCCGCCGTGCGCAAGGCCTACAGCCTGCACCGCCATGTGCCCACCAACTACGAAGAGCAACGCTTCGGCCGGTTTGACCCGGCCCTGGTGGCGCAGGCCCGCAAGCGCCTGGCCGCAGCGGCTGAGACCTGGTCTGCGCTGGCTGGTGGCGACCTGCACCGCCTGAAAACCGCACACGACCAATTTGCCCAGGTGGGCGAGTCGCTCACCAAACTGCACCCCGAAAGTGCCGAGCTGGCGCATGCGTTGAACCAAGCCGTCAACGCCACCGCTCGGTCCAACGCGGCCCCACCCGCAGCCTTGGGCATGGAAGTGGCCACCTCGGTGCTGTACCTTGAGGCCGCTTACGAAGAACTGGACCAAGCCAGCGCCCACATGGCCGAGCGCGCCAGCCTGTTGGCTGGCCGCCTGGAACGCGTGTTGCGCGGCGGCCAGCCCGAGCCGCTGGATGCGTGGATGGAAGAGCTCTACCACCGCGTCAGCGACCGCCAAACCATGGGCAGCGTGGTCGATGAACTGCGCAGCTCGCTGGGCGATGTAGAGCAGGCGCTCGACCAGTTCTTCCGCGCACCGCGTGAGAAGGTGCCACTGGGCCGCGTGTCGGCACAGATGTCGCAAATGCGTGGTGTGTTGTCGGTGCTGGGCCTGAGCGAAGCCTCGTTGGCCATGGCGCGCATGCGTGAAACGGTTGATCGCTTCATGTTCGACGACGCGCAAGACGACGCGCAGCGCGCGGCCACCTTCGACAAGCTGGGCAACAGCCTGGGGGCCATGGGCTTCCTGATCGACATGCTGGGCTACCAGCCAGCGCTGGCGCGCAAGCTGTTTGTCTATGACGAAACGGCAGGCGAGTTCAAGCTGCTCATGGGGCGCAATGCGGCGCATGCCGATGCCGAGCAACTGGTGGAAGACCTGGGCGAAACCTTGGGTGGTGCCGAGCCTGCTGCTGTGCAAGCCGAGGCGGTGGATCAACAGGCCGCGTTGGCGCCGGTGGAAGATTTTGCAGATACCGTGCCGCCAACGGCTGAACCCTCGGTCGAGTCCACGCGTGAACCCACTGCAGAGCCCGCTCCTGAGCCTGCTCCCGAGCCCGCGCTGGACCTCGGCGCTGAACTCTTGCCCGAGCCGCTGGCGGAACTGCCTGTGGCCGGCAAACTTGCCTCTGAACCCGTACCCGAAGTTGCTGCCGACCTCGTGGCCGAGCTTGAGACGGAGACCGAGGCTGCAGCCGACGACTTGGCCCTCAGCCTAGACGAGTTGCTGGCGCAGCCGCCAGAACAGGCTTTGCCAGCAGAGGCTGAAGCGCCCGCGGTGGAGCCCGAACCCGCGCTTGCTTCGCCATCGGTGGAGGCTCCGGTTATGGCTGCGAGCCCTGCACCCCAGGTGGACGACGAAGACGACGACGCCGAGCTGCGTGACATCTTCATCGAAGAAGCCCGCGAAGTGCTGGAGACCGGCCTGGGTGCCGTGGCCAATCTGCGCGAGACGCCTGCCAACGTGGCCGAACAAACCGTGTTGCGCCGCGCGTTCCACACGCTCAAGGGCAGCTCGCGCATGGTGGGCTTGAGCGAGTTTGGTGAAGCCGGCTGGGCGATGGAACAGTTGCTCAACAGCTGGCTGGCCAGCCCCAGCCCGGCGAGCGAAGATTTGCTGTCGCTGTGCGAAGACGCGTTGCGCGGCTTTGGCATGTGGGTCGAAGATCTGGCCATCGGCGCGGGTGAGGATTGGCGCGCTGCGCCTTTCCGCACGGCTGCCGATGCCTTGCGCCTCGACGGCCGTCGCGAACCGTTGCGCATTCCGCAAGCCGCAGGCGCTGCCGGCCCGGCACCGATGCCCGTGGCTGAGCCAGTGGCCGAAGCCGCAGCCGAGGACTTGGCAACGGTGACCGATCTGCCCGATGCAGTAGACGCCGCCGAGATGGTCGAAGCATCTGCAGAGACTGTGGATGCTGCCGACGGATTCGACTGGGGTGATGTGGAAGAGGTGGAGCCTGCGCCTGAAATCCCCGAGCTACCGGTGGAAGCAGACGCGGCCGCGCTGGATGTTTTGTCTGAGGCCGAGTTGCAGACCGCGTTTGCGGATACCGATCTGCCGCTGGAAGCCATCGAAATAAAAGTGCCGGAGGACGTGGAAACCGAGCCGCTTGTCGGCAAGCTGGAAGCCGAAGCCGAAGCCGAAGCCGAAGCCGAAGCCGAAGCCGAAGCCGAAGCCGAAGCGGAGATCACTTCCGAATCTGAAGATTCTGCTGAAGAGTTGCCCGCTGCCGAGGCTGAGGTCGAGCCGGTGCTGGAGACTCAGGCCCCCATCGAGTTGGTGGAGGACTCGGCGGTGTCTGCACCAGAAGCTGAGTTGGCGGAACCCGATGCAGCAGAAGAAGACGCAGAAGACGCTTCTGTCGCTGAGACAGCCCCCATTGAAGAGGCAACGGCAGAAAAGTTGGTGGCCGAACCAGAAGAAACCACCAGCGTTCACGCCTTGTCAGCGGTTGAGCCCGAGGCCGAGTCGGAGCCCGAGGGTAACGATGCCATCAAGGCCATTGGCCCGTTGCGCATCGGCATTCCGCTCTACAACGTGTTCCTCAATGAGGCTGACGAGTGGTCACGTCGCTTGCAGACTTCGCTCAACGAGTGGGCGCTGGAGCTGGACCAGCCGCTGTCGGATACGGCGGTGGCATTGGCGCATTCGTTGGCTGGTAGTTCGGCCACTGTGGGTTTTCAAGCGCTGTCGCATTTGGCGCGTGCACTCGAAGATGCGCTGTTGCACGTGCAGATGGATGGTGCAGGTACCAAGCACCAGGCGCTGGTGTTCAACGAGGCCGCCGAAGACATTCGCCGCCTGCTGCACCAGTTTGCCGCCGGTTTCCTGAAAGAGGCGAACCCAGCGGTGGTCGAGGCCTTGCGTGAGTTGCTGGCGCAGGGACCTGTGTCGGTGCAAGATTTGGTGCCGGACGACGAAGCCGTTGTGGCTGAAGCAACTGAAGCAATAGAGGCGGCCGAGGCTGTTGAAGATCAAGCCGAGACGGAGTTGAAGACTGCGCTTGAACCCGCCGAGGCGGACGACGTGGCAGAGCAGGCGGAAGAGCCAAAAGCGGACGAAGCGCTCGCGGATGCGGAAGACAAAGAAGGCACCGAAGACACGGCAGAGGCCGCGCATGCGGAAGAGTCCGAAGCGACCGATGCAGCCGACGCCGCTGCTGAAACCGTTGCCGAACCACAGACATTGGCGCCGGTTTTTGAGATGCCCGTGGTGCCGCGTCTGGGCCAGGCTGCCGAAGTGCGCGCTGCTGCTGCGGCCGATGGTTTTGGCGACGACATCGACGCGGTCGACGTGATTGACGCCGACCTGTTCCCCATCTTCGAAGAAGAAGCTGCCGAGCTGCTGCCCCAGTTGGGTTCGGCGCTGCGCCAGTGGCGCGCGCACCCCGACAACGGTGGCGCACGCAGCGAAGTGCTGCGCGCCCTGCACACGCTCAAGGGCAGTGCCCGCTTGGCCGGCGCTCTGCGCTTGGGCGAGTTGGCGCACCGCCTGGAAACCGTCATCGAATACATGGGCGCCGACGGCGAGCCGACGGCTGCCACCATTGAGCCGCTGCTGGCTCATTTCGATGTGCTGCAAGGCAATATGGATGCGCTGCGCACCGGCCACCTGCAAAGTGTGGGCGGCGCCGACGTGCTGCCCATCAACGCCTCGATTGAAATTCGTGGCGCCGAAGATCTGGAGACGGCTGCACCCCTGCCAGCGCCGTTGCCGCAGGTGGCGCGCCAACTGGCCGGGCAATCGGTGCGGGTGCGCTCGCAGTTGCTCGACCGCATGGTCAACCAGGCAGGCGAAGTCATCATCACCCGCACGCGACTCGATGCACGTTTGGGCCAGATGCGCGGCTCGCTCAACGACTTGACGGGCAACCTGGAGCGTCTGCGCCAACAACTGCGCGAGATTGAACTGCAGGCCGAATCGCAAATGCAGTCGCGCCTGGCACTGGCGAAAGACTCCGAAAAAGCATACGACCCGCTAGAGTTCGACCGCTTCACACGCGTGCAGGAACTCACGCGCATGATGGCCGAGTCGGTGAACGATGTGGCCACCGTGCAGCGCAACCTGCAACGCACCATTGAAGGCGCGGAAGACGATCTGGCCGCACAAGCGCGCCAAGCGCGTGAATTGCAGCGCGACCTGCTGCGCACCCGCATGGTGGAATTTGAAGGCATTGCCGAACGCCTGTACGCCGTGGTGCGTCAGGGCAGCAAAGACACCGGCAAACAGGTCAAGCTCGACATCACCGGCGGCGCCATTGAAATGGACCGGGGCGTGCTCGACCGCATGGCGCCCGCGTTCGAGCACTTGCTGCGCAACGCCATGGCCCACGGCATTGAAGCCCCCGAGGTGCGCCAAGCCGCTGGCAAGCCTGCGGCCGGCACCATTCATATCGGCTTGCACCATGAAGGCAACGACATCTCGGTGACGGTGGGTGACGACGGTGCGGGGCTCAACCTCGACCGCATCCGCCAACGCGCCGAAGCGCAAGGCCTGGTCACGCCCGGCCAAACCTTAGAGTCCGGCGCTGTGGCCGACCTGGTGTTCTTGCCCGGTTTCTCTACCGCCAATCAGGTGTCTGAAATTTCCGGGCGTGGCATTGGCATGGACGTGGTACGTGCCGAGGTGCAGGCCCTGGGTGGCCGCATTGAAACCACGACCGAGGCGGGCAAAGGCACGCAATTCAAGATGGTGCTGCCACTCACCACGGCGGTCACGCAGGTGGTGATGTTGCGTGTAGGTGGCTTGTCGATCGGTGTACCCGCCAACCTGGTGGAGACCGTGCGTCGCACGCCGCAAGCGGAGCTGGCGCAAGCCTATGCCCAGGAAGCACTGGAATATGCAGGTGACCAGGTGCCGCTGTACTGGGGTGGCAGCCTGCTGCAAACCTCGGCACGCAGCACAGAAGACGCGGGCAAACACAGCCCTGTGGTCGTGCTGCGCAGCGCGGCGCAACGTATCGCGTTGCACGTGGATGAAGTCTTGGGCAACCAGGAAGTCGTGGTGAAAAACCTCGGGCCACAACTGTCGCGTTTGCCAGGGCTGTCAGGCATGTCGGTACTGGCCTCTGGCGCCGTGGTGCTGATCTACAACCCGGTGGCCTTGGCCACGGTGTACGGCCCGCGAGCGCGTTTGTGGCAGGCGGTGCAGCAATCAGGTGCCGAGCAACCGGTGGTACCGCAAGGTTTGGGCGTTGGTGCCGATGTGCCGCTCGTGCTGGTGGTCGATGACTCGATCACCGTGCGCCGCGTTACGCAGCGCTTGTTGAAACGCGAAGGTTATCGCGTGGCCTTGGCGAGTGATGGTGTGCAGGCACTGGAGCGTCTGCGCGAAGAGCGGCCGGCGCTGGTGCTGTCCGACATTGAAATGCCGCGCATGGACGGGTTTGATTTGGCGCAGCACATCCGTGGGGATGCTGCGCTGAAGGACTTGCCTATCGTGATGATTTCTTCGCGTACCGCCGACAAGCACCGCGAGCATGCGCGCGCGTTGGGGGTGAACCACTATCTGGGTAAGCCTTATCCTGAAGAGGCGCTGTTGGAGTTGGTGCGGCAGTATGCGGCGCAGGCTGCATTGGCGGCTACTGAGCGGTAGAGGTGTTCATTGGCGCTGTCGGCCGGGTCTCGCCTCGGCGGGCGACTAACTTCTTTTGCTTCGCCAAAAGAAGTCAGCAAGAAAAGGCGACCCCACTATCTGCGTCCCTTCGCAGGGCGAAGGGCAACCTGCGCTGAGCGGCTTTGGCGGGGTTTCGCTGGAACTCGCCTTTCGGTTCAAACAGCCAGCGAAACTGATCCCGCCAAAACCGCCCAGCGCAGGCGCAGCTACAAGGGGATTGGGGGCCAAAATACCAACCGCCTCGCTGCGCATTGCGGGTGTTTATGTGGGCCGAGCGAAGCAATGGCCCGTCTGGTTTCCAACTCCCGTCAGGCCGGGCCTGCGATGGGTGGGGTTGGTGGGATCAGGGCTGGTGGCTGTTTGAGCCGCAGGCGAGTTCCACCAGACCCCCACCAACGCCATCCAGCGCAGGTTTGCCCTTCGCTATGCGAAGGGACCCGGCATGGGGTCGCCTTTCTTTGGCCTACATTTCTTTGGCGAAGCAAAGAAACGTAGGTCGCCCGCCGGGGCGAGACCCGGCCAGGGATGCTAGTTAACTCCCTCAAGCCACCCCACCAAAGCAGCACTCACCTCAGCAGGCTTCTCCAACGTCAGCATATGCCCACACCCCGGCAAGATGCGCACCTCCGCCTGCGGCACCAACCCCGCAATCTCATGCGTCAACTCGGGCGGCGTGAGCTTGTCACTCTCCCCACACAACAGCAGCACCGGACACGACACGCCAGACAAGTGCAGCCGCGCATCCGGCCGCACCATCACCGCGCGGTTCTGTTGCACCAACTGCGCCGCACCAGCGCGCATCACCATCGCCATGTATTGCTGCGTCAGCACCGGGTTGCTGGCCTGCCCCGGCGCAAAGGCCAGTGGGATGTTGGCGCGCAGCACCTCGGCCATGCGGCCTTGTTCAAACAGCGGAATCACGCCTTCACGCAAGGTGCGCATGGCTTCGGTCTCCGGCCGTGCGCTGGTGCCCAGCAAGGCCAGGCCGCGCAGGCGCGGGCCCGCACGACGCGCGGCTTCCATGGCGATCATTCCGCCCATGGAGGCGCCGCACAGCACCAGCGGCCCGGGGTGTTTATCCAGCAGCGCTTGGGCCATGTCTTCGATGGTGTTGTAGCGCATGTGCACGTCGGTCACCGCTGCGCGCCACTTCTGCGGCACGGCGGCCAGTTGGGCTTGCCACATTTCGGTATCGGTGGCCAAGCCTGGCAAGAAGATGAGCTGGGGCGCAACAGTGGTCATAGGTGTTTGTAGGGGTACCGGTTTCGGAACGATTTCTTTTGGCCTATGCTGAAGCATCAGCAACACGACCTCAAGGAGACTGTGCCATGAAAATACTGCTGCCTGTAGACGGGTCAGAGGTTTCGCTGGAAGCTGTGCGCCACGCCATCAGCCTGGTGCGACAGGGTTTGAAGGCGCGCATGGTGTTGGCCAATGTGCAAGAGCCGGCGCATTTGTATGAGCTGGTGATGACGCCCGACCCCGGCGTGATCGAACGCGCCAGCGCAGACGCCGCGCGCGATGCGTTGCTCAGAGGTACGGCCCTGCTGCGCGAAGCCGACATTCCTTTCGAGACCGAGATCGCTATTGGCGACCCGGCCCACACCATCGTCGACATTGTGGAACGCTACGCTTGTGGCATGGTGATTTTGGGCGCGCGCGACAAAGGCAGTTTGCGCAGTGCGCTGCTGGGCTCGGTAGCGCATGAAGTGCTGCATGCGGCGCCGGTGCCGGTGATGATCATCAAGCCGCGCGACGACGCGGATCTGGAGGCCGCCGACAAGGCGGAGTTGCAGGATGACGTGGTGGACGAGAGCTAGACGTCTGACCTGGCGTTTTAACTCTCGTTGTGCGCCACGTTGATGCGCTTGCGTGTGCCTGCGGCCACGTCGTAGATGTTGAAGTCGTTCATCGTGCGGCCATAGAGGTGCAGGCTCACCGCGCGCGGCCGGTTGGCTGGCACGCCGGTGATGTGGATGTGATCGGGGTTGGGCACAAAGCTGGTGATGGCGCCGCGCCCCAGCAGGATGATGCCGCCGCGTACCAGGTCTATGCCTTCGTCGCTGCCCCGGTCGGGTGACACCCGTACGTAGCTGCGCTCTTCCAGTAAACCTTCCAGCACGCCCACCACACCCCAACTGCCGTGGTCGTGCACGGGCGTCCACTGGCCGGGCGACCACACCAGGGTGTAGATCGACATGCTCGCATCTGGCGCGCTGTAGACCAGGTTGCGCGCGTAGTGGTCTGGGTGGCTTTGAAAGTGCTGCGGTTGCAGGAAGGTGTTGGCACCTTCTACCAGTGCCAGCATCAGCGGCGCAATGGCTTCCACGCAATCGGCGGGGTCTGCTCCACGCTGTGTGTGCGTAGCAATTTTGGTGAGAAAAGTGTCGAGAGCGTTCATGTGGCGCGGCGGCTGGCTGGGCCAGCGTCAATGGTGTGGGGTTATGGCCTGCGACTATAGCGCCCGTTGGTGTCTATAGACACCAAAACGAACACCAATCACCCATGCCAAATCACCAGCCCGGCAGCCCCAAGGCGTGCTGCGCGCGTGCCGCCAGTCGCGCCAGCCTTAACGATTCGGGCTGGCCGTTGCGCAAGGGCTGCACCAGGTTTTGCGCGGCCGCCCATTGGCCCGATCGCATGAGTGCGTCGAGGTGAAACTGGCTGAACAGGTCGCGTTGCGCGTGGCTGCCGCCAATCAACACCAACTGCGGCAACGCTTGCCCTAGCGTCTGCGCCGCGCTGGCGAAATCCCCTTGCGCATAAGCCAGTAAGCCGCGTGCGCAGGGCAGGGCGGTGTGGCGCCACTGCGATTGATCGGGGTGCGCCTCGGCATGGGCTTGCAGGCTGGCGAGCAAAGCGGCGGCCTCCGGTCGGCCAGCGCGGGCCAGGCCGTAGAGGTAGTGCAGATCGAGAAACGGCAGCACATGCTCGGCGCCACGCGCCAACAAATACGTGGCCACATCTTGCCAACGCGCGCCCACGTTTGCGCCCACCAACTCCAGCCGAGCCAGCAGCGATACGGCGTTGGCCTGGTCTTGTGAATAGCTTTTCTCCACACCCCACACCTGGGTGTCGTAGAGCTGCAGCGCGGCTTGCGGCTCGCCAAGTTCAATGGCAAACAGTGCGGCGTGCCACCAGTTGTGCGTGACCATGAACGAGTTCAAACCCGTCCACGTGGACGCCATGCTTTGCATGAAGTCCAGGCCCTCGTACATGCGTCCTTGGGTCAGCATGACGTGGGCCAAGGCGTGGTGTGCCCAAGGCTCTTTTTCACGCAGGTGGATGGCGTGGCGCGCCGCGGCTTCGGCCTGCGCCATGGCGTGGCATTGCTCCCAACCAAAGGCCAGCATGCCGTGCAGGTAGGGCACATCGGCGGCGTGTGGCGCGGCGGCCAGGGCCAGGCGCAGCATGGCGGGCGCATCGCCCAGGTTGAAGGCGTGGTACTGGCCGAGCTTCAAGGCCACCAGGTCGCGCGGGTGCTGCGCCACCTGCTCCTGCAGCAGGCGCAGGCTGGCGGGCACATCGCCTTGCACCCATGCCGCCACGGCCGCCACAAAGCGTTGCTCGCGCGGCGTGGCCTCTGCGGTGTGTTGCTGCGCTTGCTGCAGATAAGGCCGCGCATTTGCCGGGGCGTTGCCGGTTTCGGCAAACATGTGCAGCGCGGCGGCGTAGGCCTGGACTATGGTGCTGTGGTCTTGCGCGGTGATGGACAGCACGTTCACGGCGCGGGCTTCGCTGGCGATGAAGCCCATCACAAAGTCGTCCAGCGGCGCCAGGCTTTCGGTCTGGTGCAGGGTGGCGGGGTTGCCTAAAGCGTCGCGCAGCATGCGGGCATCTTTAAGGAAAATAGGCCATTGATGCTTAGTGGGACTTCGTGAGCAGCTTCTTTATTGATAGCAAGGTGATCGGCCTAGCTCCACGACAAGGCCGAGATGTCGTTCACAAAAATCGGCATGTCTTTCCACAAGCCCTTGATGTTCTTGTTGGCCAGCGTGATCCATTGCGGCTGGTACAAGAAGGCGTTGACGGCGTCTTCGGCAATCATCTTTTGCGCGTCGCCTAGCAGCTTGTTGCGGTCGGCCACGCGCGGGGCGTTGTTGATCTTGGCAAACAGCGCGTTGAATTTCTCTGACTCGTAGCCCCAGTAGTAGCCGGGCTTGGCGTAGTTGCCCAGGTCGAACGGTTCCACGTGCGAGATGATGGTGAGGTCGTAGTTGGCGTTGGTGTACACGCCACTGATCCACTGCGCCCACTCCACGTTTTCGATCTTTGCCACGATGCCGATCTTGGCCAATTGCGCCGCAATCACCTCGCCGCCTTGGCGGGCGTAGGGAGGTGGTGGCAGCTTCAGACTGAGCGTCAGTGGTGTGGTCACGCCAGCCTCTTTCAGCAAGGCACGCGCCTTGTCTGGGTTGTAGGGGTTGATTCCAGTGGTGTCGATGTAGCCGGGCGCGCCCGGCGTGTAGTGGCTGCCAATGGGCACGCCGTAGCCGTCGCCAGCGCCTTCAATCACCGCTTTGCGGTCGATGGCGGCAGAGATGGCGCGGCGCACACGCACGTCGTCGAGCGGCTTCTTTTTGTTGTTGATGGCCAGAATGGTTTTGGCGCGCGAGCCGCCCACCAGCAACTGAAAGCGCGAGTTGTTTTTGAACTGCGCCACGCTGCGCGGCGTGACGCGCGGGAACACATCCACGTCGCCCGCCAGTAGCGCTGCAATTTGCGCGGCCGGGTCGGAGATGAAGCGGAAGGTGGCGCGCTTGATCTTGACGTTGGCGGCATTGCGATAAGCCTCCCACTTGGCCAGCGTGATGGACGAACCCTTGGCCCAGTTTTGCACCAGATAGGGCCCCGTGCCGACTGGCTTGGTGCTGTTGCTGTCGGCGCTTTTCGGCTCGACGATGATGGACGTGGACTGGCCCATCAGAAACAAAAAGTCGGGGTCGATGTCTTTGTTGACGATGACCAAGGTGGCATCGTCAATGGCCGAGATGCTTTGCATTGCCGCGAAGGTGCGCTTGTCTTTGTTGGTGCTTTTCTCACCGGCAGCGCGCTCAAAGGCAAACTTCACGGTGGCCGCGTTGAACGGTTCGCCGTTGTGGAAGCGCACATTGCGGCGCAGCTTGAAGGTGATGGTTTTCAGGTCGGGCGAGACCTCCCAGCTCTCGGCCAACAGCGGCACCACGCTGCCGTCGCTCTGGATTTTGGTGAGCGTTTCGAACACGTTGTAGTGCACGATCTCTGATGTGGACGACGCTGCCGTGGCCGTGGGGTCGAGGCCGCCGGTGGGTTCCAGCGTCATGGCCAGCGTCACGTTGTCTTTGCGCGATTGCGCCAAGCTGGTGAGCGGGGCGGCCATGGCCGGCAGGGCCAGCGCGCTGGCGGAACGGATCAGAGTGCGTCGTTGCAGCATGTCGAATCTCCCAACAGTTACTTGTTGCCGCGCATTGTGACCGGGTTGAACTTAACCTGCAGCGAATGCTGGCTGTTGCGTCTTCGGCCCGGGCAGCGCACGTGGCACGGCCGCCACAAGCGCCTGGGTCACCGGGTGCTGCGGCTTTAAAAACAGGTCGTTCGGGCTACCGCGCTCGACCACCTGGCCCTGGTGCAGCACGAGCACTTCGTCGCACAAATGGTGCACCACGCCGAGGTCGTGGCTGATGAGCAGGTAGGTCACGCCGAAGCTGGCTTGCAAGTCCACCATCAGGTTGAGCACCTGGGCCTGCACCGAGACGTCGAGCGCGCTCACCGGCTCGTCGGCAATGATGAGCTTGGGGCGTGTGATGAGGGCGCGTGCGATGGCAATGCGCTGGCGTTGGCCGCCGGAGAACTCGTGGGGGTATTTGTCGAGGTCGCCCGCGCGCAGGCCCACGGCGCTGAGGATTTGGGCGGCTTGCTCGGGCTGTGCTGTGCGGCTGCCGATGTGGGCCAGCGCGGCCAGCGGCTCGGCCACGATGCGTGCCACGGTTTGGCGCGGGTCTAGCGAACTGTAGGGGTCTTGAAACACCATCTGCATGTCGCGCCGCGCGGTGCGCAGGGCGGCGGCTGGGAGCTGGTGCAGGTCTTGGCCGAGCAGGCGCACGCTGCCATTGGTGGGCTGGTCGAGCGCCATCACCAGGCGGGCCAGGGTGGATTTGCCCGAGCCCGATTCACCGACGATGCCGACGTTGCGGCCGCTGTGCACGGCGAAGCTCACGCCGCGCAGCGCTTGCATTTGCGTGGGCGCTTGAAACAGCTTTTCGCGCGGCAACGGGTAGCTGCGCGCCAGGTCGGTCACTTCCAGCAATGGCGTTGCGGCGGGGATAGTGTTGGTGATCATGCCGTGGCCTCCAACTGGCGCAGCACGTGGGGCAGGCAACTGGCGGTGTGGGCTGTACCGCTGCTGTGGGCCGGCACCGCAAGGGCGGGCGGTGCAGTGCTGGCGCAAGTGGCTTCTGTCCAGGCGCAGCGGCCGGCAAACGGGCAGCCGGGGGGAATGTCTTGCAACTCGGGCACGTGGCCGGCAATGGTGGGCAGGCGCGGGCGCTGGCCTTCGGCACGCAAGCCGATCAGCGGGCGCGCGGCGAACAGGCCACGCGTGTACGGGTGGGCCATGTGTTGGAACACCGCCGCTGTGGGGCCGCGCTCGACCACGCTG
Source organism: Hydrophilobacter chitinilyticus (assembly GCF_049860745.1). GTDB lineage: Bacteria > Pseudomonadota > Gammaproteobacteria > Burkholderiales > Burkholderiaceae_C > Rhodoferax_B. Next base: position 5,243,256 of record NZ_CP187561.1, on the reverse strand, counting down.
CCGCCGTACATCACCAGCATGTGGTCGACGTTTTGTGCGATGACGCCGAGGTCGTGCGAAATCAAAATCAGCGCCATGCCGCGCTCGGCCACCAGTTCGCGCAGCAGTTGCAGGATTTGCAGTTGCAGCGTGGCGTCGAGGGCGGTGGTGGGCTCGTCGGCAATCAGCAGGTCGGGGCCGCAGGCCAGGGCCATGGCAATGGTGATGCGTTGGCGCTGGCCGCCGGAGAACTGGTGCGGATAGGCCTCGGCGCGGCGGGCGGCGTCGGGGATGCCGACGCGGGTCAACAGCGCTACGGCCTCGGCGTGGGCCGCGCTGCGCGACAGGCCACGGTGCAGGCGCAAGGGCTCGGCCACTTGGCGGCCGATGGGTTGCACGGGGTTGAGCGCGCTCATCGGGTCCTGGAACACCATGCCCACGCGGTTGCCACGGATGCGGCACAACGTGGCGTCTGACGCGCCCACCAGTTCTTGGCCGTTGAGTTGGATGCTTCCGGACACCTGCGCTTGCTCGGGCAGCAGGCCCATCAACGCGAGCATGGTGATGGATTTGCCGGAACCCGACTCTCCAATCACGCCCAGCGTTTGGCCGCGCTCCAGCCGCAGATGGATGTTGCGTATGGCGGGTACCAGGCCGTGCGGCGTGGGCAGGGCCACCTGCAGGTTTTCAACCAGCAGCAGGGGCGCGGAAGCTTGGTGGGGGCTGGTCATGGTTTCAAAGGGTTTTAGCGCCGGCCTGACAAGCGTGGGTCGAGCA